>CAXNCU010000062.1:0-5957 GCA_964200985.1 Candidatus Planktophila sp.
GCAACACATGGATCAATCTCTGTGGGAGTAAATGATCCTGTTGCACAAACGCATTTTGTAATCGATAAAATTGAGGCATCTCTTGAATCATTAGGGGCAAAACTAACCGATGTGGTTCGATCACGAATCTTTGTCAGCGACTTAAAGAACTGGGAACCAATAGCTCGAGTCCATGGAATCCGCTTCGCCGATATTCGCCCAGCAAATACAATGTTCAAAGCCGAGCTTATCGGCAGCGATTACTTAGTTGAGATAGAAGTTGAAGCGGTTATTCAATGAAGAAACGTGAACTTGTTGCTGGATATGAAATCTCACCTGTAATAAAGGGTGGTTGGCAGTTGAGTTCTGGTCACTCATTAAACATTGAGATTCAAGAACAAGCGGCAATTTCAGACATGATTTCTTTTATTAAAGCTGGAATAACTACCTTTGATTTTGGTGATATCTATACAGGAGTTGAAGAGTTAGTTGGAAAAACTCTAGTTGAGTTGAGCAAAGAGATTGGGATTAATGCCCGCTCGAGCGTTCAGCTTCACACCAAGTATGTTCCGAATGAGACATTCTTAAAGGATTTCGATAGCTCAGATGCAATAAGCATTGTTAACCGCTCTCTGGCACGCCTGGGTGTTGATCAGGTCGATCTGGTTCAACTTCACTGGTGGAGATATGAAGATCGTCACTACCTGGCTGCAATGGAAGCTCTCTTCGGGCTCAAGGAGCTTGGCAAGATTAGAAATGTGGGAATCACCAATTTTGATTTAGCTCGTCTTGAAGAGATGGTTAACGCTGGATTAAAACCAGCGAGCCATCAAATCCAATACTCGATGTTAGATCGCAGAGCAGAGCAAGGTATGGGCCAGTTCTGTAAGGAAAATGAGATTGGAATACTCTGTTACGGCACAGTCGCCGGAGGGTTCTTTTCAGAGAAGTTCTTAGGCGCAGCAGAGCCGACTCAGGTAGAAACGCGATCAAATGTTAAATATCAAATAATTATCGAAGAGTTCGGCGGATGGGAGCTCTTCCAAAGACTTTTGCGTGTGTGTAAAAATATTGCCGATAGCCATGAGACAGATATTGGAACCATTGCTTCAGCGTGGGTTCTTGCGCGCCCAGCCGTGAAAGGCGTGATAGTTGGCGCGCGAAATATCTCGCACATTGATTCAAACGTGAAAATACCTCAGATTATTTTCACAAGCCAAGAACTAGAAGCCATCGATGAGGTGCTGTCTAAATCAAAGGGGCCGACCGGACCTGTCTACGATTTAGAGAGGTATTCGGAAAAACATCGCAAAATCATGCACACAAATAATAACTAAGTTAAATCACCTGAACTAAGTTTAACTTTTCTAGTTCGCTCAATGCGCATTACGACTCTCTCATCTGGATCAGGGCATGCTACAAAAGAGTCGGTCTCTAGCCAATCGCTGGCAGGCATTTGACGTTGTTTGGCAGGTAGCAATGGCATGGCGGCCTGTATGGCGTACATGCAGAAATGTTTACCTTCAGGGATACGTAGTTCAGCGCTATTAGTTACTTCGAAGTAATCTCCTACGCTTAACCCGCAGACGGATCTGCCCTCAATTCGATCTACAACAATCCGTAAATCAAAAAGCTCCATGTCGCTTTCACTGGCTTTATCCACGTCAAATATCGTAAGGCACGTACAGACAAATCATGTGATTTTAGGTATCTTTGGCCGGGTTAATTTTATTGGGCCTTAAAATCCTTAGAAGAGTGAGGTTGATGCGTGGCTGAGTTTGTTCAATTGCTCTTTAACGGTTTGGTCGAGGGCTCTATCTTTGGAATTGCGGCATTAGGCATCTCACTCGTTTACTCCGTTTTGCGTTTAGTGAATTTCGCAGCTGGCGATTTCCTAACTTTAGGTGCATTCACAACTGTCTATTTGGCAGTTGACAGGCACCTGCCCTTTATTGTTGCCGTAATAATTTCTATGATTATCGGAGTCGTCGTATCTTTGATTCTCGAATTCTTTCTCTGGCGCAAACTGCGCAAAAGTGGTGCTGGAATGCTTGCCTTATTTCTTGTGGCAACGGGAATCGCCTTCGTTCTTCGTCAGGCAATCGCGCTTACATTTGGCAGTAACAGCCGAAAATTTGAAATCGACCAGATAAAAACCTTTGAATTCCTAGGAGCTCAAATTGCGCAAGCTCAATTAATAGTCTTGTGTTCGGCCTCTGTTGCAATTACAGCTATTGCACTATTTATTAAGAAGTCGACTACTGGAAAGAATATGCGTGCTTATGCTGACAATCCTTCTCTAGCGGCCGTATCAGGAATTAACGTTGATCGAGTGATTATTGCTACGTGGACTATAAGCGGTGCCTTCGGCGCGCTTGCGGGTGTCTTCCAAGGAACGGTTCAAGGCCAATTCACCAATGGAATGGGTCTTGATCTACTACTTTCGATTTTAGCTGCAGTTGTCCTTGGAACTATTGGAGATGCCTACGGGGCGCTGATTGGCGGTTTTGTTCTGGGTGTCGTCATGGAGCTCTCTACGTGGGATGCGCTCTTGGGAGGAATACCATCTACTTATAAACCTGTTGTCGCTTTTGCAGTTCTTGTAGTTGTTTTGCTATTTAAGCCAGAAGGAATTTTCGGAGTGAAGGCGAGGAAAATCTAATGACTGCACTCATGCAACCAGGCTTCTGGATATTCATTCTTACAATGTCTGGAATTTATGGAATTTTCGCGCTGGGCCTTCAAGTGCAATATGGCGTTGGCGGCATACTGAATTTTGGTCACGTAGGAATGATGGCTTTGTCATCGTACACAATGGCGATTTTAGTTATCTCGCATGGAATTAACTTCTGGATTGCTGCGGCAACTGGCGTTGGTGTCGCCGCTCTTGGTGGTGCCTTTTTGGGATTGACTACCCTTCGGCTTAGGGGCGACTATTTTTCGATCGTTAGTATCGCTTTCTCAGAAATCGTTCGCTACGTCATTTATAACTCTGACGGCCTAACGGGTGGCGTGCAAGGCTCTTTAGCTATTCCGGTCATTGGAGATAACTACCCGTCATATACCGATACCTGGGACTCCATCATGAATCGCGCACGCGAGATTTTGACTCCTATATTTGGTGAAATCGCAGATCGTGAATTTGTAATGGCGATAATTGTTTGGACAACCCTTGGCATTCTTTTATTCCTCGTCTCCCGTATCGAACGAACATCTTGGGCACGCGTTCTCCGGGCAACACGAGAAGATGATGAAGTCCCTGCAGCCCTTGGCAAGAATGTCTTCAGATTCCGTCTCCAAGCGGTAATTTTAGGTTCAATAATCGGTGGGATCGCCGGAATCTATTGGGCGCTAGAGTCTTCATTGTTATCACCCGATGATTTCCTTACTATCGTAACTTTCTACGGCTGGATGATTTTGATATTAGGTGGGGCTACGAAGGTAAAAGGTCTTCCCTTCGCGGCAATATTCTTTGGATTCCTCTACGGTGGAACTCGCTTCTTTACGTTCTGGCCATTTTCTACTTTCGATGCATCGCAGAGAGCTTATATTCGAATAATGATTATTGGAATCGTTCTCATTATTCTTATGATGCGCCGTCCTCAAGGAATCTTTGGAAAACGTCAGGAGATGGTCCTTGAATAATCTAATTCTTGAAGTAAAAGATGTCGCGATCTCTTTTGGTGGCGTACGAGCAGTAAATGGTGCAACTCTAAATGTTGAAGTTGGAAGTGTTACTTCGGTAATCGGTCCAAATGGAGCGGGCAAAACAACTCTGTTCAACTTAATTAGCGGTGCAATTAAGCCAAATTCCGGCACGATTCTCTTTGAAGGCTTGGAAATTCAGGGACTTTTGCCACATAAGATTGCCGACCGCGGAATCATTCGAACATTCCAAGGCGCTAAGGTTATTAAGCGCATGAGTGTTTTAGATAATTTAATGCTAGGTGGTCAGGATAATCCAGGAGACAGTTTGGTTAACTTCTTTAATCCAAAGGCTAGACGAGCATATGAAGAGCAATGTCGTAACCGAGCCATGGAACTTCTGCAGCAGATAGGAATTGAAAGATTTGCCCATGAGTATGCTGGAATTCTCTCAGGTGGGCAGCGAAAACTTCTTGACCTTGCCCGAGCGTTGATGGCAAATCCCGTCATGCTCCTTCTCGATGAGCCCTTTGCCGGAGTAAATCCAACCTTGGTTGAGAAGTTATTGGAAGTTTTACATGCTCTAAGAACCGAGCATCACCTCACATTTCTACTCATAGAACATGACTTAGAGACGGTCATGAATATTTCGGATCGAGTTATCGTAATGGCCGAGGGTAAAGTAATTGCCGAGGGTAAACCAAACTCTATCTATGAAAATCAAGCCGTCATTGATGCCTACCTTGGAACAAGAAAGGCAACATCATGAGCCAAGCATTATTGAAGATTTCTAATCTCGAAGGTGGCTACGGAGATATCAAAATTCTTAACGGAGTAAATATTGAAGTTCCTGAGAAATCAATTGTTACTATCGTTGGACCAAATGGCGCTGGCAAATCAACGATCATGAAGGCAATCTTTGGTATTGCTAAGGTGACATCTGGCAGTGCAACGATTCTGCGCGATGGCAAAGAGGTCAACATCCTTGGGACTAAGCCATACAACCTCTCGAAAATCGGGATTGGTTACGTTCCTCAGATTGAAAACATCTTTGTTGGTATGACAATCGATGAAAATTTAGATGTTGGCTATATTCCTGAGTCAGGCAAAACTCTTGAAGAGCTTAAAGACAGTATGTACGTAAGGTATCCCGATCTTGTCTCTCGAAAGAGGGACCGGGCCGGTCAGCTCTCAGGAGGCCAGCGTCAGATGTTGGCATTGGCTCGAGCGCTAATGTCTGCCCCGGATGTCCTGTTGCTGGACGAGCCATCGGCAGGCCTGGCTCCGGCCCTTGTAGATCAATTATTTGATGAGTTGGTGCGGATTAATAACAGTGGTGTAACGATTTTGATGGTCGAACAGAATGCTAGGCGTGCCCTAGAAATCTCAACCTACGGGTACGTTCTCGACATGGGTAAGAATCGCCATGAGGGGCCAGGGGCTGCGCTGGCGGTGGACCCAGAAATTGTAGGGATTTACTTCGGAAAACGCTCCAAAAATTAACTGAGTGCTGACCTTTATTTATTGAGATTCTACGTGCATACTTGCTTAGTTATTTGACGACCGTCAATTATCTAGGCACAAATCACCCTCGAGGAGAGCTGCACAATGAAGAAGAATAAAAGTTTAGTTCTCGCTACTGTCGCAGTCGCGGCAGCGGCGCTTTTTGTATCAACCGTCCCAGCTAACGCTGCAGGCGTCGACATCCGTGTTGGAACTGTTCAGCCAATGTCAGGTGCTGGCTTTGCTTCATACGGCACTGGATTAGCAAATGCAGCAGCCTTCGGTGTTACATCGGTTCAGGCAGCAATGACTGCAGCTGGCGTAGCCGGTTCATGTAAAATGATCGCACAAGAGGATTCAGTCTCTGATGCGCCATCTGTAGTACGTGAGGCAGCAACAAAGCTTGCAAAGTCTGACAAAGTTAACTTCATTATTGGTTCACTTACATCAGGTGCGTCCCTTGAAGTTGGCACAGTTACTGCTGCAACATCTGGCGTAATTGGAATTGCATCTGCAGCTTCATCACCATCTCTTACTACATTCAAAGATAACGATACTTTGTTCCGTACATACCCATCAGATCTTCTACAGGCCGTAGCCCTAGTAAAGGCTATTTCAAAGGCTTATGGAAATAATTCATGGGTAACTGTTGGTGCAATCAATAACTCATTTGGTACTGGTCTTGCAACAGCATTCAAGCGTGCATGGATCAAGAACGGTGGCCACATTGGTGGCACTGTACTTTGGAATGCAGGCGCAGCTTCATACGATTCAGAGGCAGCAGCACTTGTAAAGACAAAGCGCAATGCCTTCGTATTTGTTGACTACCC
>CAXNCU010000063.1:0-5857 GCA_964200985.1 Candidatus Planktophila sp.
GATTCAACGGCTCAAGAGGTCGCAGCCTCTGTTGGAATTACCGAGATTTATTCACACGTAAGTGCACAGGACAAGTTAGATATCACTCAAAATTTGATGAGCACGTCTAAAGGAACGGTCATTGTTGTAGGTGATGGAATAAATGATGCCCCTGCTTTGGCGATGGCACATGTCGGCGTTGCAATGGGTGCACGTGGAGCAACGGCTGCAAGTGAGGCAGCCGATGTCGTGATCGTCGAGGATTCAATTGGGCATTTAGTTGAAGCTATTGAGATCGCACAGGTTTCTAGGCGCAAGGCCATTCAAGCCGCTGCAATAGGTATGTCTCTCTCATTCCTTGTCATGCTCGCCGGCGCTGCCGGTATCTCTACCGCGAGTGAAGGCGCACTTGCTCAAGAGTTCATAGATGTCATTGCAATTCTCTGGGCATTGAGCGCCCTTTCCGATAAATAGCCCCACCTACTCACCCCATACGGGGTGAGGGAAAGTTGAAAATAAGGGGGGGATACCCCACCCTTATGCCATGAGAACGCAGCCAACTGACCTGGGAGGGGTGAGACTTCCCCGCTCTCACCCACCGGCGATCTCGAACTCATTTCTTTCGCGTAAAGAGTTGTTTTCGCTCTTTGAGGATCAAACTCCAGGGGCAACCCTTGTTGTAGCTCCAGCAGGATATGGCAAAACGACGCTGGTCTCTGAGTGGGTCCAAACAAGTGCGCGACCAACAATTTGGTACACGGCAGATATCAACGACTCATTCGAAGAATTTAAAGAGCACCTCGTCGATGGAATTGAAGAGTTTATTCCGCACTGGAAATCATTAAGTACAAATTCAGATAATTCAAGGAATGCAAGTTCAATTAAAGATCTAGTAAAAATAGTGGGTGCCTATCCTGGTGAGGTCAATTTTGTTATTGATTTTGCCCGTGGCGTGCATGAAGGAATCTTGCCATTTCGCCAACTACTTATTGATGCCGTTCCCGATAACGTACATATCGTTATCATCCGACGAAATACATTAGATACGAGTTTGTCTCGCTATGCCTCGTTAGGTAATTTAACGTTGATTACAAGTGAGGATTTAAAGTTTTCAGATTCAGAGGTGGCTGCTGTTGCATTGATAAATAATGTGGATTTGAGTGAGACTGGAAATGCGGCAGAGCTAAAGCTTTGTAATGGCTGGCCGGCAGCGGTGCAGCTAATGTGTAGAAATATTGGTAAAGGCAATGCCCATAGTAAGTTCTCTGATGCAATAACTGCGAATGTAAACCCATTAAACATTTTGGCTTTGGATGCTTATAATTTTTTGAGCGAAAATCATCGCAACATGATTCTAAAATTATCATTAGTCGAAGAGTTTGATAATGAAATTGCTTTGCTGATACTAGGCGAACAGTATTCAGAATCTTTTCTAAATAAATTAGTGACCGATGGACTTTTCATCACTGCATCAGCAACAACGAACCGCACATTTAGATTTAATCCCCTCGTCTATGAGGCTTTAACTCAAATTCCTCAGAGTGACGTAAAGATCGCGAAGATGACCCATTCACTTTTGGCTGCACACTTCTTAGAGCGGAATAAACCATCTCAGGCACTGAACCATGCCTTTGCATCAGAAGACAGAGAGTTCTTTAAAGAGATGTTTAAGTCAAATCTTCGAGAAATGGCCGATATCGGACGGGGCGATCTACTTATAAAGTGGTCCCACTTTGCCGGTGAGGACTCAGCGCATGGAGAAATCATGCGCAAAACCATAAAAGTGATTGGCCATCTGGTGAATACAGATTTCCTTAAGGCAGAGGCGATGGCCGTCGAACTTGAGTCACTTTCAAAGGCAAGCGGTGAGAGTTCATTTATTAATAAGTTGTGCGCGATGGTTCGATCACACGTTTACTTTGCTCGCGGAGACTTCCCTCGGGCAGCCGAAAGTATTGAAAATGCGGTTTTCAACGCGGATCAGAGCCCATCGTCGCTGCAAAGTGGGGACCACGTCGCCTTATTACGCCTTGCTGCAGGTAACGCATTTCTCCACGATGATTTTGAGGAGTTACGTAAGTGCTATGAAAGCGCCAAAGAACTTGTAGCAATCGATGTCTCGCCCAACTCTGTTTACTATCTCAACTGCATCAATGCAATGCTCATGTACTCAGAAGGCCAATACTTCCAAGCCGCTGAAGTTGCCAGGATTGCAAGAGTGCAAGCACAAGAGAATAACTATAAAACAATAGCTGCTCCGCTAGATATGTTGATGGTTACAGTGCGGTGCTTGTTAGAGGCATCAAAGCTTGATGAAGCTGTTAAGACTTGCAATCTAATTATGGAGTTAGCACGTCAATGGGAGATTTGGCCGTGGTACTTCATGGCCGAAGGAACAATAATTAGGATTCAGATTAGTCAAGGCCAGCACTCCCAGGCCTTTGATGCGATTACTAAGCAGCGCAATCTACTAAAGGGTTTTTCCCTCAGGAATGATCTGGGTTGGTTAGTTGACATGAGCGAGATCTATTTGAAGGCCACCCTCAACGATGAGTCACGGGTTGAAGAGTTGGCTAATCGGATGCCACCGGTTGAAATGGTCAAGCAGATTCAATTGGGCTTTAAGTTCATGCGAGATCCAAAGAAGACAGCTATCTTAATTTCTTCGATGCCAGAGAATACCGTTCGAGAGAAAATACAAAAATGGCTTGTCGAAGCTAGCGCCAACCGCGGCCATGAAAAGCTAGCCTCCGTGTCACTGTCGAAAGCGCTAGAGCTCGGTGCAGAATGTGGTTATCACGAGTATTTTTTGCGCCAAATCGAACTTTATCCACTGATCATCAAGGCCGCTGCCAACAAACCGACTATTTATCTGGAAAATCTCGCTAAAGATATGAGCGATCGGATAAATATGATCACTCATTCATCCGGTGAACTCGGAGAGAAACTCACCAACCGTGAGTTAGAGATTCTCAAACACCTGAACAGCGGCAATGCCATTAGTTCAATAGCGAAGTCTCTGCATATTTCGCAGAACACAATGAAGACACATCTGCGCAATACCTATCGCAAGTTGGATGTCGATGGCCGGCATAGTGCCGTCGATAAAGCTAAGAAGCTCTTGCTCATTTAACCTCCAGCCGAGGCTGGGTGGATATCACCCCTAACTCAACCCCACCGGCCCTTTTTATTGCGGAATCGTTATGAATTCGACGCGCAAGTGAAAGCCCCTCCTATTGTGTTTATACGGGCATTTCGGGCAGAATCCTTCCACCAAAGGCGCTGGTGTGGGGTAGGTCGACTCTCCACATTGAGCCTTAACTAACCCTCGAGGAGAACAAATGAAACTAAGACGTAGCGCAAAGTTTGCGCTCGCAACTGCAGCTTCAGCGGCGCTGGCGGTCTCACTGCTAACACCTGCGCAAGCTGCAACTCGTTCGACGATCATTCTGAGTTCAGCAGGAGACATCACATCGTTGAACTCATCTACACAAGATGGAAATACTACTTATAACAGTATGCCAGCCTCATTAACTGGCATGGGATTTTTATACTACAACGCTGATGCCGAACTTATAATGAATACAAAGTTCGGAAAAATGCAGATTGTTAAGAAGACTGCAACTGATTTCCGAATTAAGTACACAGTTGCACCTGGACAGCAATGGTCTGATGGCACACCAATCGATGCTAACGATCTTCTTCTAACACACATCATTTCATCATCTGAGTACTCTACAGCGGCTGGATTGGGTGATCCACGAGTAGCTAAGGTTGTTCCAGCATTCGATAGCGTGGGCTATGCCGGCACATACGACGAACACGTTGTAGGTAATCCAGTAGTTAGCGCAGATCGCTTGAGCCTTACTGTTCGATTCGACAAGCCACTTCCAGACTGGGAGCTATTGGCTCCAGGACCATCACCAGTACACGCAATGGTTCTTATGGCTGAAGGTAAGAAGGGCTTGCAATCTGTATCAGCAAACATCGCTGCTAAGAACAGGTTCAAGAGCTGGTTCCTACAAAAGAATCCTAGGCTTGAAACAGTAGGAAAGATCTTCACAAAGTCCTACGATGTAACAAAGGTAGATGCATCAACAAATGCTCTACTTCTTGTCAGCAACGGTGGATTCATTGTTTCGAAGTTCACTTACGGTGACTCAATGACTTTGGTCAGAAACCCTAAGTACTCATCAGGTCCAGCGATGCAAACTGTTAACCCAGTTAACACTGTTGTCATCAAGATCATCAACGACAACACAGCGATGGTTCAGGCTCTTCGTAACGGTGACATAGATGTTTATTACAACTCTAACCCAACTGCAAACGACAAGCTGACACTTGATGCTCTACCTAATGCGACTACACTCGTAAAGACGGGCGGCGTCTATTCACACCTTTCACTTCGTACTGCACCAGCCCCTGGCGGAGCCCCTTACACAGGTATTTTCGCTGGTGATAGCCAGAAGGCAAATGATCTTCGCAAGGCATTCTTGCTTGCGACTCCTCGTGAGCAAATTGTTGACGTACTCGTCAAGCCTATAAAGCCAGATGCAACACCTTTGGATACTCAGTTCATTTTCCAAGGAACTTCTGGATACAAGACAATTACAGGTGCTTCTGGCGTAGCCGAGTTCTCAGCTGGTACCCAAGCAGAACGCACTGCAAAGGCACTAGCACTTGTTAAGAAGCATTATCCAAATGCTTCTGCAACAAATCCAGGCCCTACAATCAATTTCATGCACGCAAACACAGTTTTGCGAAATAACATCGCCAAGCTGATGGCTGCTGAAATTACAAAAGCTGGATTTGAGTTCAAGGACAATGCAAGTGCGGATTTATTCGGCTTGAAGGATAACCAGAACTCTAAGTACGATGCATTTATGTACGGATATGGATTGACCTCAATCAGTCAGTCAAGTGCAACTGGTAACTACAAGTCCACCGGTACGAACAATGTATTCGGATGGAACTATCCAGATCTTGATAAAGTTCTGGAAAGCCTTGAAGGTGACATCCTTACTCCTGCAGAAATCACAGCAAAGCGATTAGCTGCAGATAAGATCATCATCGCCAATGCTATGGGTCTTCCTCTCTTTGCAAACTCAGTGCTCGCTTCATACAGCAAAGAACTAAAGGGCATCGATATCGCACAGATTGGAAACAACGTCACTTGGAACTTCTTCGAGTGGTCATTCAAGTAAACAGCAATAATAAGTAGTAGAAAAGGAAGCCGGGTGTGCTCTTTAGGAGCACACCCGGATTTCTATTGATGTTACGATACGTCACGTCCATTGCATTATCAAATGCAGTTAATACATTTACTTCAGGGCCGAAGGCAGGATAATTAATTGTTAGCATACATTTCTAGGCGATTCGGCATGATGATAGTCGTTGTATTCGGATCGAGTTTTTTTGCTTACAACCTTCAGGCATACTCTTCTAATCCACTTTCTGTATTCGGCGAGAGCACTGAGATCAATAAAGATTTTCTAATTCAAAAAATGATTAGAGATCTACAGCTAGATGTTCCTCCTCCAATCAGATACTTCTCGTGGTTACGTGGAATTATTTCAGGGCTGTGGGGAGATTTAGATCTAGGTATGAGTACCATAAACATTCCAGTTTCCGAGATTATTGCTCAAGCAATCCCAGTGACTGTGCGACTTGTCATCACTTCAACTTTTCTTGCAATAATTCTTGGCGTAACTGTCGGCATGATTACAGCAATGCGTCAGTACAGCCGTTTTGACTATGTCATGACTTTTATTTCATTTCTGTTGTTCTCATTGCCAATTTTTTGGGTGGCAGTACTCCTCAAAGAGTTCATGGCGATTCAGTTCAATGACTTTTTGGCAGACCCTACAATCCCTCCGCA
>CAXNCU010000064.1:0-5831 GCA_964200985.1 Candidatus Planktophila sp.
GAAGGTGAAGACAGGGTGTAACTCACCTTTTCAGGAGTAACGACGGGGGCGTCAAATCCACCTGTTGCTTGTGGGGCTGCCTCAACTGTCTCGGTGAGGGCCTTGCCCTCTTCGGCAGTTGTCGCCACTGAGTCGGATTTACCTCCGCAGGCAGTTAATAAAAGCAACAGGGCGGCACTTACAGCAAGAGCCTTTGAAGTAGTTAGACGAGTTTTCATTGAGCTAAACCCCTTACAATATTTGTGACCACCTGATGTGGTGCCAGAATCAATAGCGAAAGTATAGAGTAGGGGTTATGAGTTCGAAATCTGAAACTATCGGAGTTCCGATAAATGTCGCAGCGATTCAAGGGCGTAGCCCCCGACAGATTGCCTGGATGCGTTTTAAGCGCAATAAGGTCGGTGTGGGCGCGGGAATAGTCAGTATCACCATGCTTTTACTATCCCTCTTTGCCCCCATCGTGGCCAAGATTATCGGCGTAGATCCAGATACTTTGAACTTAGATGTTTTAGATACCAGCGGAAGCGGAATTCCCACCGTAGGTTTTAGTTGGGATCATCCGCTGGGCTTAATTCCTGGTACTGGGCGTGACTTTTTAGCCCAACTTCTCTATGGCTCCCGCATCTCATTCTTAATTGCAATTTTAACAACTGTGACCGCTTTAACTATCGGCTTATTTGTGGGCATAATCGGTGGATATTTTAGAGGACGTATCGATAACTACTTAGGCCGTACAACGGATTTCCTACTAGCCTTTCCAGCATTCTTTATGATTGTTGCTCTCAATCAACCTATGGTTGCCCGCATTGAGCAGTCAGGAATCGCACAAGGAAATGGCGCTCGCATTATCTTTTTAGTCTTCTTCCTTTCGTTTTTTGGCTGGCCTGGTTTTTCACGACTGATTCGCTCGCAAGTTCTTAGTTTGCGTGAGCGCGAGTTCGTTACCGCCGCTCAGGCGATGGGCGCATCTCGCTGGCGCATTATTACCAAAGAGCTCATTCCAAATCTTTGGGCTCCAGTGATTGTGGTTGTCTCTCTCTCGCTACCGGGATATTTAGCTGCAGAGGCGGTTTACTCATTTCTAGGCCTTGGGGTACAACCCCCTGCCTCAACATGGGGAATTCTTCTCTCAAATGCCACACGATATGTGACTGTTATGCCAAGTTTCTTCCTTATCGCCGCAGGTTCACTGGTAATTGTGGTTTTAGCCTTTAACCTTGTTGGAGATGCACTTAGAGATGCGCTAGATCCACGGGCCGACCGCTAAAAACCACAAGATTCCTGAAGTTGTTACATGGTTGTTACCAGTCCGTATTCACAATACAGACATAATCTGATTGAATTTGCCCCACTGGCGTCTTCTTTGCGCCCCCAATGAAAGGAAATACGTCAATGAGCAATGTTTCTGCTCTTCGTCGTGCCGTTGTAATGACAGCAGCGAGTGCACTTGCCGTCAGCGCCGTTATGGTCGCTGGTGCAACATCTGCCGCTGCTGCTGTTACTCCTAAGACTGGTGGAATTCTCACCTTTCTAGAGCACACACCACGACTAGATCACTACGACCCATCACGTATCTACACAGGCCGCGACCTAGCATTTATGAACTCATTTATGACTCGCACCCTTGTTGCATACAACCCAGTTCCAGGAGCAGCCGGGGCAAATCTTGTTCCTGACCTTGCAACCAATACTGGTGTTCCAAGTAATGCAGCTAAGACTTGGAAGTTCACTCTTCGTCCAGGAACAACTTTTGAAGATGGCGTGAAGATTACATGCGAGCACGTTCAGTACGGTGTCTCTCGCGTATTCGCAACTGATGTCATCACAGACGGTCCTGGCTACTTACAGGCTTGGTTAGATATTCCAAAAGCCGCCGATGGATCTTCAGTATTCAAGGGCCCTTACAAGAAGGATGCAGCAGGACTTGCAGCTTTCAAAAAGGCAGTCTCTTGTTCAAAAGACAACCGCACAATTACTTTTAATCTCAACAAATCAGTTGCCGACTTTAACTACCTTGGAACATACGGAGTAATTTCTCCAGTTCAAGCCAAGATGGACAAGGGCGATAAGTACGACCTATGGCCACAATCAACAGGTCCTTACAAGATTGTTGAAAATAGCAAGACTCAGATGAAGCTTGTCCGTAACGGCAAGTGGTCAAAGGCTTCAGATCCAGTTCGTACGCCTTACCCTGATGAGATTGTTCTCATGTTTGGTTACGACGAGGAAGTTATCGACCAGATTATCTTGGGAGATACAATTCCAACTGCAGTTAGCTTCGGTGAGCCACTGTCAACAAACAATGACAAGTTCTTCTCAAATGATAAGTACAAGAAGCAGCGCATGAACAACCCAGATCCATATGCTCGTTACTTTGCATTCAACGTCAAGGCGATGCCATGTATCGAAATCCGTCAAGCTATGTACTACTCACGTAACGCTAAGGCATTGCTTGATTATGCAGGCGGACCAACATATGCAGGTTCATATGCAACAGGTGTTATTAGCCCATTGCTAGCAACTGACTATGCACCTACTAAGGTCGTAGGTCCAGGATCTGCAGACTTCATGCCAGAAGGAAATATTCCTAAGGCTCTAGCTCTCATGGAGACAGCAAAGACAAAGTGTCCAGCTGACTACAAGAAGGCAACTGAGACTGGTATTAAGTTTGACGTTCGTTCATCAGTAACACTTAATGACACAATTCCAATCGACACTGCAGCATATGCACGTGCCGGAATCAAGGTCTCATTTAACCCAATTGCATCTGGTTACTACCCAACAGTTATGAACGCTGATAAGCAGAGTGACATTTCTGCATCAGGTTGGGGTGCTGACTGGGCAAATGCTTCAACGGTTATTCCAGAGCTATTCGCTTCATTCGGTGGATTTAATATTTCACAGAACACAAGCGATCCTGCATACGCTGCTTTCGAAAAGGGTGTTAACACTGCGATGTTGACCACAGATCGTAAGAAGCAGGCAGTAATGTGGAAGGCTCTAGATGCACAAGCCATGAAGAACTTCTGGGTATTGCCAACAATCTTTGGTAAGGCTCAGTTCGTTTGGGGATCACAAGTAGGCGGTGTGTTCTTCTGGGTACCTCAGGGCAATCCAGCATTTGGCAAGATGTGGGTTAATAACTAATCTCACGTTTTAAAGAATGAAAAGCTAGGAAGTTAGAAGTAAGGTACTCCTGGCGCTGATTTCGATCAGTGCCAGGAGTATTTACTTGACCAGGGGTTTATGAATGAGTCGCGATAGGAGTGAAGATGCTTAATTTTCTTGGCAGACGAGTTTTCTTCGCGATTATTACTCTCTTAGTAGTCTCAGCCGTAGTCTTTGCAATCTTTTCCTTTTTGCCCTTTGATCCAGCGGCGCTTTCCTGCGGTCAAAAATGTAACGATCAAATCATCGCCGGCAATCGAATTAAACTCGGCTTTGATAAGCCTGTTTATATTCAATACCTCCTTTTCTTAAGCGGAATCTTTTTTGGCCGCTCCTATGGAAGCGGCAGTGCTGCCTTTAGCTGTCCAGCGCCATCCTTTGGTTATTCATACAATGAAAATGCCTGTGTAACCGAGCTCTTGAGCGAGGCCCTACCAGTAACTCTTAGTTTGGCACTTGGCGCCCTCACAATCTGGCTCATTGTCGGAGTTAGCTTGGGAGTTATTGCCGCACGATTTAAAAATAGGTGGCCCGATAGACTAAGTTCAATATTTGTTTTGCTTGGAACATCACTTCCAACTTTCGTAACTGGCTTGGCACTCTTAATTTGGGTGACAATCAAGTGGAAGCTTGTGCCCTTATCACTGACTGGCTATACGCCGCTGATAGAAAATCCTTATAAATTCTTCCAGTTCTTTATTCTGCCGTGGATTACCTTGGCAATTGCTTTCGCTGCGCTGTACACGCGATTTACTCGTGCAGCAGTTCTTGAAACATTAGGCGAAGATTACATTCGTACAGCCCGGGCTAAAGGCGTCAAAGAGCGTACTGTCTTGTTAAAGCACACTATGCGTGCCGTCTTTGCACCGATTATTACTCTGGCTGGCCTAGATTTTGCCGGCCTTATAGGTGGAGCGATTATTACTGAGACAATTTTTAATTTACCTGGCCTAGGTCGCTTAACCCTGCGATCAACATTTGAGTTTGATTTACCTGTCGTCTTGGCCGCCGCACTTTTGGCCGCCGCCGTTGTTATCATCATGAACTTAGTTGTTGACATGCTCTACGCGGTCCTTGATCCACGGGTGAGAATCTAATGGCCGAGCTTCTACAAATAGAGAATCTATGCGTTGCTTTTCCAACCGACGATGGTTTGGTACGCGCTGTCGATGGCGTTTCGCTATCGCTTAGCGAGGGCGAAACCGTTGCGATCGTAGGTGAATCTGGCTCAGGTAAAACAGTGACTGGTCTATCGGTCATGGGTCTGCACAAAAAAGGCGCAGCTCAAATCACCGGCTCCATTTTCTTGAAAGATGGGGATCGCAACGTAGATATTGTGACCGCCAGTGATGAAGAGATTCGCATGTTGCGCGGCCGTGCAGTTGCGATGATCTTTCAAGATCCAATGTCATCCCTGCATCCCTATTACCGAATTGGCAATCAGTTAGCTGAGGGTTATTTAGTTCATAACCCTGGTAAGAAGAAGGAAGCGCTCAAGCGCGCCATCGAGATGTTAGACCTAGTCGGAATTGCAGAGCCTGCTCAGCGCGCCGACGACTATCCTCATCAGTTCTCAGGCGGTATGCGCCAACGTGTAATGATTGCAATGGCTTTGATGAACTCACCGCGTGTTTTAATCGCCGATGAGCCAACTACAGCTCTTGATGTAACGGTACAAGCGCAGATTCTCATTTTGCTAGCCTCGCTACAAAAAGAGTTTAATATGGGAATTCTTCTCATCACTCACGATCTTGGAGTAGTTGCACAGGTTGCCGACAAGGTCTCAGTTATGTATGCCGGTCGTATCGTTGAACAAGGTTCGGCCGATGATGTTTTCTACAAACCAAAAGCTCCATACACGCTCGGTTTACTTAAGTCAGTGCCCCGTATTTCGACCCATGGCTCAGATCGCCTTAAGGCGATTCCTGGACAACCTCCATCACTGATTAACTTGCCGATAGGTTGTGCATTTGCGCCCCGGTGTGAGTTCGCATCCCATGCCGCTGGAGATATCTGCGCAAACGATCGACCTGAGCTACTAGGTTCACTTCCATCACATCTATCCCGTTGTCACGTTGCTGAGGCCACGAGAGATAGCCTCTTCATTAAAGAACTAAAAGAGGTGCGCTAGTGAGCAGTGAAGTGATTTTAAAAGTAGAAAACTTAACAAAACATTTTCCAGTTGGTGGTAAGCGCAAGCACCAAGTAGTCAAAGCCGTAGATGGAATCTCTTTCGAACTTCGTTCTGGTGAGACTCTTGGCTTAGTCGGCGAATCGGGATGTGGAAAGACAACTGCAGGACGCACAATTTTAAAGTTAAATGAGCCAACTTCAGGTAAGTTAATCTTTGAAGGCGAAGATATAACTCATTTTAAACCTGGCAAAATGCGCCCACTGCGCTCTCAAATGCAGATTATTTTTCAAGATCCATATACTGCGCTAAATCCTCGCCAGACAATCGGAAAGATTATTTCGGCACCTTTTGAGATTCAAGATATAGAACCTCAAGGTGGAATGAAGGTAGCTGTTCAATCATTAATGGAGCGCGTAGGCCTAAACCCTGAGCACTACAACCGCTATCCTCATGAGTTCTCCGGCGGACAGCGCCAGCGCATTGGAATAGCCCGGGCAATTGCCCTCAAACCACGCTTCATTATCGCCGA
>CAXNCU010000065.1:0-5754 GCA_964200985.1 Candidatus Planktophila sp.
GTTGGCTTATCACTCTTTAAAGAAAGGGCTAAGCCAACGCCATCTCGCTCTAACTCTTTGCGCGCCTTAACTCCATTGGCATCACTAGAGATACCATCAATGAAATCAACCTCATATCCCAATCGAGCGAGCGCCTTAGCTGTATTTGCCGGGCCGCCACCAACGACATCACCAGTTGGCAACATGTCGATTAGAACTTCCCCAGCTACCCAGATACTCAACTGAGCTCTCCTTTGCGCGCTAGGAATTCAGCGATGACTTCAACACCTAGTAGGTGATCTTGCACCTGTGGCAGACCGCTAATCAATAGAATCCCAGTCAAACCTAAGCCCGTAACACTAAGCGCAAGTGCACCGCCATGTATGGCATGCAAATCCTCCGACAATCCTTTTTCTTCATACCAATTAATGCCCTGCTCTTCGGCCAAGACTCTCTCAAACATTGTTGAGTTTCCAGTAGCCATTGTTACTCGCGCTTTTCGTGCAATCCATCTGTCATTTTCCGGGGTGGATCCAGGTAGTGATGCGTGAAAAACAATCCACTCCTTTAATCGCACCTCAACGGCGATCGGCAATGCGCGATCCATACCAATAGTTTTTGCAATCTCACCAATTTCAATCGCCTCGGCCTGTGTCAGCGAGGGCAACATCAGAGTGCGCGCCTCAAGGGATAAGCCCTCGCTCGTAAAGCCACCCGTCGTTTCGACCATGAAGCAATTGTGCCTTACTGTGCGTACATGATTACTATCCCTGAAACCGACCTAGTAGTGCATGAACTCTGTCTCGGCAGCAATATCTTCGGAAGTAACGCCGATGAGAGCCAATCTCACGCGGTAATGGATGCTTACTTTAGCCACGGTGGCAATTTCATCGATACTGCCGATGTATATAACCAGTGGGCAGAGGGCCATGTAGGCGGTGAATCTGAAACGATCATTGGTTCATGGATGAAAGCTCGCGGTAATCGTGCCTCTATGGTCATTGCAACAAAGGTTTCAATGATGGATCGCCGGCCTGGCTTATCAGCTGCCAACATTCTTGCCGCCTGCGAAGAATCGCTCAATCGCCTACAAACTGATTACATCGACCTGTATTACAGCCATACAGATGATGCAACAGTTCCCATGGAGGAAACCCTTGGTGCCTACGGCCAATTAATCGCCGAGGGCAAGGTTCGATATATCGCAGCCTCCAAATTTTCCCCAGAGCGATTACGTTTGGCGATGACAATAAGTGCCGAGAACTATTTACCCTCATATTGCGCCGTACAAGATCTATATAACTTGATCGATCGCACAACCTATGAAGGTGAAATGGCTCAAACTGTTGCCGATCTTGGAATTTCGAATATTCCCTTTTATGGAATCGCGCGCGGCTTCCTTAGCGGCAAGTATCGACCAGGAGTCACCGAAGTAGATTCAATGCGCGCAGCTGGAGCCCTTGAGTATGCAACCGATAAGGGCTACGCAATTATTGCTGCGATGGATCAGATTTCAGAGGCACATAACAACGCGCCCTTGTCTGCAATCGCTTTGGGATGGCTTCGTGCCCAGCCAACAGTGAGCGCGCCGATCGCATCGGCCCGCACAGTTGCACAGCTTGAGGAAATTGTTCAGATTATCGAACTTAACGAAGCAGAAATCGCGCAGTTAAACTCTATCTCTGCTTAGTTTTGTGACAGGGCTCCGCTTAAGAACTTGGATTTAAGTTAGGTGAAGTCAATGTATAAACCGAACTTGAACCTGTATTTGTTGTTAATGTTTCGCGTACTCGAATTCGATAACCTACATCGCCAGCAACTGTTAAGTAGGTCGTACCTGTTGCACCAACGGCCGGCTCCCACGATATTGCTACGGCAGTGTGAGTTGTCTCAGTAATATTGACATTGTTAACAGGGCTTCCCAAAGTCGTGAAGCCCTTAGAGTTTGACCATGCCCCTTTGGCGATCGCTTTAGATTTAACGCGTACGCTGTAATTTGTATAGGGAATTAAAACTCGTGAAAGACCGGTAGTTGTAGCGCGAACTACTTTGACCGTTGGGGTCGCGCCCCTCTTTATTGATTATATGCGCTGTATTAACTCTCGGAAATTTTACTCAATGCGCTACCAATTCATACAAACATGTGACCCATTCGGCACTGGATTGGTAGGAACGTATCTTTTATACCTTATGCAAAGAGTTTCGAGCCGCCTTCGGGAATCGAACCCGAGACCTTCGCTTTACGAGAGCGACGCTCTGCCAACTGAGCTAAGGCGGCCAGTGTTGGAGAGCATAATTATAAATATTCTAAAAAGTAAGTACTTAGAATGCTTTTCCACTCAAACGATTAGCCATTGTCACGGCAACGCTGTGCCATGTAGTGACTTGCGAATCCGTGAATCCAACTTCACCGGCCGTCATCACATAGAGCCCAGTAAAGATCTCGCCATTGAACTGATAGAAAGCCAGTAGTTGTCGTGAAGATGGCCCCGTTCCGATTTGGGCGCGGACCAAGACGCGAGAACCCTCACTAACTAATCCGCTTGGCGAGTTTTTTATCTCGGTAAATCTGTAGGAGACGTGAGTCCCTGTGGTTTCTTTATATCCCTTATCGATTATGCACTGAGCCAGAGTTTTAGCCAGCTCTTTTTGCGCCAATTGCGCAGAAGCCACCGATGAGTAGCGAACCGTTTCAGTAGATAGAAAAGTAAAAGGCGTACCGGTTTTTGTTGCAATCACTTGGCGTCGCTCCTGGCGCTCTTTTTCAGAGCTAAAACTTCCATTGCAGAGATCTAGAGAAGGGTCGATAAGTGTGGTGCCACCGGCCATCGGCAAAACTGTCCACTCTTGGCTGAAATCACTTGCCGCGAAACCGTAACGCGCCAAGACCGCTTGTTTACTATCAGTCAACGAAGTATCGGTAGCAGTTGGCAAGCGATCGAGCTCTTTACTATTGGTAAAGCTGGCATCTACCGAGTTAATTCCGATTAAAACAAAGTTGCTACCGCTTATGCGGATAACTTTCTTTAAAACGCCAATATCGGCGTTTGCCCCAACGCGAAGCTTTGCAATCTTTGAGTCGGCAATCGTTGCAACTGGCTTCGTGCCGGCAGTGACACTCGCTGCGCCAGTTCCGACTAGTACGTTGATTGCACCTTTAAC
Organism: Candidatus Planktophila sp.; assembly: GCA_964200985.1. Lineage (GTDB taxonomy): Bacteria > Actinomycetota > Actinomycetes > Nanopelagicales > Nanopelagicaceae > Planktophila. The sequence goes on from CAXNCU010000065.1 coordinate 3,142, forward strand.
GCTAAAGCTAGCCGTGCATTTTCCTGTGCATTTCAGTGCTCCAGAGTTATACGGTGCACCAGCCGGGCTCCACTTACCTGTGCGCGATGATTTATCGGCGAGCGTTAATCTATTTGTGAGGGATAAATCACCGGTAATTCCATTGCCGATGCAGTCAAAGATTTGCGCGGCGGATTTTATCGTTTCCCCATTCGTTAATTTAATGAGGGGAGCTTCTTTGGCCGAACTGCTTTGAATAACTAATCCATCAGCATTAACGAGATTAGTTTGGCAAAGCCCACTGCCAACATCTTTAGCGCCAGACCACGACAAGGAGATTTGATCGCCATTTATTGCAGCAACATTAAACTCATTTGTTACAACTGGATGACCTCGATCAATGTTAACTTTTACCGTCTGAGACCACCCGCTTTTATTGCCAGCGACATCTATGGCCCTTAAAGCAAATGAATAGCTGCCCTCCGGAAGATCGCGAACATGCACCGCTTTTGGCGCGCTAAATGGATTCAGATAAGTAGGTTTCCATTTATCGCTCACTACAGTGGGAAGATCGCTCACAACTCCATCGACAGAGCTTTGAAAACTTGCGATTGCGCTTTGTGCATCGCCATAACCAGGCTTAGTTATCTCAATACTAGGGAAGCGCCATTCGGACGTTGGTATTAATACAGGCGTCGGTGGCGGCGTCACATCTGCCTTAATTGTCACCGTAACTGCAGCACTGGTTTCCGATGCCACGGCACCGAAGGAGACATTTCCTGAAAAAGTCGCAGCCGAGAGTGATGTCATGGATCCACTCGTTGAGTTTGAATTTGAATATCTAAAACTATCGAGATTGAGCATCCACACGTCGGTGCTCAGCCCATCGCTAAACTCGGAGGCCAGAGAGTCCTCGGGATTTAGCGAGACCACCGATGAAATTGGCGGTGGGTCTATTCGAAAAATTACTAAACCAGGCTTATAGCCCACGCCATTTAAACTCCGTCGGTATTCAATCCAATAAGCAGCGCTGCCATCTCGAACATAGATAGCACGAAGGCCATCGGCGAAATCTGATGGGGCAAGTGTTAACGTTTCGGTTTTCCACACTTGTTTGACTTGCGATGAATCAAGAAGACCCATGCGCCACTGGTGGTAAGTGTTGAGCGGTGATGTGGTTTCAACGTTTCCCATAACATCAATAACTCCACCGTATTCAACTGCCTTACAGACATCACCCCACGTGCCATCCGGATTATTGTTGCTGCAACGCAAAAAGTTAGTGTGGCCTAAGCCAAAGGTGTGCCCCAGTTCGTGAGTGATAACAAATGGATCATCGGTGTCATGTAAAACCAGTGTGCCGTTGGTTGCATCAGGTGCACCCAACTGTGCACGGCCCGACCACACACAGCCAGCTTTTGGGGCGTTAATTATTAAGTAGCGGTCAACATCATCTAAAATCCCTAAACGCTTGTATGCCTCAACGCGCGCGTAATTCATAAAATCTATCGAATTGATACCTGAACATGCCATCCTAGAGTTCAATACGATGGGTGTGGACAAAACCTTACCTGCGACAAATGAGATCGTGCGATCTTTGGTATCGCCAATTAACGTTGTGAAAGATCTCCAACTTTTATTTACCTGTGTGTTTACTAACTCCGCCAATTGATCACCCGTGGCAGGAGTTGGCGCTGAGCCCGTCCAGCTCACTGTGACTATGTCGATTGGGCGTTCATCGACGGCAAGGGCAGGTGTTAAGCCAAGGCCGACAAAGCAAAAACTCAATGCAACAAATATTGACGTTCGCTTTATTTGCACTGCGTTTCTTGCCGCGCGCTTATCAGTCACGGGCGATACTTTATAGGCTCCACGAAGTATTTTCATGGCGATTTATTGCCCACACTTGGTAGCCCGCTAGCTCATCCTGACCAAACCACTTTGCGGCATCGGTGCCGGCAACCATCACGGCCGTTGCAAGTGCATCGCACATCCAGCCCTTATCGCCAACAATCGTTGCAGACTTTGCACCGATTGCAATCATCCCCGTGTAGGGATCGCTGATGTGAGCACCCCGCTCGTATGTTCCCGACGTTGCAATGGCGCCATCAGTAATTTCAAAAATCTTTAGAACCTCTTGGCGATTATCGGGGTTCACAACGCCGATTTTCCATGGCTTCACTCTTGAATCATTGGGATCAAACCAACCCCCGCGCAACGCTAAATCTCCGGCGGCATTTACTTGTACGTGTTGCGCCCCAGCTGCAACCAACATATCGGCGCAGATATCGGCGGCCCATCCTTTTACTAAGCCCGATGGATCAAAGCCGCCAACAACTGCCCAGGGATCAAATGCGCCATCGCTTAAGTATTTTGCCTGCCCGCATAATTCCCAGACTTCGCGAATATTCTCGGGACAATCATCAATAGCAACTTTTCCACCACGTAAACGCGTAACCCATGAATCTGTTTTGTACGTAGAGAAATCTCTATCTACGCCGCGGCAATATTCGATTACCTTTTCCATTGCCGCATCTAGTTCGGCCTCGCTGATAATCACCGATGCGATATCTACATCTACAACCGTGCCCCAAACATCAAACTGGCGGCGAAGGTGATTCATTGCTCGAGCCT
>CAXNCU010000066.1:0-5753 GCA_964200985.1 Candidatus Planktophila sp.
GCATCACTAATTCCATCAAGATGCTTGACTAATGCCCTCAAAGAGTTTCCATGAGCGGTAACAAGAACTCGTTTACCCAATTTCAAATCAGGAACTATTGATTCATGCCAGTACGGCAACATGCGATCGCTAACATCTTTCAAACACTCAGTTTTCGGCACCACAATGTTGGCATACCGAGCATCCTTACTCTGCGAGAATTCGTCATTGTCATCAATTGGTGGCGGTGGAACATCGTATGAACGGCGCCATATTGCAAACTGCTCCTCCCCATATTCGGCCAATGTTTGGGCTTTATCTTTGCCCTGCAAAGCTCCATAGTGACGCTCGTTTAAGCGCCATGAACGCTGTACGGGAATCCAGTGTCGTTCGCATGCATCAAGGGCTAGCTGTGACGTATGTATTGCCCGGCGTAGCAATGATGTATGGAGTAGGTCCGGCAAAAGATTGCGTTGGGTAAGCAGTGCGCCTCCGCGCCGAGCTTCATCCTCGCCCTTGGTAGATAAATGAACATCTACCCATCCCGTAAAGAGATTCTTAGCATTCCACTCGGATTCACCATGGCGCAGAAGGATTAGTTCGAAGTTACTCATGGGCACATCCTAAACCAGATGTTTGAAAGCCTCTAAATTGGCTAGCGATTCTCCACGTGATACTCGCCAAGCCCATTCGCGACGTATGGCATTGGCGAACCCAAGTTCAAGGAGGGGATTAAAGGATGAATCTGAAACTTGTAGCACTGCACCAACTAAGCGATCTATCTCTCGATCTGTCACGGCCGATAGAGGCAGGCGACCTACCAAGAAGATATCGCGGAGTTCATTAATGGCAAAAGCGATTCCATATAAAGAGGCGTTCTTGGATAAGCACCAAGCATGTACTGCAGCCTCATTATCGTCGGGTTTGCGAATTACAAAAGCGTTGATACTTAAGGAGTGGTTACCAACAATAAGAGCACAATGGGTCTGTAGTTTCTTCTCACCAGGCAAAGTGATGAGATAAGTATCGGAATCCTTTTGTTCAAACTCCAAATCATGCGACTCTAGAAACTCCTCAATTGTAATTCGAGGATCAATTGCGGCCATTAAATTCCAGCTATTTTTAATGCAGCATTATTTTCTGTGATCACTTGATCATAAATATCCAAAGTTCCGCGGGCAGTAGCATCCCACCCGAAGTGAGAGGCGTGTTCAATGGCCCCCATTGAAAGTAGCACTCTGCGTTGGGGCTCATGCAACAAGCGGGCTATAACCGATGACCAAGCTCTAGGGTCATGCCCGTCAACTAAAACACCTGAGATTCCGTCGGCAACAGCGGTGCGTAATCCGCCAACAGCCGTTGCAATAACGGGTGTGCCACAAGCCTGTGCCTCAAGTGCAACCAAACCAAAGCTCTCAGAATAACTTGGTACACATACTAAATCTGCGGCGCGATACCACTGAACTAAATCTGCACGGGCAACAGGGGGTGCAAAGTGGACAACATCATCAATGCCCAGCCACGTTACTAACTCTTGTAGCCGCTCGACCTCTTCAGTATTGGCACCGGAGGCACCACCAATAATGTTGATAATTAATTTTGGTCGCAGATGCGGTGAGTGTTTTAGAAGTTCAGAGGCTGCGCGGATTAAAACCTCAGGACCCTTGTGTGGCTGAATGCGCCCAACAAAGGTCACTACAAGTGCATCTTCGGGGGTGCCAATCTGGTTTCGAGCGGCCTTTCGACCTTGCCCTGGGGTGAAGGTATATAAATCAACGCCGGGATTAACAACATGGACGGTATCCGGGCATGCGTCATAAAGGGAGACAAGGCTTGCCGCTTCAGAGTCAGTGTTAGCGATCAATGCCTGGGCCGCGGCTGCAACTTGTGTTTCACCTTGCACGCGAATCATTGGTTCAGGAGTTTCACCTTCGGCGAGATTTAAATTCTTTACGCGCGCCATCGTGTGCATCGTATGAATCAATGGAATTCGCAGCTGCTCCGCCGCTGGCATAGCAACTTTTCCTGAGATCCAATAATGTGAATGAATTGCATCGTACTTCTCATCTTTAATGATTCGAAGAAAGACTTTAGAAAGCCCGGTTATGTGTGTCGGTAGCTGCTCTTTTGTTAATGCTCCGTGACCACAATCAAAGTAACGAACGCGAACACCTTTGGATATTTCGATAATCTCAGGTGATTCATTTTCTGTGCGCCGGGTGAAGATATCAACCTCAACACCCATTGCCGCCATGCGCTGCGCCGACTCGAGTACATAGATATTCATGCCACCAGCATCACCAATTCCTGGTTGATCAAGTGGGGATGTATGCACCATGACAGTGGCAATGCGGCCGTTCATTCCATAAGGGTACGACGAGTTAGAAGGTTGCGCGAACGGAGCCGACGATTTGATCACCACCGTAGACCCTTTCCAACTCATCGTGGGCATTTATGCCCAGTAATTTCAACCCAGCAATCGTAAGCGGTAAGTGTGGACGTATGCCGCCATCATTTACTTTATAGGCAAAGCTTCGTCCATCAGGCACGGATGCAACCATGATCGACTCTGCCCCTCTTTTCATAAATAGACCTGGGTATCTCATCATAAACAAAGTTGTCATTCGCTCTGGCCCTGCAACCATCTCAGGGAAGGTCCGACATGCATTAACAACGCTCTGGTGTACTGGGTCGGTCGAAATAGTGAGTGCACGAATCGCTCGAGCCAAACCAAGTAAGGAGATAAGAAATAACGGCGCCCCGCAACCATCAATTGCAGTATGCGAAATCTTCTCTCCGGCAAGGTTTTCTAATTCATTTTTGAACGCGACCTGAACAGGGTGCTCTACATCTAAATAATTGACGATTGGCCAGCCATTTGTTGCACAGCCCAAGAGCATTCCGGAGTGTTTGCCGCTGCAGTTCATTGCAAGTCGAGTTGGCGCAGGAGTTAAAAGTGCTGCCGCTTCATCGAGTGGCTTACCCTTTACATTTTGAAGTGCGCTCTCATCTAAACCAGCTAACGCCAAGATTTCCAGTGCTCCCTGTTGGTGCATTGCAAGGCCAGAGTGAGATGCACAAGTAAGTGCTAATAAACGTGGTTCTAATGTAACTCCGCTTCGCACCATGGCAGCTGCCAAAATAGATTTATAGGACGAGCGCGGATAAATCAGTTGTGTCGGATCACCTTTATGAAAAAGGATTGATCCATCGCTATCTAGGGCAACAAAGTGGCCAACGTGGCTGGACTCAACGACATCGTTTCGAATTAACTCTGCAAGTACTTCGCCAACGCCAAGAGGAATCAATTATTCGCTCTGACGTTCGAGTGATGACCAGATATGTGCCTGTAGCTCTTGTCCTTCGGCGGCCATATCGTATGCAAAGAAAAGTTCTCCTGCGACGAGACCGTACAAACGAACACCCGCCGTAACAATCTTTGCCGTCGGTGCTGAATAACCTTGATCTAAAACTAATTGAATCTTTGGGCCATCAAATGTTCCAACCCAACCCTCAGTTATTCCAGTGTTGTGGGACATAACTACCTCTAAAACATTATTGGGCTTTGGTCGCCAGAAACCAGTTTCAGAGCCGCCAGGGCGCAGAATTTCGCCCTCACTATCTAAAATCCATGAGCGTGAGTAATAGTTTAAAAAAGGACGTCCATCGTGATTAAAGACAACTTCTTGCGCAAATTCAAATGGTTCAATCGTTGGATACTCACCTCGGCCTTTACCGCGCCATGTTCCAACCATCCACGCGAGTGGATATAAATCAGGATGTAGGCCTTCAGGGATTGTAAAAACCATTTATGGGCGTCCTCTAAATTTAGTTGAGCGTCGCGCCTGCGATTGGCGACCACGAAATGCGTAAATGATAAGAGCTATACCTAGTGCTATAGCGACAAGGCCAAGGATTACTGAAGTAAGAAGCTCCATATGCAGAGCCTATCGTGCTCAAAGAATGGAGTGCTGCGAGGCAGGAACTCCATCTACGGTCAGAGTGGCATCAATTGGTGTATTCCGCTTAACGATGGCAAGAGCGATTGTGCCTAATTCGTGGTGTCTGGCAACTGTGCCAATAAAACCGACCACGACGCCATCATTTTCGATTTTCGTCCCGGTCGCAGGAAATGCCGCATCGCTTCCATCTAAGTGCAGCATTACTAATCTGCGAGGAGGATTTCCTAAATTGAAAATCTTTGCCACAGTTTCCTGGCCCCGATAACAGCCCTTATTCATATGGACGGCGCCATTGAGTACACCGATTTCATTCGGAATCGATTTATGATCAGTTTCAAAACCAATTCGTGGGCGATGGGCTGCAACACGTTCGGCATCGAGTGCCCATGTACCAACCTGGGTTGCAACGGCGTTAAACGTTGCACTCATCTGTGCAACTTCACTTCGAGGCACTAAAGCAAATGGACCACCGATATCAGTGGCTGTGCCGGGTGCACGCAACACTGCAAACTCTGCCGTTGCATCCCGAACATCCACGCGTAACATGAATTTCATCTTGGTTAAATACTGAAGAAGTGTTTCGCTATATCCCGGATCTAATACAAGCCATGTCGTTGTTCCATCATCAACTAAGTTAAATTGATACTCGATATGTCCCTGCGGATCTAAAATCATTGCGGGTTTCCAGATTCCTACGCCTAAATCATTGAGGAATTGAGTGGTTAAATCATGCAGCCACTTCAAGCGATCTTCTCCGCTTACAGCAATGATATGTAAGTGTGAAAGATCGGCCCAGGCAGTGCCAGCTTCAAGGGCGCGTTGCTCTTTAACGGGTTCGCCAAAGTGCCAGATAGCGCCCTTATCTACCCCGTTTTCAACCAGTACGGCGCTCATTGGCAAGCAGTGCACGTTCCATAAACGGCGAAGTGCGTGACATCGGTTTTAAAACCATATTCATCGGCGAGGGAGTTAACAAAGTTAGCTGCAACATCAATTGGTGCATCGCCTATTGATCCACAGTTTCCGCAGACCAAATGTAAGTGACTCAAAACTTCAGCTGCGTGATAGGTAGCTCCACCGTGACCTAAATGCGTGTGCACGACTAAGCCGACGTTTTCCAAAGTCTCTAAATTGCGATACACCGTTGAAAGGTTAATGCCTGGGTGCGTCAGGCGTACCTTTTCGGCGATCTCTTCAGGGGTTGAGTGTCCAAGTTCGCGGACGGCCGATAGAACAAGCTCACGCTGAGGGGTAAGTCGTAAACCCTTTTCGTGGAGCTCGTGTTTTTCAGCCATGTGCCGATCTTACGCGAAGAAGCAATAAATAGAGTTCGCAGCCTAAACAGAAGCTAAAAGCTGCGTTTAAGAAGGCGGCAGCGAGGGCAAAGCTAACTGCAACTGTGAAAAGTGGTGCGATGCCAGTAATAGCACCGACAATGGCTGCCAGGGCAAAGATTAAACCTACGCTTTGAGCAAACTGAGGTGGGCGAACATCTTCGAGAACTGCAGCACCTTTTAACCGTGGCTTAATTACCCAACGAAAAATATATGCGTACGGGGTGAACTGTGGCCCTTTTAATGCACCAACTGCAAAAACAATTCCTTGGGCGATAAGAATCCAAAGATTTGTAGTGACAAGTCCAACTGCCAAAACTATTGTTGTAAGAACTGCAGAGAAGCGAGCTCCTCTGGCATCAATTGAAACTGCATTTGTTTTTTCTGCTAAAAACTGCGACATAATATTTTCCTTTGGTCGATGAATGGATAATTGTTTTTTAAATTACAACAATTACATTCGACACAAAGAGCCAGC
>CAXNCU010000067.1:0-5705 GCA_964200985.1 Candidatus Planktophila sp.
CGATTGGAATCACGGTTCGAACGTTTTCGGCCAGATTTAAATCCAACGTCATGGCGTGAAAATATGAGCGCTGAAGAGGGTGGGGGACAGTTACTAGATCTTCAGCCGCATTTAATTTCAACTGCCATTGATTGGTTTGGTCCAGCCGAGCTCGTCACCGCATCTGTTCGTGCATTGCGCGGTGGCGCCGATGATGATTCATTATTGGTGTTAAAGCATCGTGAGGGGGTTATGTCCTACCTTTCGGCAAGTGCGGTAGTCGGAGCGCCTGGTCCACGAATTCGTATTCTCGGTACAAAGGGCGCCCTCGTTATTAATGATTTAGATCCCCAAGAAGATTTACTTCGAAATGGAATGTATCCCAAAGGTGGCACGTGGAGCGTTCCAACGGCGTCGAGAGCCTTTATACATAGAGGTGATGAAGTGGAAGAGATTTCTGGAGAGAATGGAAACTACGCACTCTTCTATAGCGCTGTAGCCGGTGCGATTGCCGGTAAAAATCCATGGCCGATAGATAATTCCGATGTGTTATTAGTTGCCCAGATTATTGATCAAGCTCGGCAGAGTTCGAATAATGGCTAAGAAATTTGATTGCATCGTTATTGGCGGTGGCTTAGCAGGGCTCAGTGCTGCGCTGCATCTTCAAGATAATGGAGTCGATGTTGTAGTTCTAGAGGCCAGCGATCGTCCCGGTGGTCGTGTAGCCACCGATGCAATCGATGGTTATCTCTGCGATCGAGGATTCCAATTAATCAACTCGAAATATCCCTCACTTGTTGAGCTCAATGTGATCGATGAGATTGAGTTCATCCCTGCTCCGCGCGTGATTGAAGTGGCCCTAGATGGATCTCGCCATGCCATTGGAGATCCGCGAACTGCGCCAATTTCAATTTTAGATAAAGCAACTGGAACGATTCCTGAAAAGCTGGGATTACTACGCGTCATCTTTAGTAAGCCAAGAAAAGATCAATCCATTGGTGAACTACTTGCTGTTTTAGGAACTACATATGAGAGAACGTTGCGCCCATTTCTAACTGGCGTATTTCTCGCCGATCCCGATAGCGTTGATGCACGCTACGGAGTTTCCATTATTCGCTCCTTTATAAGCGGTGCACCTGGGTTGCCCAGGTGCGGGGTGGGCCAACTTCCGACCGCCCTTGCTAAGAGAGTAAAGAACCTGCAGTTAAATACGCGCATAGAGCGGATTTCACATACAACCGTAGAGACATCGCAGGGGGATTACAGCGCTAAAAAGATTATTGTGGCAACCGATCCAACTACTGCAGCGCAGTTATTAGATTTACCTGATTTCTCGCCGATGGTTGGTTGTATAACGTGGTACCACAGCACACCGATCAACCCATCAGGTTCGGGGAGATTAGTTGTAGATGGGCAAAGACGAGGACCGGTACTAAATAGCATCCTTGTTTCCGATATTTCGCCAGCTTATGCACCGACCGGTCACAATCTCATCTCATCAACTACAGGCATGGGGTCAACTGAATCTGATGTCAGAAGGCACTTAGCGCTTATGTGGGGTGTTGATACGCGTGAGTGGCAACTTGTTGCCAAGTATGAAATTGCAGCGGCCCTTCCACTTCACTCGATCGGTAAGGCTTTGACGCAACCCGTTAAAGTAAATGAGGGTTTATTCGTTGTGGGCGATCACCGCGCTGTGCCATCGCAACAGGGCGCGTTATTTTCAGGAAAATTAGCGGCTGAATTAATCTTCAACTAAGGCGTTTAGCGCTTCGGTTACGTGTGGATAGTCCCATGTAAAGCCAGCATCCTGAAGAGCTTGTGGAACCACTCGTTTAGAACCTAATACTTCTGTTGAAAATCCACCGAGTGCTGCTTTAAGAGCGATGGCAGGCGCTGGAAAAACCGCTGGGCGATGGAGAGCGCGGGCCAGAGCGGATGTGAACTCTTGATTAGTAACGGGATTCGGAGCAGTTAGATTTACCGGCCCTGAAATATCTTCAACGAGTGCAAAATCAATTGCTCGAACTACATCATGCAAAGTAATCCATGACCACCATTGCTTACCGCTTCCTAACTTTCCACCAAATCCCAATCGAAAGAGTGGAAGCATTTTTCCGAGAGCACCGCCAGTCGGATCAAGTACTAAACCTGTGCGAAGTTTTACAGTCCGTACATCTCCGGCTAAATCTGCCGCCGCTTCCCATTCGCGACACACTGCAGCTAGAAAATCATCTCCCACGCGATCACTTTCAACAACGGCGCGATTTCCGCTTTCGCCATACCAACCAATTGCGCTGGCTGAAATAAATACATCTGGCTTAACTTCAGCTGCGGCCTTTGCAATAGTGCTCGTGCCTAACAAGCGTGAGTTGAGAATCTCGGCCTTATATTTCTTTGTCCAACGCTTATCGGCAACGGGGACGCCAGCTAAGTGAATGATTGCATCGACACCTTCAAGGGCGCTTAAATCAACGTAGCCAGTCTGTGGATCCCAGGTAACTTCATCAACGGCAACAGGCGCTCTGCGCACTAGGCGTTGCACAGTATGGCCTTCGGATTTCAAGTGACCCACAAGGGCAGTACCGATTAATCCCGAGGAGCCAGTAATGGCAATACGTTCTGGAACTCTCATGACGCGCTTAGAGACCTAAATCAGATTCGAACGCTCCGCCTTCAAGACGCTCTTTTAACGTTACTAAGAAACGCGCAGCATCGGCGCCATCTACAACTCTGTGATCGTAAGAGAGAGCTAGATAAACCATTGAACGGATCGCAATTGATTCACCGCCATCTTCGCCGCGAACAACCATTGGGCGCTTAACGACTGCGCCAAGGCCCAAAATCGCAACCTGTGGTTGATTAATAATCGGTGTATCAAATAATGCACCGCGGCTACCGGTATTAGTCAGAGTGAAAGTTCCACCACCGAGCTCGTCCGGAGTAACTTTGTTATCGCGAGTACGAGCGGCAAGATCTGAAATCTTTCGCGCTATCCCACCCATATTTAAATCACCAGCATTTGAAATAACAGGTACTAATAATCCGCGCTCTGTATCAACGGCTATACCTAAGTGTTCAGTGCCGTGGTAAGTAATCTGATCGCCTTCAACAGATGAGTTAAGAACTGGGTGTTGCTTAAGAGCTTCGCAGATTGAAACGGCAAAGAATGGAAGGAATGAGAGTTTGACCCCTTCACGCGCTTCGAAAGTAGCTTTGGCGCGATCGCGCAAACGTGCAATCTTAGTTACATCAACTTCTACGACCGTCGTCAATTGCGCGCTAACGTGAAGTGATTCAACCATTCGGGCGGCAATCACTTTGCGCAGACGTGTCATGGTCACTGTGGTTCCACGCAGAGGTGAAACTGCAACTGAAGGCGCAGTACGTGCAGACGATGGAGTACTAGCAACTGGGGCAGTAGCGACAGGGGCGCTAGCAACTTTGGAGAGAGCTTCAATATCTTCGCGGCGAATACGTCCGCCAACACCAGTTCCCTTAACTGTTGCAAGATTTACACCCGCGTCATTTGCAAGCTTTCGTACTAGTGGAGTTACATATGCATCGACTGGCTGTGAAATTGGCGCTGCAATGGTTGGCACAACCTGGGCTGGAACCTCGGACACAGCAAGCTTTGCTATTGGCTCGGACACAACTGGTGCGGCAATAACAGGAGCGGCAATAACAGGAACTACTCCACTGACACCGATTAGCGCTAAACGTGCACCCACTGCGACAGTTGTATCGATTGGTACATCTATTGAAAGCAAAACACCTGCAACTGGTGATGGAATCTCTGTATCTACTTTGTCGGTTGATACTTCAAGTAGGGCCTCATCAACTGCAACGCTATCGCCAACACTCTTTAGCCAGCGAGTAACCGTTCCCTCGCTCACGCTTTCACCAAGGGCGGGCATCGTTATAACTGTTCCTGCTGTGCTTGAAGCAGCGGCAACCGTTGTCACAACTTGAGCTGGAACCTCGGACACAGCAGGCTTTGCTACTGGCTCGGACACCTCGGACACAGCAATCTTTGCTACTGGTTCGGACACAACTGGAGCTGCAACCGCTGGAGCTGCAACCGCTGGTTCGGACGCACCATCTGCGATAACTGCAAGCTCTGCGCCAACGGCGACGGTCTGATCTATCTGCACAACAATCTTTGTCAGTATTCCTGCAACTGGAGATGGAATCTCGGTATCTACTTTGTCGGTCGATACTTCAAGAAGTGGTTCATCGACATTAACGTGATCGCCTTCGGCTTTGAGCCAACGCGTAACGGTACCTTCAGTCACGCTCTCGCCAAGGGCGGGCATCGTTAGTGAAAATGTCATATCTATAGTCTCCTTGGTTATCCGTGTGCGTGTAAAGGTTTGCCTGCAAGTGCCATGTGCGCCTCACCCATTGCCTCAGAGAGAGTTGGGTGGGCGTGAATCAAGGATGCAACGTCAACTGCACGAGCCTCCCAATTAAAGATTAACTCTGCCTCAGCTAATAGTTCACCAACACGTGCACCGACCATATGAACGCCAAGGATCGGACCATCTTTTTCTGCGATTAACTTAATCGATCCGGCCGTTCCAAGAATTTGGGCCTTACCGTTTCCGGCTAAGTCATAACTTAATTCAACGACATCATGGCCGCGCTTCTTAGCTTCAGCAGTTGTTAAACCAACGGAAGCAACTTCAGGATCAGAGTATGTAACTCGAGGAATGCCGTCATAGTTAATTGGACGGGGATCTAAGCCTGCTATTTCCTCGGCAACTAACATTCCCTCGGCAAAGCCCACGTGGGCTAACTGCAACGTTGGGATGAGATCGCCAACGGCCCAGATGCCAGGCACGTTAGTGCGGCACTTGTTATCAACGAGTACATATCCACGATCCATTTTCACGCCTGCCTCTTCGTATCCGAGGTTTGCAGAGACTGGACCACGACCAACTGAGACCATAAGGAGTTCGGCAGTAAATGTCTTTCCATCTTCTAATGTGACCGTCACACCGTCTGAGTTCTTTGAAACTGATTTAAAGAATGTGCCTAGTTCGAAGTTGATGCCGCGCTTTCTAAATGCGCGCTCTAACTGCTTGCTCGATGATTCATCCTCGAGTGCGATTAAGTGAGGCAGACCTTCGATAATCGTTACTTCTGCACCAAATGATTTCCATACAGAGGCAAATTCGCAGCCGATTACTCCGCCACCTAAAACGATCACACTCTTTGGAACATAATCTAACTTTGTGCCATGATCTGAAGTAATGATTTGCTTGCCATCTATTTCAAGACCGGGAAGAGTTTTGGCATATGAACCCGTTGCGAGAATGACATTTTTGCCGACGTAGCGCTCACCATTTACTTCAACAGTGTTATTGGAAACTAACTTTCCATGACCCTCGACATATGTGATGGCGCGTGATTTGACGAGACCTTGCAGACCTTTATGTAGACGAGCGACCACGCCATCCTTGTAGCTGTTGACCCCAGCCATGTCGATTCCTTCAAAAGTTGATTTGACTCCAAAGCGCGCACCTTCGCGGGCACCATCTGCTATTTCGGCCGAGTGCAACAGCGCCTTAGTCGGGATACATCCTTTGTGCAGGCATGTGCCGCCAAGCTTTTCCGCCTCGATGAGAACGACGCTTTTTCCAAGTTGTGCGCTACGCAGCGCGCAGGCATATCCGCCGCTACCCCCACCGATGATTACTAGGTCAAACTCAGGCACGTGTATT
>CAXNCU010000068.1:0-5691 GCA_964200985.1 Candidatus Planktophila sp.
ATTAGTTCGACTCAAATAGGAGAACATGGATATGTTCTTGGTGGTGCTGCTGGCGATGAGATAGATAGTTGGGATCCGAATCTTGGTTCACCCATGGAAGTTCAAATTCTCGCTTCAGCTACAGGATTTCCAAATGCTTACCAAATCGCAACCGAGGATTCACCTGTAATTCTTCCCGACCAGGGTGGACCATTTAGACCTGACCGAGTCAGGGCTGACCTGGTTTACTTCACGATTGAAGGCGGCGGTGCGGTTTTTTCAGTGGGATCGATCTGTTACGCGGGAAGTTTGGCTTGGAATGATTTTGATAATGATCTGAGTACGATCACTACGCGAGTTTTGAAAAGTTTTTGTTCTACTCTTCCAGAGTGAGAGACAGCTCGATCAGAGTTCTTAGGCTTGGAAACTGCTCGGAATTGGAATCCATCGCGGGCCGCCACTTATCGCCTCAGATTCATCGGCTAGATCTGGCATCGTAAATTGCCAACCATATTGATCTGTACTTTGCGTATTGAGTTTGTTTGCGAAGATCATCTCTGCCAGCGGGTCGACACTTGCACCTGGGGCTGAATACTCAATTGAGTGCGTTTCTGGATCGATGATTGAAGCGATTTGTGAGTGCCACGCATCATAAACATGCCATGAGATCGGCACCTTCGACTGTGTGAGGTAATCATTCATGTGGATCAGACGAGATAGCCCGCCTTGGCATGTTGTATCAATGCGCACGATGTCAACTGCTTCAGTGTCGATGAGTACTTGCGGATGATAGAGGTGGGTTTCTTCATCGCCACTTGCGAGTGGAACCGATAAAAGGGAACGAAGTTGGCGAAGCTCTGCAAGGCTTCCCTGTACAAATGGATCCTCCACCCATGCCAAATCCAAACCGTGAACAATTTTCATCGCATCGGCAGGAGTTCTACACGACCAGGCAAGGTCTGTGGCAACAGGACAAAGTTTTGTATCAAGGGCTGCGATTATGCGTTCGCGAGTGAGCTCAGGTGTTGCACCCACTGGAAGTTTTACTCCTACCGCTCCTGCATCAACTGCGGCTTGAACTTCCCATGCGATTTCTTCCGGTCCACGCGAAGGTGGATAACCGATTACTGCCCAAGTCGGAAAATTCTTTTGCGTTCTACCAAATCGCGCTACAACAGTGCTTTCTTGGCTACGGGCAACTGCGTCATGAACTGCAAGATCGACAAGGGAGAATGCTTTGAGTGCGGCGCCTGCCGAAAGCGAGGTGCTGGCCTGTCTGAGCAAAATATCCCAAGCAGTGAGGGGGTCGCCAGAAAAGATTTCTATGTATGGCTTTGCGATTAAATTATTTACGGCTTCAGTTACCGGTGAACCACGATCTAATGAAAAAGAAGTCCCAATAGTCCCATCCTCTAGCTCTGCAGTCACCACGCAATAGGAACGAGCTTTGATTACATAGTTACCCAATTGCACGGGGTCAGGCAGAGTCAACACAACTCGTCGACCACGAAGGCTCTTGAGTTTCATTCCGTTCCAGATCCTTGGCCATTGATCCAACGCATGATTTGGACTTTAACATTTGCGCCGAACATGCGGTAGCCTTCACGGAAATTAATCTCGATATTTTCTCACAATCCGTGAAATGAAAGGATTATCTATGTGGCGCAATGATTCTGGGCTCAGCGGAAGGAGCGTTGTTGTTACGGGTGCTGCAGGTGGAATTGGAAATGCGGTAGCCCAAGGGTTTGCTCAAGCGGGAGCTCATGTTCTTCTCGTGGATATTCCAGGAAAGTCGCTTAAAGAGATCAGCGAGACATTGCCAGGTACTGGGCACAAATATTTGGAAATGGATTTATCGCAAATATCTCAACATTCAAAAATCTTTGAGATGGCCCAATCAATGGCACCTCTTGCCGCTCTTGCTCATTGCGCTGCAGTTTCACGCAGACGTGCAGATGTTGATGATGTGACTGAAGCAGATTGGGATATTCAGTTGGACACTAATCTAAAAGTAACTTTTTTCCTTAATAGGGCGGCTCGAACATCATTTAGAAGCCACAAAAGCACGGGGTCGATTATCAACTTTGTTTCCCAAGCTTGGTGGAGCGGTGGATACGGGGGAGCAGTTGTTTACGCTGCAAGCAAAGGAGGTGTTGTTTCACTGACTAAAGGTTTGGCACGTGCATTTGCTGAAGATGGAGTGCGTGTGAATGCGATATCTCCAGGCGGCGTAGATACGCCGATGATGGTCTCAGATCAAACCCCAGAAGCTCTCGCAAAATTTGTATCAATGATCCCGCTGGGACGATTAGCTAATCCAGAAGAGTTAGTAGGAGCAGTACTTTTCTTAGCATCCGATGCCTCGAGTTATGTGACCGGCACGGTCATGAACGTCTCTGGCGGACAGCTAATGTATTGATTGCCCCCGAAATGGCACTCGCACGCAGCCGATTTCTTTACCAAGTGAAGTAGCCTTCGACAATGGCTTTTAGATTCGCAGTTCGCTCGTGAAATCTCAGGCAGTACTCCTACGCCAAACTGGTGCAGAACTTCCTTATTCAACCTCACGTCCCCTTGAAATTGTAGAAGTTGATTTAGCGCCACCTGGAATTGGGGAAGTGCTTGTCAAAATTGAATCTGCAGGCATTTGTCATTCAGATCTATCCGTCGTGAATGGTTCCAGACCACGTCCGCTGCCCCTTATTGCAGGGCATGAATCAGCGGGAGTTGTTGTTGAACTAGGAGCTGGCGTAAAAGGTTTGAAAGTTGGCGATCACGTAACAAGTGTTTTCCTACCAAGCTGCGGTTCTTGCACTGAGTGCACTTCGGGTGCACCCGCGTTTTGTTCGGTAGGTGCAACATCTAATAGCCGTGGTGAAATGATTCGTGGGGGATCGCGAATAAGTGTTGACGGCGCACCTGTGAATCACTACAACGGAGTTTCTTGTTATAGCCAGTATGCCGTCCTTGATGAGCGCTCACTGATAAAACTTCCTGAAGAAATCCCCTTCGATATTGCCGCGCTATTTGGCTGCGCCCTTCTTACAGGTATCGGTGCAGTCAGAAATTCTGCGCATGCAAAACCAGGACAATCCCTTGGAGTGTGGGGTCTTGGCGGTGTTGGGTTATCGGCCCTTATCGGCGCTGTGATTTCAAAGGCATCACCCATTTTTGCAATCGATCCCGTTGCATCAAAGAGAGAACTTGCGCTAAGCCTTGGCGCAGATTTTGCCTTGGATCCGAGTGAAAACTTACGCGAACATCTTCCAGGTGGCGTGTTAGTTGCAATTGAATGCGCGGGAAGAGCCGAGAGTTTGAAAGCGGCATACGATGCAACTAGTCGTGGCGGAACAACCGTAACGGTTGGCTTACCACCTGCTTCAGAGATGTTTTCAATTTCAGCACTTTCTTTAGTCTCTGATGTGAAAACAATTCGTGGTTCATATCTAGGTTCTGCCAATCCACGCGTAGATATTCCAGAATTTGTGGATTTTTGGAGAGAAGGAAAATTGCCCGTGGAGAAGTTACTCACATCCGTAAGTCCAATGGCGCAAGTAAATGAAGCAATGGATGCTCTACAAGGTGCGCAAGTTGTCAGGCAGGTTATTCACCCTCATTGACTGCGCTTAGTTTTAATCTATTGTGATTCGAAACGCTCTCTATTTATTGGGCTTTAATACTGAATCAAACAGGGAACGTAATTCTTCAACTACACCAGTCGGAGCACTTCGTGGATGGCCTGCGTTAAAGGGTGGCTTTGGGTCGTACTCCATATCCAATTGCATCTTTTCAGCAAAGGCACGACCAAAGATTCGCTCTGCCAACACCAACGACATATCGATTCCGGCAGATACTCCAGCAGCTGTCATTATCTTGCCTGATTCGACAACACGTTCATCTATCGGGATCGCGCCGTAATCAGATAGCTCAGTGTGTGAATACCAATGTGTCGTAGCAGGAATGCTTTTAAGAAGACCTGCGGCGCCAAGCATGAGTGCACCGGTGCATACTGAAATCGTCCACTCTGTGGTTGGGTGGATTTGTGCGATCCAATCGATTAACGGATCTCCGCTGCGTGCCATTGTGATTGCTGGCAGCCCACCTGGTACTACCAAGATATCTACCGAATTAATCTCCGATATTGATTTCTGTGCCTGAATTACCGTTGCAGCGCCATCACTTACTGGTCCCGCCTCTTGCCCGACGAAGAAAAACTCGTAGCCCGGAAATTGTGAAAGGGCGTGATAGGGACCGATTGCATCTAAGGGCGTGAAGCCTGGATACAACAGCATGGCAATCTGCTTCATAATGTGTTTCTTAAGAAGAGTTAGCGCATCTTTGGTGCGCGTGTAGGCATCGGACCCTTTGGAATTGGCATGGACAAACCACCAACAGCCTTTAAGCGGGCACGGACTTCGCGCATTTGATGTGCCGTCAACTTTTTAGGCATTTTCTGTAGACGCTTTTGAAGTTTACGTAGAGGTACTTGCCCTTTTTCTTCGCCAACTACGACTAATGTGATTGGAACGCCAGGTGCAAAACGCTCAGTCTTCTTACGCTCTTCCGCGAGCATTTGATTAACACCCTGTGAACCTTCGCCAGTTAATACGATTCCTGCACGGCCAACACTGCGATGGACCATATCTTGGTTTCGCGCAACTGCAACGGCCGGGGTAGTGGTCCATCCTTTGCGAATCGCCATGAGCACGCTTGCACCTGCACCCATCTGGCCTTCGATCGATGAATAGGCAGCTGTGCCAGCTTGGCGCGTGAAGAATAGAAGTGTTGTTAAGAATGAGAGCGGGAGGAAGATGAATGCAAAGTAAAAAGGATGACCCAGAGCAATTCCAATGGCGATTCCGATGAGCAAGGTGGCGAAGAAGATGCCAAGAAGGGCAAAAGGGATCCAGGGTTTTACAACCTTGGTGACGTTGTAAGCATCACGGAAAGTTTGAAAACGAGGGGCTCTAATCTTCTTTTCTTTTGCTTTTCTCTTAAACATGTCGCTTAGTTTAGTGGTGCAGGGGCGGTTCCACCAAGACGGGTAGGTGCCCAGCGCTGGCCCACATGGCTATCAGGGTAGTTATCTTGGACTTGGTGGAGCATCTCTATAAGTCTTTGTCGCAAGAGTGCCTCTGCAACTTCAAGATCATCACCCTTTTTGTAGAAAATCGGTTCACCGAATACAACCGTTACTGGAATGAATTGGCGCCGCAGATTTCGCTTGACACCTTTAGTCCAGATTCTCTGACTTCCCCAGATGATGGTCGGGATAACGGGGACGCCAGCTCCCATCGCAAGACGTACGGCCCCTGATTTCAAACCCTTAATTTCAAAACTTGTTGAAACGGTTCCTTCAGGAAAGATTCCAATTATCTCTCCAGATTTTAATGCACGAAGTGCTGCAACGAAAGAGGCTGCGCCGTTTTCACGATCGACATTGATGTGATGCATTCCGCGCATCAAGGGACCTGCGAGCTTATTATTAAAGACTTCCTTCTTTGCCATGAATCGTACGTAACGTCCGGCAGGTAGGGCCGCTGTGCCAGTGAGTGCGAAATCAAGGTAGCTCACATGATTGATTGCAAGAATCGCGCCATCTTTTCGCGGAACGTTTTCTACACCTTGAAAATCAAATTTAATTCCTAAATATTTCCAGAGAGTTTTAATTGCAACAATAACTGGGGGATAGACGAGATCAGCCATGAGTCG
>CAXNCU010000069.1:0-5650 GCA_964200985.1 Candidatus Planktophila sp.
ACTGTCTGGATAGGCGATGTGTTAATCCGCGCAGTTGCCGAGGGTACTGATACGTACGAACTCAATCGCAATCTTCTATTGAGCGATGGTGCGCGCGCCGATTCAGTACCTAATTTAGAGATTGAAACCGGAGAAATCGTTGGGGCAGGACACGCAAGCACTACAGGGCGATTCGATGATGAACAGCTTTTCTACTTAATGTCGCGTGGAATTACCCTTGAGAATGCTCGACGTTTAGTTGTCCGCGGGTTTTTCAATGAGATTATTACTGAGATCGGAATTGAAGCGATTCAAGAGCGGTTAATGAATCGAATTGATTCTGAGCTAGAAAAAGCTGGTGCCTAAGTGGCAGATTTTCAGTTGGATCAACTTACAAGTGGCAAGCCGGTCAAGTTTGAAAAGGGCGACAAAACTATTTGCGTTACACGCATTGGCGATGAGGTCTTTGCAATTGATGACCTATGTACCCATTCAGAGGCCTCCCTCTCTGAAGGCGATGTAAGCGATCACAAGATTGAATGCTGGTTACATGGCGCAGAGTTTGATTTGCGTACAGGTGCGGCACTTACCCTTCCAGCAAATATTTCAGTTAAGACATACCCAGTAACCATAGTTGCAAATTCCGTCACGGTAGAGATTTAAGAGAGAAGAGAAGACAATGAGCACACTAGAAATTCGTAATTTACAGGTCAGCGTCAATACTGAAAATGGCGCAGTAGATATTCTTAAAGGCGTAGATCTGACGATCAAGTCAGGTGAGACACACGCCATCATGGGCCCAAATGGTTCAGGTAAATCAACCTTGGCGTACTCAATTGCCGGTCACCCAACATATACAATCGTTGGTGGCTCAGTCACACTCGATGGAGCAAATGTTCTAGAGATGACCGTTGACGAGAGAGCTAAGGCCGGACTCTTTTTAGCAATGCAGTACCCAGTTGAAGTACCTGGAGTTTCAGTCTCCAATTTTCTACGAACAGCAGCTACAGCCCTGCGCGGAGAGGCGCCAAAATTACGCACATGGGTAGGAGAGGTCAAATAGGCCATGGAGGCGCTCAATATGGATCCTGCATTCGCATCTAGAAATGTGAACGAGGGTTTTTCTGGCGGCGAGAAAAAGCGCCACGAAATCATGCAACTCGAACTTCTCAAGCCAAAAATTGCAATCTTGGACGAGACCGATTCAGGATTAGATGTCGATGCGCTGCGTATTGTCTCCGAGGGCGTTAACCGCGCTAAAGCCAACAATAACTTGGGCGTACTTTTGATCACTCACTACACACGTATCCTGAAGTACATCAAGCCAGATTTTGTTCATGTTTTTGCTAATGGTCACATTGTTGAAGAGGGTGGACCAGATTTGGCTGACAAGTTAGAGGCAAATGGCTACGCAGATTATGTGAGCAAGTAAGAGAGTATGTCGTTTTCCGTCGCACAGATACGTAAAGATTTCCCAATCTTTGAGCGTACTGTTCGCGACGGAAAAAAGCTTATTTACTTAGATAGTGGAGCGACCAGCCAGAAGCCAACTGCGGTTATTGAGGCTGAAAGTAACTTTTATAGATTTCACAACTCAGCGGCCCATCGAGGCGTGCATCAACTTGCGGAGGAGGCCACCGATGCATATGAAGGCGCACGAGAAATTGTTGCAAAGTTCTTGGGCTCACCGGGTGGAGCAAGTGAGATAGTTTTCACGAAGAGCGCTACAGAATCCCTGAACTTGTTGGCATATGCAATGGGTAATGCACCTTTTGGAAATCGCTTTTCTCTAACTTCTGCCGATCGCATTGTAGTTACAGAGATGGAACACCACTCTAATTTAGTTCCGTGGCAACAATTGGCCGCTCGAACAGGGGCGGAGTTAGCGTGGTTTGGCGTTACTCCCAATAGCCGCTTGGATTTGTCCTCAATCAAAGATGTAATCACTCCAAACACAAAGGTAGTTGCACTCACTCATCAATCCAATGTTCTTGGAACTATTAATCCACTCGCAGAAATCGTTACACGGGCACATGAAGTTGGCGCAGTCGTAATTTTAGATGCCTGCCAATCAGCTCCGCATATGGCGATCGATGTAAAAACTCTCGGTATAGATTTCTTAGTCTTCTCAGGACATAAGGCGCTGGGTCCAACTGGCATTGGTGTCTTGTGGGGACGCTCTGAACTCTTAGATGAACTTCCTCCATTTCTCTTTGGCGGTTCAATGATTGAAATGGTCACGATGACTACGGCGACCTGGGCACCGGTACCTCAAAAATTCGAAGCTGGAGTTCCCAATATGGCGCAAGCAGTTGGACTGGGGGCGGCGTTGGAATATTTAACACAGTTGGGCATGAATAACGTCCATGCCCACGAGCTCGCACTCACCGGATATCTTCTAGAGAAATTGAAATCTATTAAAGAGATAAGAATTGTGGGACCTTCAAATACCGACAACCGTGGCAGTGCAGTCTCGTTTACTCTTGCCGATATTCATCCGCACGATGTGGGCCAATTCTTAGATAGCCAAGGTATAGCTGTTCGCACCGGTCAACATTGTGCATGGCCGCTAGCTAAGCGAATGGATGTGCCTGCATCTACTCGCGCCTCTCTCTATCTCTACAACGATGAGAGCGATTGCGATGTTTTAATTGATGGAATAATTGGAGCACAGAGATATTTTGGAAGGCTCTAGTATGGAATTAGATTCGCTCTATCAAGAGGTGATTCTCGATCACTATAAGCACCCGCAACACAAGGGATTGAACCCTACATTCGATGCACAAGTTCACCACGTCAACACAAGTTGTGGCGATGAGATTACTCTCAATATTAATTTAGAAGAGAATCTGATTAAGTCACTGACGTGGGATGGACAGGGATGTTCAATTTCACAGGCAAGTGTGTCAATGATGGCAGATTTACTAATAGGAAAGACACTGCAAGAGGCAGCAGTTGTTGTTAATTCTTTCTCAGAGCTCATGGCCAGTAAAGGTACCTCGGCAGGAGACCCAGAGATTTTGGAAGATGCAGTTTCATTTGCCGGAGTTTCAAAGTTTCCAGGTCGTGTAAAGTGCGCACTTCTTGGATGGATGGCTTTTAAAGATGTAGCAATTCAGGCGCAGACTAAGTAAGCAAATAATCTAAGGGGAGAGCAATGACCACAAGCGTAGATGATGTAACCGAGGCGATGAAGGATGTAGTTGATCCTGAACTCGGAATCAATGTCGTTGACTTAGGTTTGATATATGACGTGATGGTCGATGAAGCCAACATTGCAATTCTCAACATGACGTTGACTTCGGCAGCTTGCCCCCTGCAAGATGTCATTGAAGATCAAACTCGCCAAGCTCTGGCCGGCATGACAAGTGATGTGAAAATTAACTGGGTTTGGATGCCACCCTGGGGGCCTGACAAAATCTCTGATGATGGCCGTGATCAACTGCGCGCCTTAGGATTTACGGTTTAGTCTCAAACTGCTTAAGGTAGAGCCATGTCTAACCATGCTATTTGGATGACCCATAGGTCTATGACGGCCGACCAATCGGTCAAAGAGGTCAAGCTAAAGCCAGGAACAGTTAAGCGGATTTTATCTTTCGCAAAACCCTACCGAAAAGCAATCATCATCTTTCTTGCTACGGTTGTTGTCGATGCCGGGCTGATAGTTACAACACCTCTACTTCTGTTACGCCTGATTGATGATGGAGTTATCCCTAAAAACGGTGATCTCATTACGAAGTTGGCAGTAATTGTTGGACTACTTGCTATTGCTGATGCTGGCGTAAGTTTATTAGGCCGCTATTTTTCCTCTCGTATCGGAGAGGGCTTAATTTACGATCTGCGCTCACTGGTTTTCGCCCACGTTCAGCGACAATCAATCGCCTTCTTCACGAGAACACAGACTGGTGCGCTCATATCTCGTATCAACTCAGATGTTATGGGAGCTCAGCAGGCTTTTACTGCGACACTTTCAGGGGTAGTCAGTAATGTTGTATCACTTGTCCTGGTTGGCGTAACCATGATGATTTTATCCTGGCAAATAACCATCTTTTCACTTGTCTTGCTCCCAGTCTTTCTTATTCCTACTAAATGGGTAGGGCGTAAACTCCAAGCCCTTACTCGCGAGTCTTTCAATGTTAATGCCGAGATGTCGAGCACTATGACTGAACGTTTCAATGTTTCGGGTGCGATGCTGGTAGCTCTATATGGCCAACCTAAACGTGAGGAAGAGTTCTTTCGCTCACGCGCAAGAAGAGTTGCAGATATCGGAATTAAATCGGCAATGCTCAACCGCCTATTCTTCATCGCTCTCACGAGTGTTGCAGCAATTGCTACAGCCTTCGCATACGGCATTGGTGGCCATTTAGCCATTAACGGGGGAGTCACAGTTGGAACTCTGCTTGCAATAACTGCATTGTTAGCTCGTTTGTATGGACCTTTGACCGCTCTCTCAAATATAAGAATTGATGTGATGACCTCTCTAGTCTCATTCGAACGCGTCTTTGAACTACTCGATTTGCATCCAATGGTTGAAAATAAAGACGGTGCACTTGACTACCACGCTAAGAATCCTCGAATTGAGTTCGCCGATGTTGGTTTTGCCTATCCCAAAGCAAATGAGATTTCACTGGCCTCTTTGGAATCTGCCGCAAAGCCTGAGACAGTCGAAAGCGGCGAAGTGCTCAAGTCCCTTTCATTCATTGCAGAACCTGGAACTCTCACCGCGCTTGTTGGACCATCAGGTGCCGGTAAAACTACAATTAGCGCGCTGATTCCAAGGCTCTACGATGTTACTTCAGGCTCAATCACAATCGATGGTCATGACATACGAGATTTAACGTTGGAGTCGCTCCGAAATTCGGTAGGCGTTGTCATGCAAGATGCCCACCTATTTCACGAAACGATCGCAGAAAACCTTCGCTATGCAAAGTCAGATGCAACCGAGGAAGAAATGAGAGCCGCGTGCGAGGCGGCACAAATTTGGAAGTTAATACAAGCCTTACCTAATGGCCTGGACACAATGGTGGGAGAGCGTGGGCATCGTTTATCGGGTGGGGAAAAACAACGTTTGGCAATCGCGCGGCTTCTTTTGAAATCGCCAGCTGTAGTCATTCTCGATGAAGCTACGGCGCACCTAGATTCAGAGAATGAGGCTCTAGTTCATGCAGCCCTGGAAAGCGCGCTTAAAGGAAGGACTAGCATCGTCATCGCTCACCGATTAAGTACGGTAAGAGATGCTGATCAGATTCTGGTTTTAGAGAATGGCTCAATCGTAGAACGTGGAAAGCATGATGAACTAGTTGCTCTCGGGGGACTCTATGCCGATCTTTACAACCGTCAAGATCTAACGGGTTCGTCGAATTAGTATTCGTCCATAAACCACAAGTCCGGCAAAGAAAATCCACTGCAAGGCATAGGCCATGTGCGGTCCATCGCTGAGTTCAGGCAATTGTGCGGTGACTTCTGGTGTCAGATTTGGCTGCGATCCACTCATTAAATCTAGATAGTAGTTCTCTGTCCCAATCCGTGACTGGGCGTTGAGCTCGCCGACTAATCCCGTGCCACTTGCTGGAAGTGCAAAAAATGAACCGCGTGGAAGCGATGAATCTAAACGCACGCGTCCCGTAATCTCCACAGTCTCCGATGGAACGCTGGCTACTACTGGTGGTGT
>CAXNCU010000070.1:0-5616 GCA_964200985.1 Candidatus Planktophila sp.
AGTACAAGGCGTTGACCTTGGGAGGTGGGTTTGATGGCCGAAAAAGAGCTAAAGGATTCAAAGGGCAGGGTTCTCTATTACTGGAGCGTGGTAGATAAGGGTATTAACTTTAATTTTGAGGTCTACGGGGAAAAGAGAACGGCCTTTTCCGGTGATTCAGAGATTATCTTCACTATGCCGCACAGCGAGTACCACAAGGTCTATGAGAAATATGAAATCGATCCGAAGGTACCAATGGATGTTGCGATAGAGCAGATATCGAATTCGGGTCGCGGCGCAGAGTTAGCAGAGGATCTCTCTGGCGATTTTGCTCGAGTCGACCAGTTCCACTGGATTAGTTTCGATGACTAATCGCAATGAATAAGCATAGGAAGCCGCACTCGCTGCCCGATTTGTCAGTAGAACGCAGTGTGGCGACGATATGAGTACATCAGATTCCTTGTATCGCTCTCTTATATCTGTCATTATCCTCAGGTATTCAACTAGAGGAGGCACCTAGAAGTGATCACCACATTCATAAAGTGGCTATATAGCATTGTTGGAAAGATGCTAGTTAAGTTGAAATTACGGAAACAACCAATAGATTCCTACGCCCAAGATGAAATTTATAAAGGCGACGCCTATTGCGTCAAATGCAAAGAAAAGCGAAATTTCGAAGGCGGAATCAAGGTTGCAGATAGCGGACGTCGAATGGCGTATGGAATCTGCCCGGTATGCGAAACAAAAATGAATCGGATTCTAGATAAGGATATTTAGGAACATCTACTAAATCTGTGTCAGAAATTTTAGGATTTCATCTTGCTTGTCCACATGTATATAACCTCTTTTGACAGCTTGTTCATAAACTATATTAAAACTTGATTTCTCTAAATGCCCATTCCCAGGCATTTCTGGATCCTCTTCTGTGCCTAAAGCAACAGGTATTACGATCAGTGGCATAAGTTTGCCTGTGTTAATTCTTAATACTCTACCAAGGCGCTGAATGATTTGTAGCCGCCTTCTACTCGTACCGGCAAATATGCCAACTGAAGCGTGCTTAATATCGACGCCCTCGTCCAGAGCTTTTGGAGACAGTAATGCTTCGACTTTACCCAACTCAAATTGATCGAATATCTCTCGCCTGTCTTTGGGCTTCACATGCTGGTTTATAATTGCCGTTGAAATACCGCGATCCTTAAAGATTATATTGATATTTTCCGACGTCAGATTAAAATCGCAAAAAACCATTGTGTTGCCTCGATTCTTAACAAAATCTGCAAGAGTCCTAAGCGCATTCGCCTTTGATTTTGACTCTCGAAGATATTTATCTGACTCTTCAAAGGCCGCTTCATACGAAGCAATTAACTGAAGATATCTTGAAGCTGACTTTAATCGATCGATCTCACGGATAAATTTACTCGGCTCACCCGATACCTCAGGTAGTGCAACAAGTTCATTTCTTAATGCGACCATTCTTCGATAGGCATTGGTATAACTTGTCAATATTTGTGGCTCCATAGGTACTCCAATTAGCAACAAGTTGTACGGTGAAATTACGCCATCACGAACCGCATCATCGAATCCATACGTGAAAACCGGATGGCCCCCAAAATAGTTCGACAGAATTGGATATCGCCCTTCTGGCGTCTGTAATGTCGCCGTGAGACCCAGTCGACGACTAAAGGAGGGGTGAAGAATCTTTCTGTACTTCTCGCCAGAATAGTTGTGAACCTCATCCGCAATAATGAGAGTCTCTACACCTTCCCTTGTGCGCATATCCTCGAGTGTGCAAAAGGTATTTACTATTGCCACTGTGATCGTGCCTGGGCGCAGATTTTCTGCAGTGCGCACATATCCCCCTTCTTCATCCTTATTCCCCATAGTCCAGATTTTTTTGCCTGGAAGGTTCCAAAGGTCGGAAAAGTAATCCTTAATCCATTGCTGTTGCAAAATTCTTGTAGGAACAACTATGACGACTGCAAAACCTTCGTCCATCGCCTCCAATGCCGCTAAAGCGCCGATCTTTGATTTTCCAGATCCTGTGGCTGCTTCGATAATGCCCTGACGGCCATGTTGTACCCAGGCATCAATAGCTCTCTTCTGCCATGAACGCAGTGGCTGACTTTCCAGAGCGTCTCTCAAGTACCCCCTGCCTGAATCATTAAATGGTCTTGAATGAGGGAGCAAATTGGTGAGGGTTTCTTCCCAATGAATATCAGCCAGCTGTCTGATCATGCCAATATTACTGAATTGAGTGACATCTTCACGATGGTTTTCACATGCACTAATCGCCCAAGTCTTTCGAGGAATATCCAAAATAGCCTTGTTGCAAATCCATTTCTCAATGACATAGTCCCCTGCTGCGATTTTTCGTCGTGATACCCCCTTTTCTTTCAATAAATAAATATCATGCAATGAATTCGTTTCAAGCTCACTGCTCTTCAGAAGAGTCAGCCCATTCTTGCGAAATATATCTTCATATTCGCTAGCAATAAATCGAACATCTCTTCTTTCCAAAAGCTGTGCCCAATGTGCAATATCCCTACCTAGAACATGCATCATTAGGTGTGCGGCTTGATCGTCATGATATGCAGCGGCCGTGGCATATTCTGAAGCAGATTCAATATCGCCATCTAGAATAAGTAACTTTGCGTACTCGCGTTTAGCCAAATATGCTCCAGAGTCCTTACTCGCCAATTTCAAAGTTTCTCGTTCAAATGTCTCTCCATTGTGAATCTCTGTATACAGTCGTGCCGCACTTGATGAACCTAGTGCAACTGCACGATGTAAATATGGGTCTATTGCCCCAGAAGAAGTGCCCTTAGAATTTAAGTAATTTGCAATTCTGAATACTAATTCACCATTTTGAATTGGATTTTCAAGGTCATACTCGAGTAGATTTTGCCTATCTAGCAAACTTAAAAACTTTAGAGTAAAAGTTTCGCTTTCAGGCTCAGAAAGTTTCAATTTCCTAGACAAGAAAAGTTGCATGCCTACTTCTTTTTGACCATCCCCTAGCATTTTAGCCGAGAGTCGCATAATTAGGTTTTCATCTTCAATTGGGGTGCACGCATTTAACTTCATTAACAGATCCACATTCATTAGGGACTGTGCGGCCTTTAATAGTAATTTATATTCAATATCTGTGAGAGTTCCAATATCGAAGCTCGATGAGAAAGAGATCAAAAGTGCTCTCTGACGTGTTACTTCAAGCAGATTAAAAATCTTCGCACGCGAGATTGGGTCAACATTTTGGAGGTGCCCGAGTTTCTTCACAATTTCTAAACTAGGGTTACCTAATGTTGCCACTAGAAGGGCATCCAAAATAGTTGGAGTGATTATACTTTTTTCAATTTGGATTAATGCTAAATCGATAACAAGGTTTCTCCAGATCGGAACACTTACAAGGTGAGAATCCTTTGCTGCAACCTTGCCGATTTCTAGAAGGCTTTCAAAAGCTGCAATGTTTCCATGACTTGCCTGATACTCAAGAATTAGTAGTCCAAGAATTTCTCTTGGTACTTCTGGCGGGATGACGCTCGCAGTTTTCTGAACATCTAGATGGCATTTCTCGAAAATCCACCCAAAACGTTCTTTCCACATACCAATACTGGAATGAAGAAGGGAGATAACCAAATAATTGATTGGTGAATTTTTAGTCAGTCGACTAGAAAGGAATCGAACGAGATTTGGATCAGGTGAATCTTGCAGTTTTAGTTCTTCTTTAACTT
Organism: Candidatus Planktophila sp.; assembly: GCA_964200985.1. Lineage (GTDB taxonomy): Bacteria > Actinomycetota > Actinomycetes > Nanopelagicales > Nanopelagicaceae > Planktophila. The sequence goes on from CAXNCU010000070.1 coordinate 3,711, forward strand.
TTCCGATAATGAAATCACTATCACGAGTACTTCCACTTGCCGAAAAATATGATGTTACATATAGTGCGAGATAATTCTTATAACCATTCGAAATGAGAAGTCCGTAAACTTGAAGTTGTGTAAATTCCGACTCTGTGTCGATATAGCGGTTCCAAATATCCTTTGCCGGCGTTTTTTGCTGACATACATACAGAGCAATTGCAACTAATTTTCCCTTTTGTGAACTTGAAATCTCTTTTAAAATATCCCTCCAGCTTATTTGAGGTCCCATTTGCTTATGGGTTTCGAAAAATTCTCTTAATGCAACTGAATTTTCGGGAGTTAGATCTCGGAGGTAAATTTCACTCAATTCAAAAAGTCGATTTGTCCAGGAGCCGAGTGAATCTTGATATGACACTTAGCCCTCAACATCCCAATTCATTCGAACTGCAAACTCAGATACATCCCACTTCAAAGAGGCATCCCCAGTTGGCAAGTCTCCACCGATTGTTGCTTCAATATCTAGCGTTTTCAGAACATTTCTTCCTTTGTGCTCAAATGGTTTACTTAGTTTGATGGTTACTGGAACGTCGACTCTGGTGCCCTCGGCGCAGTTGGGGTCACACATATTTTGGGAGTATGTGCCTTTGCCAGTGGCAATGCTGCTCGTCCAGGTATTCCACGTGATATCAGTGACGATCATTCCCCCGTCGGCGCAGGTCAGCATAATTTGAAGGGGACGTTGGACTGGAAATTCACAGTCATATGTCCAAGTGCCAGGCAGTTTTGTATAGCTCTTTATTGGAGTTGGGGTGGCTGATTGGAGATTGGATTGCTTTGCAGCTTGTGTGGTTTTCGTTGCCGTTGATGAGTTGATAATAGTGAGCCCAACTGCGGTGGCCAGAACCACCGCAGTTGCAATCAGTAGGCCCTTATTTCTTGCCTTCATCGCTATCCATGATCTCTTCAAGAGTCTTCAGCCGGCGCACGATTTCATCGGCCTCTTCGGTGCGGCCCTGTGTGGTGTAGATATCGGCTACTGCGCTTTCAGCATCAAGGGCTAAATCCCAATCGGGTTGGCACGAGGATGTGTTCATTGAGATTGATGTCCGTAGATGCTCTTCAGCATCCTCTAATTCGCCCATAAGGATTTGGGCGCAGGCTAATCGGTAGTGGGCCCACATCTGGTAATACTTGTTTTGCGCTGTGATTGCAAAGTCTAAAGATTTCTGTCCATGAATCATTGCCTCTACACCGTTTTCTAATTCAGTGTATGCAATTGTCAAGAACTCATCGGTGCAGTAGACGCGCTCTGGCTCTTTTGCTTTCTTGAAGTATTCGCGGGCCGTTACTAAGTAAGGCAGAGCATCTGCATATTTATCTAGACGAACTAGTGATGAACCACAGTTAAAGTAATCGACACCGATTGTGATATCGGACAGATCTGGGTTCACATCACCGAGTGCTAACCGGTGACAGTCAAGTGATTTTTGAAACTCTCCGGCTGCATAGAAATAACGGCCAGCATCGCGAAACATTTCTGTGGCAGCTGCTGGATCATCTTCCTTTAAAAGTGTTACTGCATCGAGTGCAACGTATGCGGCCTCTTCATCTCGATCTAAGCGGCGCAGTGACCAGGTGATGCCCTCATAGACATGGAGCATCTTTGTTGTGCCAACGAAATCTGTAAGGCCTTCATAAATCTCGCGAGCGCTTTGGCATAGAGCAAGGGCTGCTTTGTGATCTCCGCGGTCGTATGCCAAATGGCTTAGTTCTACATATGTTTCGGCGCGATCGGCGCCATGAGTAGATGGAATTAACTTCCATAACTCTTTCTCATCGGGTTTGTTTTCTCTGCTCACCGTTTCCTTTCTTGAGGCGTTAGTGCTTCGGACGGAGTGGAGAAGTTACTCTGCGTGACTGACAG
>CAXNCU010000071.1:0-5534 GCA_964200985.1 Candidatus Planktophila sp.
GAGGATATGTGCACGTCGCTCTTTCTCTGCTAAGCGGAATCTAGTGCGTCGGACAATTACTTCGACTTGGTGTTCGATGTAATAGCGAATAAATTCATCTAAGCGCAGTGTGCGCGGAACTCCGTCGACAAGTGCCAACATGTTGGCGCCGAAAGTATCTTGTAATTGAGTGTGCTTATATAAGTTGTTAAGGATTACTTTAGGAATCGCGCTATTTTGTAAAACAACTACTAGGCGCTGGCCTAGACGCTCATTGCCTTCATCACGAACATCGGCGATGCCTTTAATCTTTCCATCTTTGACTAGCTCTGCAATCTTAAGGGCCAAATTATCTGGGTTGACTTGATATGGTAATTCGCTAATAACTAAACATGTGCGTTTATTAATCTCTTCAACTTGTACGACGGCGCGCATTGTGATCGATCCGCGCCCCGTGCGATAAGCATCTTCAATTCCGCCACGTCCAACAATTAACGCCTTCGTTGGAAAATCTGGCCCTTTTACAATTTTAAGAAGCTCATTTAAAAGCTCATCTTGTTTTAACTCTGGGTGCTCAAGTGTGTAAACAACGGCTTCGCCGATTTCGCGTAAATTGTGTGGGGGGATATTTGTAGCCATTCCAACTGCGATTCCCGCGCTTCCATTAACTAGAAGGTTTGGGAATCGTGATGGAAGAACTGTCGGCTCTTGTGATCGCCCGTCGTAGTTAGGTACAAAGTTGACGGTATCTTCATCGATATCGCGCATCATCTCCATGGCAATGTGAGATAAACGCGCCTCCGTGTATCGCATTGCAGCAGCTGGATCATTGCCTGGTGAGCCAAAGTTTCCATTGCCGTCAATTAATAGATAGCGAAGTGACCAGTGCTGGGCAAGACGAACAACCGAGTCATAGATCGCGGTGTCACCGTGTGGGTGGTAATTACCCATGACGTCACCGACGATGCGTGAGGATTTGTAGTAACCCTTATCTGGCCGATAACCGGCGTCGTACATCGCATACAAAACGCGGCGATGAACAGGTTTTAATCCATCGCGAACATCAGGTAGAGCTCGACCGACAATAACCGACATCGCATAATCTAGATACGAGCGCGCCATTTCAACTTGCAGATCGACGGTCTCAATCTTGTCAAAGGACTCTAAATTCTTTGGGTTCAATTCATCCATTAGATATCCAAGAATCTAACATCTTTGGCGTTGCGTTGAATAAAAGCTCGCCGTTTTTCTACATCTTCACCCATGAGTACCGAAAATAAATCATCTGCGGCTGCGGCATCTTCGAGCATTACTTTAATAAGTACGCGGTGCTCTGGATCCATGGTTGTATCCCATAGCTCTTTAGCGGGCATCTCGCCTAAACCTTTAAATCGCTGGATGCCGTCGTCTTTTGGAAGGCGTTTACCGTTATCTAAACCTATCTGAATCATGCCATCGCGTTCGCGATCACTAAATGCGTATTCGACAGGATCTTTTCCACCCCACTTTAATTTATATAGTGGTGGTTGAGCAAAGTATACGAAACCATTTTCAATGAGCGGGCGCATGAAACGAAAGAGCAAAGTAAGTAGGAGTGTTCGAATGTGTTGTCCATCGACATCGGCATCGGCCATCAAAATAATTTTATGGTAGCGAAGTTTTGCAATATCGAAATCGTCGTGGACTCCAGTGCCAAGGGCAGTTATTAGCGCTTGCACTTCGTTGTTTTGTAAAACTCGATCGATGCGGGCTTTTTCAACATTGAGAATCTTGCCGCGAATCGGTAGTACCGCTTGGTTGCGTGAATCACGTCCGCCTTTTGTAGATCCGCCAGCGGAGTCACCTTCAACAATATATAACTCGCACTTTGCCGGATCTGTCCATTGGCAATCAGCTAACTTGCCGGGCATTCCACGGCCTTCGAGTAAACCTTTGCGGTTACGGCTTAAATCACGGGCTTTACGCGCTGCGACACGGGCGGCGGCTGCATCGATACTTTTTCGGACAATGTCTTTGCCTTCACTTGGGTTTTGTTCAAACCATGTTGTTAGCTCTTCATTAACAACTTTTTGAGTAAAGGTTTTTGCGATCGTATTTCCGAGCTTTGTTTTTGTTTGGCCTTCAAACTGCGGATCTACTAATTTAAGAGAGACAATCGCGGTTAAGCCTTCACGAACATCATCGCCAGTTAAGCGATCCTCTTTCTTTCTAATATAGCCCTGCTCTTCTCCAAATTTATTTACTACTGATGTGAGTGCTGTGCGAAAACCCTCTTCATGTGCGCCACCTTCATGAGTGTGGATTGTGTTAGCGAATGTATAAACCGACTCGCTAAATCCGGCGTTCCACTGCATCGATACCTCAATGGCAATCTTGCCTTTTTTGTCTTCGGCAGTAAATGAAATAATTGACTTGTGTGTCTCACCGCGGGTTGAGTTGAGGTGCTTAACAAAATCGGAGATTCCACCTTGGTATTGATAGCGAATAGTTAACTGTTCGCCTTTTTCATCAACGTGTCCTGCCCGTAAATCTGTCAACGTTAAAATTAAACCTTTGTTTAGAAATGCCATCTCTCGAAGACGTGTTGAGAGTACTTCAAAAGAAAAATCGGTAGTTTCAAAGATTTCCTTCGATGGCCAAAAGCGTACGGTTGTCCCAGAGGCCGTTGACAGCTCTCCTTTTTTAACAGGCGCGGTTGGAACTCCAAGTTTGTAATCTTGATACCAAAAACTTCCGTCTCGCTGTACAACAACAGATAGATCGGTGCTTAAGGCGTTCACAACGGAAATACCCACGCCATGTAATCCGCCAGAGACTGAGTACCCGCTGTCACCGAATTTTCCACCTGCGTGTAAAACAGTGAGCACAACTTCGAGTGCTGGTTTCTTTTCAACAGGGTGGATATCAACTGGGATGCCTCGGCCGTTATCTATTACTTCTACTCCGCCGTCGGCCATCAATGAAATATTGATCTCGGTGCAGTAACCAGCTAACGCCTCATCGACTGAGTTATCAACGACCTCGTAAACCAGGTGGTGGAGTCCACGCTCACCGGTGGAGCCGATATACATTCCAGGGCGTTTTCGAACCGCCTCTAGGCCTTCAAGGACGGTGATGGAGCTGGCGTTGTAGGAGTTCTCGGCCATCACGCTCCTCAATCCCTTGAATGCTCAAAAAGCCTGTAAAGGCCCCTACGGGGGAATTCCTGTTTGTAGGGGTTTATCCTATCTGGAAAAGCCAAGAAGAAATACCCGAGAAAAGGCCTAGGTGTGGGTATAGCCGAACGTTGGGCGCTTTGTTGAGGGTGCCTATTACCCGTATGTGTCTCGGGGTCCCCTAGCGTTACGAATGCTCCGAATGCCTTTTTTCCACGTGGGGCCAGTGGGGCCGAAAAAAACTAGTTTTTCAATTGTGGCCCCCGACGGGTTGTTTTGGATTGTGGTCAGCAGGTCGGGTGCAACTAGAGCTAACTGGGTCGCCCAAGCGGTGGATGAAGTCTGAATTGTTAAAACGCCATCTGAGATCGATATAGGTGTTGTGTGTGTTGCAATATCGGCGCCAACAATGCTTGCCCACGTTATAAATAAGTTTCCTTCTGCTAAACCACTATCCCATTCTCGCTCTGATATTAAATTGCTAAGGACTCCGCCAATAAGTTCAGGATCGCCGGGAGTTCCAGTGCGTTGTGTTGGCGCAGGTTTATTTATTTTCCTAATTGCCTTTGTTTTAAATGTTCTAAAAAGATCTAGAGCTAAATCGCGTTTTTCCATTAGCTCTTTCCTTTTTTAACTACACCGGGAGTAACATAAAACTTTTCTGTCGTGAGTTCTTTAGGGAGGTCGCTTTCAACAGCGGCGGTAATGATTGTTTGTTCGGCTAACTGCGTAACCGACATCAATTGATTCCGCCTAGATGTATCGAGCTCTGCAAAAACATCATCTAAAATCAAAATGGGTTCTGTGCCTTCGCTTTTGAGTAGGTTGAAAGAGCCGATACGTAAAGAGATAGCCATCGACCAAGATTCTCCATGACTTGCATATCCTTTAGCGGGAAAATCGCCTAGTTGTAAATGTAAGTCATCTCTGTGTGGGCCAATTAAAGAGACGCCTCGTTCAATCTCTTGATATGCAACTTCCTCTAAGCGTCGGCTCAATGCTTCGATGTTTGTATCGGTGTTGTTTGTGACTCCATCGGTACTGCATTTATAAGCAATCGATGCCGTCTTTACCTCATTGAGATTTGCGTAGTTTTTACTCACCCATGGATTTAACGCCTCGATAAGAGAGATTCGCTCTGCGGTTAACTGTGCTCCAAATTTGATGAGTTGTTCATTCCAGGGAACAAGCGCGCTAGTTGAAGCCCTTGTTTTTAATAAGGCGTTTCTCTGTTTAATAACCCTTTCGTAATCAGAAATGACGCCTGCTAACCGCGGGGCGCGAGTGATTAATAAACGATCAAGGAAATCACGCCGTGTCCCTGGCTCTCCCCGTACTAAATCAAGATCTTCGGGGGAGAAATAAACAATTTGGCAGGCGCCCAAAATATCTCGCTGGCTTCGAGTTGGGTTGCCGTTAATCCTCGCGCGATTAGCTTTCGTAGCATTGATCTCTAAATCAACTTGCAGAATGCGATCATCTCGCTCTATCTCTGCACGGATTATCGCTTGTTGAGAACCTAAAGTGATTAATGGTGCATTGCTAGAAACACGGTGAGAGGAAAGGAAGGAGAGATAAATTAATGCTTCGGCAATATTTGTTTTCCCCGAACCGTTATCGCCAATAAATGTAGTGACCCCGGGAGATAGGTTTATCTCCAAAGACGGGTAGGAGCGGAAGTTGGTTAATGCCAACTTATTTATACGCATGCTTTACCTTTATTGTTTAAGAGGCGTAACGCATTGGCATTAAGAGATAGCGATAGTTTTCCACTAGCGCTCCATCTTTATCGCTCTTGCCCATCAAGATTGCTGGTTTGTTGGGGCCTGTAAAAGAGATTTGAACAAATTTTGTTCCGACCGCTGTTAAACCATCAGCAAGGAAAGTTGGGTTAAAAGCAATAGATATCGCTTCGCCGGTTAAAAGTATCTCAATCGCCTCTGTTGCTTGCGCTTCCTCTCCTGCTCCTGCTTCTAATGAGAGTGAGTTGTTATTGAAATCAAGTCGTAGTGGAACTGTTTTGTCGGTAACAAGTGCAACTCGTTTAACAGCATCCAGAAGTGTTGCAACCTCAATAAGAGCTGTTGTTGTAACTTCTTGCGGTAATAAATGTCGGTATGGAGGAAAGGTTCCGTCGAGCATACGGGAGGTCATAGTTTTTCCACCGCTTGCAAAACCTGCTAAACGATCGTTGCTTGTTGCCGGGGCAAATGAGACTGAGACGTTCTTCGTTCCGGTTAATGATTTTGCCGCATCGGCGAGAGTTCGAGCGCGCAATAGAGCGGTTGTTGAAACATTTGGTGTTGTTGGATCCCATTGAATTTCACGAACGGCTAAGCGGTATCTGTCGGTAGCCGCCAACGTAACGCTCTCTTCATTTATTTCAATGTGTACGCCTGT
>CAXNCU010000072.1:0-5532 GCA_964200985.1 Candidatus Planktophila sp.
CAAGACGATCTTGTAGAGTTTTTACAATAAATACCGATTCAATGGCACCGGCGCCACCTAATAAATGGCCAGTCATGGATTTAGTTCCAGAGACTGCAACATGATCCGCGTCAGCGCCAAGGGCTGCGCGCAGAGCATTTGCTTCGGCAACATCTCCTGCAGGTGTGGAGGTCGCATGAGCATTTAAATGAACAATGTCTTTCGTCGTTAAGCCCGCATCGCGCAGTGCAAATTTAAGGGCGCGTTGTACGCCGGCGCCATCTGGATCTGGGGCTGCAATGTGATAACCATCAGATGTTAAGCCTTGACCGACGATTTCACAGTAAATCTTGGCGCCTCGCGCGCGTGCATGTTCGTACTCTTCAAGAACGAGGATTCCGCCACCTTCACCAAGTACAAAGCCATCACGATTTAAATCATATGGACGAGATGCGCGTGCTGGATCATCGTTTCGAGTTGAAAGCGCCTTCATCGCAGCAAAACCAGACATTGGCATTGCATGAACTGCAGCCTCAACGCCGCCACTTACAACAACATCGGCGCGATTATTTCGAATCATGTCTAGTGCATATCCGATTGCCTCAGCCCCTGATGCACAAGCACTTACAGGTGTGTGAACTCCGGCCTTTGCCTGTAATTCAAGTCCAACATTTGCCGCTGGACCATTTGGCATCAACATTGGGACTGTGTGAGGGCTTACAAAACGTGCGCCTTTTTCACGCAGAATGTCGTATTGATCGAGCAACGTTGTTACTCCGCCGATGCCCGAAGCTATGACAACACCTAAACGCTCCTTATCCATTTCAGGAGAGCCTGCATCTTTCCAGGCTTCACGTGATGCGATGAGGGCGAACTGTTCAGATCTATCTAAGCGGCGCATTTCTACGCGCTCCATCTGCTCACTTGGCTCGACGGCAACGCGTGCGGCAAAGTGGACAGGAATAGTTTGTGCCCAATCCTCAGTTAGTAAACGCACACCACTTTTTCCGGCTAAAAGCGCCGACCATGTTGTTGTGACGTCACCGCCAAGTGGCGTAGTCGCACCAAGACCGGTGACGACGACGCGACGGGCAGACATGAGAAAACTTTCTACTAACTACTTAGCTGCGTTGACGATGAAGTTAACGGCATCGCCAACAGTTACGAGATCTGTTACTGCCTCATCTGGAATCTTTACACCGAAGCGCTCTTCTGCGGCAACGACAACTTCAACCATGCTCAATGAATCAACTTCTAAATCTTCAGTAAAATTCTTGTCCATCTCGATTGATGCAGCAGGGATGCCAGCTACTTCTTCAACGATCTCTTTTAATCCTGCAAGTACATCTGCTTGTGCAAGTGCCATTTTATTTATTCCATCCGTTAGCTGGTTTATTTTCTTTTTATCGATAGGTCGTTATTCTCTATTAAAAATCCGGTACTTACGAGTATCAGCGCGCTCAAGTGGCGAAAATCTCAAGGTTTGGGGGGTAATTGCACCACTTGTGCGGCATATACAAGGCCTGCGCCATAGCCGATCAGAAGTGCCAACGTACCGTGGAGTTCGGGATGTTTTTCCAAAAGCACATCCATGGCTAGGGGAATGGATGCTGCTGAGGTATTTCCATTCACACGAATGTCATCGGCGATTACAACGTTTGCAGGGATCTTAATCTCTTTTGCCATTGACTCGATGATGCGCATATTTGCTTGATGCGGAATGAATGCACCGAGCTCATCTGGACGTACGCCGGCGGCTTCAAGTGCTTTTATTCCAATCTTGCCAACAGTAAATACGGCCCAACGATAAACGGTTTGACCTTGCTGGGAAATATTTGGCCAACCAAGTTCGGCCACGCCTTTATCAGGGGAGTTTCTAAAAACTGTATAAGCCGGGCTCAACGTAATCGCCTCACGTGATTCTGCATCAGAACCCCAAACAGAAGGTCCAATCAGAGGCTCGCTACTTTGTCCAACAATGACAGCGCCTGCTCCGTCACCGAAAATAAAAGCAGTTCCACGATCGGTCGGATCAAGAAAATCTGAAATCTTTTCAACTCCGACAACAAGTACATTTTTGGATGTTCCGGCGCGAACTAAATCACTTGCCATCGCAACGCCATAGCAAAAACCAGCACAGGCCGCGCTAATATCAAAGGCTGCAATCTTTGGATTGCCTAATACTCTTACTAAGTCGGTAGCCGCACTTGGTGCTTGAACTGGATATGTAATCGTTGCCACAATCACTGTGTCAATATCGGCTATCGTCAATTTCGCACGAAGCAGCGCGCTTTCACATGCAGCTTGCGCCATCGTAATAATAGTTTCATCAGGGCCAGCAAAGCGACGGCTTTGAATCCCAGTACGCTGTTGAATCCACTCATCACTTGAATCGATCAGATCAATGATTTCGCTATTAGGAACAAGACGTTTGGGCCGATAAGAACCAACAGAGAGAATCTGACTATTGCCCATGGCGGGAAGTTTTATGCTCATTGGTGCCTTCCTGCGAATTCGCGAGCAGCATCTAGGTCGAGTGCGCTCTTTAGCGCAAAGCTTTCAATGTCGGGCACTGCGCGCTTGAGCAAGCCAACCAGAGTTCCAGCCGGCGGTAATTCAATGACACCCGTGATTCCCATTGTTTTCAACGCCTGCATACATAGATCCCACCGCACCGGATTAGCGATTTGATTGACGATTCGAGCCACGATTTCAGCGCCGGATCTAACGGCGGAACCATCTTTATTAGAGATAAAAGGGATCAACGGTGGATGAACGCTAATGCTGGCAGCCAAGTCGGCAAGAGGTGCAACGGCCGATGCCATATAAGAGGTATGAAAAGCACCGGCCACAGCCAAAGCACGGACACGTGCACCCGCTGGTGGGTTTTCGGCAAGAGAAGCAAGAGCAGTTAGATCTCCAGCTGCCACAATCTGGCCCGCGCCATTGTCATTTGCGGCGACCAAAGATAAAGATGCAATAGCTGCGAGAACTTCGCTTCGATCACCACCGAGAACAGCCGACATTCCAGCGGGTGTTGTTGCCGCGGCCTTTGCCATTTCGATTCCACGAGTACGGACAAGGCGCAGTGCATCTGATTCACCTATCGCACCACTTAACGCTGCCGCAGCTAGTTCACCGACTGAGTGACCAGACACGACTGCAAATTCTTTAATACCAAGTGCGTGAGCTGCTAATAATGAGGTCGCAACGATAAGTGGTTGGGCATTGGCCGTATCTTTTATCTCATCGGCATCGGCCGTTGTTCCAAGGCGCACAAGATCTAAATCAATATCTGCCGACCACTTCATTAAAAAACTTTTTGATGTTGGATCTTCAATCCAAGAGTTGAGCATCCCTGGAGTTTGTGAACCCTGACCGGGTGCGATGAGTGCCAACATGATTGTTAAATATTACTGGTCAACTGCATTTACTGCCTAGTACGAGAGACTAGCCAGACCTGCGTAGTGTGTTTTGGCACAGAAATCTTTGAGCCTGGTGCGGCGATTATGGGCTCATATGTCAGTACGTCTTGACTTGCATCAAAGATACATCTAAAAGTTTCGCCCCACTGTTGATCAGGTAGAGTGAAAACAGTTTCACTGGTGGACGAGTTCATTAAGAGTAATAAACCACGAACGGGATCGGCCTCAACCAAGACAGTGATGCTGCGTTTTTCTTCATCGGCCCAGTGAATATCGCTCATTTCGTGACCACCTAGTGAAAACCAAGCAATATCTTTTCGTTTAGTTCCTTGATCAACAAGGCCTGTAAAGAACTCGGATGCAGCATCGGCTAAATATGTGCGCCGAATATTAGACAAAGTCTGAACAGTTGCCAAAATATCTGCCGCCTCTGGCGTTAAATCCCAGGGGAGGGCCCAACCACCGCTAAACGTGGCCTGACTTTCTTCAGTAAATTCAAGTGGAAGTGAGTATGCATTGTTGGAACCACCTTGAGTTCGGCTTACTTCATCGCCCATACTGAGCATTGGAACCCCAGAAGAGAGCATTAAAGTTGCCAACATCGATTTCTTTATTTTATGTCGAGTTGCCTGGATCTCAAGGTCATCGCTTTCACCTTCCACACCTAGGTTCCAGGATCTATTGGAATCACTTCCATCGGCATTATTTTCACCGTTCACCGCATTATTTTTCTCGTTGTAGGTAACCATGTCATGCAAGGTAAAGCCATCATGGGCTGCAATAAAATTAATGGAAGACGTTGGACCGCGATAGTAAAAAATCGAACTCGAGCCACTAATACTGTTGGCAATATCGGATACACCTTCGCCAAAACCTCGCTCAAGATCACCGAGCCAAAACTGGCGTACCGAATCTCGATATACATCGTTCCATTCCCGCCAAGGATGTGGAAAATCTCCCAATGAGTATCGAGTGACATCCCAAGGCTCTGCAATCATTTTAAAATTGCGCAAGACTGAATCAGATTCGATTGCCGTCATTAATGAGGAATTAAAGGCGCTATCGCTTGTGTACAGCGCTGTGGTTAGGTCAAAACGGAAACCATCAACGCCTATAACTTCGATCCACCATCGCAGTGAATCAATAATTTGGCGCACTGAGTGGGGATTACTGGCGGCAAAAGTATTTCCACAACCGGTCACATCGACATAGTTACCACGACCGTCATGGCGGTAGTAAGCCTTATTATCGACACCTTTGTATGACAATGTTGGTCCACCAACTCCGCCCTCGGCAGTGTGGTTATAGACAACATCTAGAATCACTTCGATGCCAGCGCTGTGTAATTGATCTATCGACCACTGCAGTTCAGAAATCGGGTCATCACTTGATGCATACGCTGAATGAGGTGCACTAAAGGCGATTGAGTTATAACCCCAATAGTTCTTCCTGCCTCGTGTAAATATCGCCGGCTCGGTTAATGAAGCGGCGATAGGTAACAACTCCAAAGCTGTAACACCTAATGATTTCAAATGATCGATTGTGCTCGGATGACCTAACGCCTTGTACGTACCGCGTTCATCTTCGGCTATTGCTAAATTCTTTGCTGTTAAACCCTGGACATGTGCCTCATACATAACAGTCTTTGCCCATGGGATTAGTGGTCGCTGCACATCGCGCACTCTGTGATCGGTTACGACGGAGTAAGGAGTAAAGCCTGCGCTGTCGCGATCATCGCGCAAGGAAAGATCACCAGCACCTGTTCCGTCAATTGCTACATGGCCATAAATCTCGGCAACATAAGAGAGGTCACCGACCAATAAATGCGTATATGGATCGATTAGTAGTTTGGCATCATTGAATCGAACGCCATGTTCAGGTGCCCATGGACCATAGACCCGATATCCATAACGCTGGCCTGGCCTGACCCCTGCTAAATAGCCATGCCAAATCGGTCCATTTCGATGCGACATAGCAAAGCGGGTCTCAACTAATGCTCCGTTGACCTCATTAAATAGGCATAGTTCAACTGCATCGGCGGCGTTAGACCAGATGGCAAAGTTAGTTCCACCATCGGTAACGGTGGCTCCAAGGGTTCTGGGATCTGCAGGTAGCACCTGGCAATTCT
>CAXNCU010000073.1:0-5528 GCA_964200985.1 Candidatus Planktophila sp.
GAAGAGCTCCATAATAAACTTTCAACTGCTCTCTCCTCAATAGACGGACTTTAATAGGTACAACTACGAATGAAGATACGACTAGATGCAGAGTTAGTACGTCGCGAACTCGCACGCTCGCGCGAAAATGCATCGGATCTTATTGAGTCACGCTCGGTTTTAGTCAATGGAATTCCAGCAACTAAGCCAGCGACTATGGTCGACGCGCAGACCTCAATAAAGCTAGCAGGCAAACGCGACGATTTTGTCTCACGCGGTGGTCACAAATTGGCGGGCGCACTTGATGCCTTTGCTGGCGTCATCGTTGAAGGTAGGCGCTGCTTAGATGCGGGAGCTTCGACTGGTGGTTTTACAGATGTTCTCCTGCGAAGAAATGCCGCGCACGTCGTGGCGGTAGATGTCGGATATGGCCAATTGGCCTGGTCTCTGCGGCAAGATGAACGAGTCAGCATCTTGGATCGCACGAACATTCGTCACTTAACTGGCGACGTAGTTGGAGATCCGATTGATCTAGTTGTTGCAGATTTAAGCTTTATATCTTTGACATTAGTTTTGCCGGCCCTTGCCGCGGTTTCAAAGCCAGATGCTGATTTTGTCGTGATGGTCAAGCCACAGTTTGAGGTCGGACGTGAAAAATTAGGCGCAGGGGGAGTAGTGCGTGACCCACAGCTTCGAAAAGCAGCTGTAATAGATGTAGCCGACTCTGCATATGACGTCGGACTAGGCACGATGGCAATTGTTGCCAGTCCTCTGCCGGGTCCAGCTGGAAATGTCGAGTATTTCCTCTGGCTAAAACGAGGGGCACCTGCCATTGAACATGAAGCACTCGATCGCGCTATTGAAGAGGGCCCGGCCTAATGCGCAATCTTTTACTTGTCTGCAATCCAACAAGGCCACAAGCTATTGAAGCGGCCTTTAAACTTGCTAAGGATTTTCAAAGCGCGGGTTTTTCTCTCTATACGATCTCAGATGTCACGATCGATGGAGTAATTAATTGTAGCGTTGATGAACTGCCAGAGCTGGAAGTTGGAGTTGTACTTGGTGGCGATGGAACTATGTTGCGTGCTGCAGAGGTCACAAGAAAGCGGCAAATTCCATTGCTGGGAGTGAACTTGGGACATGTTGGATTTTTAGCTGAAGTAGAGAAGGTTTCTCTTGATACCGTTGTGCGCGCAATTACCGAAAAGGATTATGTAATTGATTCTCGCATGACTTTGAAATATTCAGTAGTTCGTGGCGATAGTGAAGTTGCGCAAGGGTGGGCACTTAATGAGGTCACCGTTGAGCGACGACATGCAACAATGGTCGAGCTGTTTCTAGAGATAGATAAGCGTCCTATCTCTAGATGGGGCTGCGATGGCTTGATTTGCTCAACTCCAACGGGCTCTACTGCCTACGCATTTTCTGCTGGCGGGCCAGTTGTTTGGCCAGAAGTCGATGCCTTAGTTGTTCTTCCAATCTCAGCCCACGCCCTCTTTTCACGCCCATTAGTAATTTCAACTCAGACTGAGATTGTGGTGCGAATCGAATCGGCACAAGCACTACTCTCTTCAGACTCTCTGCGTAACTTCGAACTCATAGAGGGCGATAGAGTCCATATTTCAAAAGACGGCGCAGTCGTTCGCCTAGCCCACTTAACTAATACTCTTTTTAGCGATCGATTAGTAGCTAAATTCAAACTACCGGTTCAGGGTTGGCGCGGTGAGTGAGCGTACCTTTCTAGATGAGATTACGATCAAATCTATCGGTGTCATTGATCAAGCAACACTTGAAATATCTAAAGGTTTAACAGTTCTAACTGGTGAGACCGGTGCGGGAAAAACTATGATTTTAACGGCCCTTAACTTGATATTAGGTGGCAAGAGCGATAGTTCATTAGTTCGAAAGGGCAGCGAAAGACTTCTAGCTAGCGGTAGTTTTACAATTCCAGCGACGCAAAACAATAGTTTCGATGAATGTGGCGTGGTTGTAGAGGATGGCCAACTCATTATTACTCGCACTGTTGGTTTAGATGGAAAAAGCAAAGCAACTGCTAATGGTGTCACGGTAACTTCAGGCACATTGGCGACGGTGAGTGAACTATTAGTCGAGGTTCATGCCCAAGCCGCCAATATCAATATTGGAAAGAGCGCTAAACAGCGTGAACTACTCGATAGATTCGCAGGTCCAGAGTTTGCAACAGCAATGGATAATTATTCATCAGTGCTTTCTCAGTATCAGAGCCTAAAATCTAGAATCCAAGCTTTGCGCAAAAGCGTTGACCAGGCCGACCAAGAGCTTGGACATTTGCGCGAATTTGCCGCTGCACTCTCGGCTTTAAAACTCAAATTAGGCGAGTACGGTGAGATCAACAGCTCTATAGATCGTTTATCAAATGTTGAAGAGTTACGAATTGCAGGTGAGTCGGCAACTCAGGCCGTTGATGATGAAGAGTCCGGTGTACTGACAGCGCTCGGGATAGCGCGTCGGGCTTTGGAGGGCGCTAAATCAAAGGATCCCGCCTTAGAAGTTATCCATTCCCAACTTAGCGAGGCCTTTTTCCTTATCGATGATGCACGTGGCCAACTCGCCACTTATACGCACTCACTTGAGGCCGATCCAGCGACCTTAGATTTTTTGAACGCTAGAAAGTTAGTGATTCATAGCTTGATAAAGAAGTATGGCAGTGGCGGAACACATGAAATTGAATCTGATCTCCTTGTAACACGATTTGAATCCTCATCTAGCCAGATAGCTGATTTAGAGGGAGGCGATGATCGCCTTGTTGAGATGGAGTCAGAGTTGGTTGGAATTAAGAAAGCGTTAGTCGCCGCTGCTAAAGAGTTAACGAAGATTCGCGCGAAAGCCGCCGAACTCTTGGGTGTAAGTGTGACTTCTGAGGTTCAACAGCTATCCATGCCGCATACGACATTTTCAGCCCGGGTTGAGAGTGTGGATTACACGGCATTAAAAGAATCTGATTTTACCGCTACTGGTTGCGATGAAGTTTCAATGTATATCTCTTCCCATAAAGACGGACCCCTTGTTGCATTATCCAAGGGAGCAAGTGGTGGCGAAATGTCGCGAGTGATGTTGGCTCTGGAAGTTGTGATTGCTGCATCACATCCAGTTGGCACATATGTTTTCGACGAAGTAGATGCAGGAGTTGGTGGAAAAGCTGCAATTGAAGTGGGAAGAAGACTTCATGCACTCTCACTACATGCGCAAGTAATCGTTGTCACCCATCTTCCGCAAGTTGCCGCGTGGGCAGATTCTCATTTTGTCGTAACGAAAAATATTGATGGCTCAGTAAGCCAAAGTGATGTAAGAAAAGTCGAAGGAGAAGATCGCATAGAAGAGATAGCGCGGATGTTGGCCGGCCTTGAAAACTCTGTGAGCGCGAGAGAACACGCCGCCGAACTGCTATCTCTGAAGGTGTAAGAGGTCGGCCCAATTAAGTGATAGGTTCGACTCCCATGGGCCAGCAACATGTGACGAAACACCTCTTTGTATCCGGCGGAGTCGCCTCATCTCTTGGAAAAGGACTCACCGCCTCATCTCTTGGAAGATTATTAGTAGCTAGAGGCCTTCGTGTCACTATGCAAAAGCTAGATCCCTATCTAAACGTCGATCCCGGCACAATGAACCCGTTTCAACATGGCGAAGTCTTTGTTACCGATGATGGCGCAGAGACAGATTTAGATATCGGCCACTATGAGCGTTTTTTAGATACAAATCTGCATGGCTCGGCAAATGTAACAACGGGTCAGGTCTATTCGCGAGTCATTGCACGCGAGCGACGCGGCGAGTATTTGGGCGAGACCGTACAAGTTATTCCGCATATTACAAATGAAATCAAAGAGCGTATCCGAGCTATGGCCGCACCGGATATAGATATTGTGATTACTGAAATTGGCGGCACCGTAGGTGATATTGAGTCACAGCCATTCTTAGAGGCGGCACGTCAGATTCGCCAAGAAGTTGGAAGAGATAATGTTTTCTATCTTCATGTCTCGTTGGTGCCATACATCGGACCATCAGGTGAGTTAAAGACAAAGCCAACTCAACACTCTGTCGTAGCTTTAAGAAGTATCGGAATCGCCCCGGATGCAATAGTTTTGCGATCTGATCGCGAGATCCCCTTGTCGGTAAAGAAAAAGATTTCTTTGATGTGTGACGTTGATTTAGCTGCAGTCGTAGCTGCCGTGGATGCACCTTCAATTTATGACATTCCGAAAGTTTTGCATGCCGAAGGTTTAGATGCCTACGTCGTTGCTCGTCTTGGGCTAAAGAGCCATGATGTCATCTGGGGGGAGTGGGATGAGCTCCTGGAGAAAGTCCATCATCCAAAACACCACATCCGTGTGGGACTAGTTGGCAAGTACATAGATTTGCCTGATGCCTATCTTTCAGTCTCTGAAGCTTTACGCGCTGGCGGTTTTGCTAATGAGGCCAAGATTGAGATCGTTTGGATAGCAAGTGATGAGTGTGAAACACCAGAGGGTGCTGCAAAGAATTTGAAAGATGTCGATGCGATCTGCGTTCCTGGCGGATTTGGTATTCGAGGAATCGAAGGTAAAGTCGGTGCGCTTAAATATGCACGTGATAATAAAATTCCAACGCTCGGTCTTTGTCTTGGCCTGCAATGCATGGTTATTGAAGCGGCACGAAATTTGGCAGGTATCCCAGATGCCATCTCAGCCGAGTTCTCAGAGACAGGCACTCCAGTTATTGCAACGATGGAGGATCAAAAAGATATCGTTGCCGGCAATCAAGATATGGGTGGCACTATGCGCCTTGGTCTTTATACAGCAGATCTCGTTCCCGATTCATTAGTCGCAAAAATGTATGGTGCGACACAGATCTCTGAGCGTCACCGTCACCGTTATGAAGTTAATAACGCATATCGCCAACAGATATCAGATGCCGGCCTAGTCTTCTCTGGCTTCTTCAAAGAACGCGACTTAGTTGAGTTTGTGGAACTGCCTCCAGAGGTGCATCCTTACTACATAGGTACGCAAGCTCATCCTGAGCTTCGATCTCGTCCAACTCGACCTCATCCACTTTTTGTGGGTCTCATCGCGGCGGCAGTAAAAGCGAAGGGTTAATAAGCTCATGATTGTTGGCGTTCCTAAAGAGATAAAAGTTCACGAATCGCGCGTAGCAATAACTCCAGAAGGCGTCAGCGAATTCATCGCAGCCGGCCACAGCGTAATAATTGAAGATGGTGCAGGAGTTGGCTCATCACTGACGAATGAAGAGTTCGTCGCAGCCGGTGCCACGATCGTGGCAGATGCCGATGCGGTTTGGAGTACGGCTGAGTTAGTTCTTAAAGTTAAAGAGCCGATCGCCGCTGAGTATCCAAAGATGCGACACGGCCAGACACTCTTTACTTATCTTCATCTTGCAGCCTCGCTACCGTGTACGGATGCACTAGTAAAAAGCCGAACTACTGCAATTGCATATGAGACCGTCGAAGTAAATGGTTCACTTCCTTTACTAGCCCCGATGAGCGAGGTCGCTGGACGCCTGGCAACTCAGGTCGGTGC
>CAXNCU010000074.1:0-5498 GCA_964200985.1 Candidatus Planktophila sp.
CACCGGCTGAACCAATCAAAACATTACGGCGTGAGAGGCTATTACCCCACGGCCCAATGTTTATTTTTTCATTTTTCATTTCCTCCATGGAAATATCCTCCCCCTAGGTTCTCGCTTTTCTACACAGCGAGTTAGTACAAATCTTGGCACAGAGGCCTGTCTTTATGCAGGGATAGCCCTAGTCTTTTTTGTGAATTTTCCGCATTGCGAACCATTTCAGAGCTCAATTCGGAGCGGAGTTGGGAACAAAATCACCAGAAGCTAAAGCCGCCGTCCACAATGATGTTCTGGCCGGTAAGAAAACTCGCACTTGGTGATGCCAGAAATACCGAGACGCCCTGAATGTCATCGGCTCCCCCGAAACGCCGCATCGGGATAGCTTCGTACTGCACTCGCAGAATTTCAGGAGATGAAAGTCCAGCTTTGATGTTCTGTTCAGAGCCACTAAAAGCACCCGGGCTAAGGGAGTTGATACAAACTCCACTGCTCGCCAGTCGAGTCGCAAGATATCGAGTTATTCCGTGGATTGCGTGCTTGCTCGCAAAATAGGCGGGCTCGTCCCATTCGATGCCCGGGTAGAGTGCCGGATTTCCACCTAATCCACCGTAAATGGAGGAGATATTGATGATCCTGCCCCAGCCACGCTCTGCCATCGGGGGTGCGAAAACCTGACAGAGACGGAAAGTGGCATCGACATTGAGCTCGAAAACCGCGCGCCACTGCGAAAGAGAGACACTCTTCCACGGATCTTTTGGTCCGATCCCGGCATTATTTACGAGGATGTCGATGCTTCCGGCCTCATCTTGAATCCGCTGAACATCGCGTTCTACGGTGATGTCAGCTGGAATCACCTGAACAACAGCACCGAACTTTTTTGCCGCGACCGCGGTCTCTTCCAGCGGGTGAGCTCGCCGACCAACAAGAACGAGATCCGCACCAGCCTGGGCGTAGCCGAGCGCAATCATCTGACCGATACCGGTGCCCGCTCCGGTGACCAGAGCTCGCCGACCATCCAAAGAAAGTCCCGGAAGAAAACTATTGCTCATCTGCTGCGCGTCCTTCTCTATTCATATCTCTCATGCTACTTTGGAAATCACTCTTGATAAAGAATCACAAGGAGATGTAATCCATATTTTCCACATTCTGGAATAAAATGAAAAATTGCGAGAATGTTTTCTTTCGAAAAGTAAAGAGAAAAATCTTAATCGGAAATTCCACAAATTTTCAGTTTCATTCACAGTTCTAACTTAGAATATTGCGCATGGAATCTCTTGAGAAACTCGAATCACACCATATAACAATTCTCGTTGACCCTGCCAATGGTGGGACGATTCGCCACATTGGACGCGATTCCAATCCAAAAAGCAATGTGTTGGCTTGGTATGAGTGGGAGGAACCACTACCACTCCCGCTGGAGTTTGCCGAAGGTGATAGTCATAAACATTGGTTATCGCGTTATCGAGGGGGCTGGCAATTCCTAACGCCTAATGCCGGAAAAGAGTGCGTACATGATGGTCAGCTTCATTCCTTCCATGGTGCCTCTTCAATTTTGCCGTGGGAAGTAACGACGAAAAACGAAACACTACTAATTATGGAGTTGAATATTTCCAATTCTCTTCACCTTAAGAGATCACTCTCTATTCATCCATCGAAATCTATTCTTCACTGTAAGACGGAGATCGAGAACATCAGTTCGACTCCACAAGAAATCGTTATGGTGGAGCATGTTGCTTTTCAAGGATCAGCCACGAGTGAAGTATCGGCGCCTCTAAAAAGTAGTTGGGTTTTTCCAGAAGAGTACGAAGAAGATGGAGTAAAAGAAATGCTCTGGAGTGAATCTGGAATTGATCGACCAGATTTACGCATTCCAATTAAAGATAAATTTTCGCGTCTGGCTTACTTAAATGAAGGTAATGAAGGCTGGATTTCAATATTTGATGAGGCCAGAAACATTGGCGCTCGTCTGAAGTGGGATGTGGAGAAATTTCCATATCTTTGGTTCTGGCAGGAGAGATTTTCACCTGGATTCCCATTTTATGGACGGGCAGAAATGACTGCACTCGAGCCTGCATCAATTCATCCAAATGACGCACTTGCCGGGGCTTCACAGTCCGGAAGATCCACAGTTATCCCCGTGAACGAAAAAATCTCTTTTGATCTAGATCTTGAGATTATGTGAATCCCTTTTTTTAAGTTCAGTGGCTCCCAGATACTTGGGGCACAGGAGTCCAATTGATATCTCGATCAAAGGGATAAAGAGGTCGGTTTATTCGCTCAAAGGGCATTAGTTCTAGTCGAGAATCTGCCGCCCCTGAACTTGCAACATCAATACACTCTCGAGCAAGTGGCTCATAAAATGCGCGATAGCCACCTGCCGACTTTGCCACCAGCACATGAGCTGTGAGTGGATCAAGACCCACGTGGCGATACACCTCAAGGTCTAGTTGTGGAACTGGGTGCTGCGTAATAATCACATGCAATCCATTATCGATTTTAAGAACTGCCACCTGCCCTGGTTCAATTGAATTAGGTGGATAGATAGATGGGTATCCCGTTTCGTGAAGGCTGATGACTGTTCCCTCGAAAGAATCTGGTGTGAAGAAACGAAGCGATACTGTCCCTCCAAGTTGTAATTTTACGTGCGCGTCTACTCCCGCCTCGTGGCAAAGTTTCGCAGCTGGAGCATCAGCTATCACAGCAAAGGCTGGACCAGGCAAGGGCGCAGAGGCAAGGGCGCTTAGTAGCTCGACACCATCGCCAGCCGATCCAGCCGAGACGCTATCTGCGCCATCTGAGAGAACGAAGGGTCCAAGTTTTTCATCGGGAGTAACTGCGCAGATGCGAGCAATGGCATCAGAGATTTCAACCTTAGGGGCCAAAATACGATCGCGCGCATCCCATGCCATCTGCCCTAATTCGGCGGCGTAGCGCTTTGCCAGTTCAGGATCGTTATCGGTTACAACTAGCGCCGTCCATCCAAGCTCGGACACATCCAACCACGGTTGGGTCATCACTAGCGCGCCATCTAAAACTTTGGGCTCGCTGATCATCTCTTCAAGACGAGCAATAATCAATCTCACCGGCTCGACGGTGGTGTCTTGTCCTTCTGCAGAAGCGAGCATAGGAATCTGCACCCACGAGAGGGTTGGATTACCACCGCGAAGACGGTTAACCAAGAGCGACATCGAACGCTCACCAGTTTCGAAGATATCGACATGAGGACAGGTGTGATAAACCGAGATCAAGGGTGTTGCTCGACCCATTTTATCGGTGAAGTGACAGTGCAGATCAAAGGAGGCCGAGACGGGAACTCCCATAAGTTCAACTACAGATTGCATGATGTCGCCCTCTACATCATCCTCATCCTGACAAACCATGGCGCCATGAAGACTTAAATAAACGCCATCTACTTCACCAACTAATGGTCGCAAACCATCGAGTAATCTCTCACGTAAATACTTGTATTCACCCGCTGCAAATGTTGGACCACTAGCCGGGCCTTCTGATGTTGTTGGAATAAGGATTACGCCTTCTGCATCGGCAACCTTCATGGCACCGGCGATCGAGTCGATCCCTTGTCCGTATGTGAATACCTCATCACCATCGGCCCAGCCAGAACGCCACAATTTCTCTCTGGTTGCGACTCCTGGGGCGAAGCTATTCGTCTCATACAAAAGCCCAGCAACGCCAACACGTAAAGCTTTCAATTTTCTCTCCCACACGGTGGATGCACTACAACTATTCGGTCAGTTTAGCCTCTGTCATTGACGCTCTTACAAGAGTTTTTACTCTGTAATTGCTAATAATCCGCATAATGGAATTCTCACAATCTCCGTTACTCATAGCCTTCTTTGCTTGGAACCTATTGTGTAAAGTCTGCATTCTCGACCTTGACGGGAGTTGGAACATTAATGATTAACGTATCCTCGAACGTGATTCTTGATCAAGAAGCTATTGACATTCTTGCGGCAGTAAAACTTGCCGGAATACCAGAGTGGCACACTCTCACACCAGTCGAAGGTCGCAAGGTCTATCAGGAACGTGTTCGGCTCTTCGCACTAGAGCCCACTCCAATGTTTGCAGTAAATGACATATCGATACCGGGTCCGGGCGGGCACATCAAACTTCGAAAGTACACACCAAGTGAGACTAAGTTGATGCCGGTCTTAATTTATTTGCATGGTGGCGGTTGGACTCTTGGCGATCTCGACTCTCATGATGAACTATGCCGACGACTTGCACGTACTACAGATTGCATTGTTGTTTCAGTTGACTATCGGTTAGCGCCTGAGAATCCCCACCCTGCTGGCTTAGATGATTCACTAGCGGCCATTGATTGGGTAGTAAAAAACGCAGAATCATTTGGCGGAGATCCCCGACTACTTGCAGTTGGAGGCGACAGCGCAGGTGGGCAACTTTCAGCGGCAGTGTGTCTGCGGATACGCGATGAAGGTGGTCCGCAGATAGCTCTTCAATTACTGATCTACCCTGCTCTTCGTGCCTCATATGAAACGCTTTCCTATTATGAAAATGCCACAGAGAAATGGATTACACGTGCCGACTGCATCTGGTTTTGGGCCAACTATTTAGGAAACACTTCTAATTTAGATCCATACGCCTGTCCAGGCGAAGCCACTGATTTAGAGGGACTACCTAGAGCTTTGATTATCACAGCTGGTGGTGATCCCGTGCGTGATGACGGTGAAATGTATGGTTTTAAACTACGCGCTGCAGGTGTTCGCGCATTATCCAAACGCTTCCCCGGAATGATTCATGGATTCATGGCCGTTCCAAATGAATTGAAAGCCGGACGCGAGGCTGTTGAGTTGGCAGCTCATGAACTGCGAAGCGCCTGGGATGATCTCTCCAAATCGTTAGCGCGGTAACGTGATAAGAATTGCTTTACTTGGACTCTGTCACGAGACCAATACCTTTTCCTCGGTTACCACTGACCTAGCGAAATTCGAAAGAGATGGAACTCTACGTGGCGAGGAGATCGTTGCCTTAAACGCAACAGCACGTACTTCTCTTGCAGGATTCTTAGCAGCTGGCAAAGATGAGCTTGATGTCGAGATCGTGCCTTTGATATGGGCATGGGCCAATCCCTCAGCGGCAATTACAAAAGAGGCATTCACAGATCTGACGGCCGAAATGTTAACGCTACTTCGAAATAACGGACCATGGGATGCAGTCTTCTTGGCCCAACACGGAGCAGCGGTATCGGAGGAGTTTCCCGATGCCGATGGAGAAATAATTCGGCGAGTGCGCGAATTAGTTGGAGAAGGTATTCCCATCGGAGTAACTCTCGATATGCACGCCAACGTAACATCAGAGGTTGTTCGCAACGCAACGGTAATTGTTGGTTTTCAAACCAATCCTCACATCGATGCGCTCGAGCGAGCTCAAGAGTGCGCGACGCTTATCCTTGACACAGTGCGTGGTCTCATCAAACCGGTTATGGCTTTCACGCAAATCCCCGCGGTCATCAACATTCTGCG
>CAXNCU010000075.1:0-5478 GCA_964200985.1 Candidatus Planktophila sp.
AAACCAACTTGGTCAGGATGTGGCAACCACGTCGAAATCGCACTTAAGGGTGTCTCGAAGAAAGATCGCTGTCAGGGACATCAAAATGATCCTGTCGAGCCAGGGTTCTTTAGCAAGATGTTTGGTAAGAAGAGCTAATCAATGGCAACCATCAATATAAATGAAACCCAATTTGAGGAGCTAATTACAAAAGAAGGAACGGTGCTCGTCGATTTTTGGGCTGCCTGGTGCGGGCCTTGTAGATCTTTTGCGCCTGTTTATGAATCCATGTCAGAGAAGTACCCAGGGTTAACTTTTGCAAAAGTTGATACTGAAGCGGAGCAATCTCTTGCTGCTGCGGCAGGCATAACTTCAATTCCTACGTTGATGATTTTCCGCGATGGAATTCTTTTGTTCAGTCAGCCAGGTGCCCTCCCTGCATCAGCCCTTGAAGAGATTATCGGTAAAGTCGATGAACTTGATATGGATGATGTACGCAAGAAAATCGCTGAAGACGAAGTTAAGAGTTAACGTAATCGCTTAACGCTTTTCGCTCGACATCTAATTCATTAATGTGGGCCTTGACGACATCGCCAATGGAAATAATGGAGAGCAAATTTCCAGATTCATCTACAACTGGAACGTGGCGAATTCGCCGTTCAGTCATGACAGTCATTAGTGATGCGACGGATGAATCAGGTGTGCAAGTAATAACATCTGCCGTCATCAGCTCACGAACTCGAATATCAGCAAGCTCATTTAACCTACCTGGCATCGCTCGCACAACATCGCGCTCAGAAACGATGCCCTCGATTTTTTTCCCGTCAGGAGATACAACTAACGCCCCAACATGGTGAACATTGAGGGCATTAACTAAATCATGAAGACTGGCACTCGCTGAAATCGTTTCAACTCGTTTTCCCATGATCAATGATGCAACTTTCATACTTTTCTCCTTCATCATTAAGGGGTTAACCCAATAGTGCTCCTGGTCACATTCGAAAACAAGAGCACTCAATCTCTTTTCGTAATAATTTCTCACAAAAAAGTTGGGTTACCGTAATCAATTCGTTATTTCAAAACACTACCTGTAGTCATGGACCACCTCTAGATTTGAGCGCGTTAAGAGGTCTTGTCCCCTTCAAAACCCGATAACCTTTCAAAAATCTCCTCTCTAGAGAATAGGAACACAATGTCAGAAGTAACAAATGGCATTTCCCGTCGTTCAGTACTTAAGGGTGCTGCAATCGGCGGTCTTGGATTAGCAGCTGGAGGATCACTCCTTGCAGGTTGTGGATCTGATTCAACGGGTGCTCTCGCATTCGGTGCTCGCACCGTAGATGCTGGACCAACTGCCCAACTGAAGGCTTTGGTTGCTGCTTACACAGCAAAGACAAAGAATGAAGTTACATACAATGCAACAGAGTCAAATGCCTTCCAGAACAATCTTTCACAGTATCTACAGGGAACACCAGACGATGCCTTCCAATGGATGGCCGGATATCGCATGCAGTTCTTTGCAGAGCAGGGATTGCTCGCAGATCTCACAGGCGTGTGGGACACAATTGGTGATCAGTATGCAGAGAGCTACAAAACTGCAGCAACTGGGTTAGATGGAAAGCAATACTTCGTTCCACAATCTTGGTACCCATGGGGTATGCACTTCCGTAAGTCAATGTTTTCAGATCTCGGCCTAAGCGCCGACACAGTGACTAACTGGGATGAGTTCCTCAAGATGCTAGATGGCATGAAGAAGAAGGGTCTTGTTGGTTTTGCAGCTGGCGATAAGGGCGGCTGGGAAGCAATGGGAACATTCGACATTCTCAATGCTCGTATCAACGGATACCAGTTCCACGTAGATCTCTTGGCCGGTCGCGAAAAGTGGACCGATGCAAAGGTGATCGATGTATTTACTCACTGGGAGCAGTTGATTCCTTACATGAATCCAAACGTTCTAGATCTCGAGTGGGATGGCGCTATGCAGCTCCTTCTACAGAAGAAGGCTGGATCAATGCTTATGGGCTCATGGTTCGGCGGAAACTTCAAGGAGCAGTCACAGGCTGACTACGATGATCTTTCAATCATTCCATTCCCAGAAATCAATCCAGAGCACGGTCGCGACACTGTCGATGCACCTATCGATGGTTTCTGCGTGGCCGCAAATGGTACAAATAATGCTGGTGGAGCTGACTTCTTGAAGTTTGCTGGAGACATGGAAGGCGTTCAAGCAATGCTTGATGCCAAGGATGCCGATGGTAAATCCATTCCAATGACCTCAGCCAACAAGGGTCAAGACACATCAACGTATGATGCTTTCCAGAAAGAGCAGTTAGCTGTTATGGATGAGGCTAAGTACATCACTCAGTTCCTTGACCGCGATACACGCCCTGACTTTGCTGGCCCAGTAGTTGGTCCTGCAATCCAGTCATGGTTTAAGAATCCTAAGGATGTTAACAAGATTGTTGATAGCCTCCAAGCACAATGGGATGCACTACCTCCACTTGCTTAGTTATTAATTCAAATTCAAATCGAAAAATAACTAACTAGGAGATAGGTTTAAAGGATGAACTCGACGGCGATGGATAATGTAAAACCCCATCGCCGTCGAGCTTTTTCTAGGGCCGATCGGACAACGCTCACCGCCTTCGTAGGTATTCCACTTTTCTTTCACTTATTGCTTGTCTGGGTTCCGGCATTCCTAACGATTGTTCTCTCCTTTACTTACTGGTCTGGAATCTCAATATCTCGAATAAAATGGGCAGGTTTTGCCAATTACAAAAACATTTTCGTTGATACCCCAGCATTTTGGGAAGCGATTCAAAACAATATTATTTGGTTGGCTTGGTTCGCCGGTATTGCTACTCCAATTGGAATCCTTTTGGCCTATCAAATTGATCGTCAGATTCGTGGTCACAAGTTTTATGAGACTGCTTATTACTTACCGGTGGTGCTCTCCTTAGCAGTCACCGGAATCATCTGGAACTTTCTTCTGCGCCCAGATGGCTTCGTCAATGGTCTTTTTGGGCGCGATATTGATAATGCAATCTCGTTTTTTGGCAATTACGACATTAATATTTACGTGATTTTGACAATTGCATCATGGCGACATATTGGCTACATCATGCTGTTGTATTTAGCTGGGCTCAAATCAGTCGATATGGCGCTTCGAGAGGCCGCATCTCTAGATGGAGCAACCGAGTGGCAGACTTTTAAGAAGGTAATTTTCCCAGCGATGAAGCCGGTCAATGTGATCGTTATTGTCATCACGATTATCGAGTCCTTACGTGCATTCGACATTGTGTACATCATTTATGGCTCATCCGCGGGTTTCCCAATTTTAGGAACTTTGGTTTTCCAAAATATCGCCGGCGAGGGTGCTTCAATGAAGGGTGCTGCATACGCAGTTATTCTCTTTGCGCTCTCTATCGGACCAATTATCGCGTACCTGCGAACGACCTTTAAGAGTGATGTCCAATGAGCATTGACGTAGAGCTTCAAACCGCGGCTATTAAGTATAAGAATAAGCAAAAAGTAAAAGATCGTTTCATCTCTGCCTTTATCGGCATTTTTGCCATTGTATGGATCTTTCCCATCATTTGGACCGTCTGGTCCTCCCTTCGCCCGTATAAAGAGGTTCGAGCTAACGGCCTATTTTCAGTTCCAAAAGTATTGAATTTGTCGAACTATGCCGATGCTATCTCGCGAATGGATTTGCCACTTTATTTCTGGAACACATTTATCATCACAGTCCCGGCAGTCTTCTTAACTTTATTCTTTGGCTCACTTATCGCTTTCGTTGTAAGTCGCTATTCATTCAAATGGAACGTATCGCTTCTGCTCCTATTTACTGCCGGTAATTTATTGCCAGCACAGCTTGTCTTCATTCCGGTATTTAAGATGTACATAACATTAGGTAAGGCTGTCGGCATTCCAAGACTTCTTTACGACTCACCGTGGGGAGTTGTATTAATTCACGTAGCTTTCCAAATGGGTTTTGCTACCTTTGTGTTATCTAGTTATATGAAGACTGTTCCCAAAGAGATTAGCGAATCTGCAATGGTCGATGGTGCAACCGTATTTACGCACTATACAAAGGTGATGCTTCCATTACTGCGACCTGCGCTGGCATCCCTTGGGGTACTTATGACGACATGGATCTATAACGATTTCTTCTGGGCGTTGGTCTTGATGTCGACGGATTCAAAGAGACCAATTACATCGGCTCTGGGCCGACTTCAAGGGGAATTTGTTACTGATTACAACCTTTTAGCAGCAGGTGCAGTAATTGCCGCCCTGCCTACTCTGATTGTATTCTTTGTCCTTCGTAAGCAATTTGTATCGGGGCTTACCCTCGGCTCAACAAAGGGATAACAATGAAAGCAATTCAGATCACCGCATTCGGTGGTCCCGACTCGATGCACCTAGTTGATTTAGATGATCCTGTTGCAACCCCTGGCTTTGAAGTAATCGATGTGACTGCAATCGGAATTAACTATGCCGATACGCACCAGACTGAAAACTCATATTTATCTCCGCAAAAACTGCCTCTGGTTCCAGGTATTGAAGTCGTCGGCTTAACTACATCTGGAAAGCGCGTGCTAACTCCAGTTGCAAGTGGTGGGTATGCGCAGAAAGCGCTGGCATATTCGGCTGCAATGATTGAAGTGCCAGATGGCGTCAGCGATTCACAGGCCTTGTGTATGTTGGTTCAAGGTTCAACTGCGTGGCACATTCTAAAGACTGTCGGACATCTCAAGGCGGGGGAGACAGTTGTCATTCACGCCGCCGCCGGCGGTGTCGGAACAATTGCAATTCAATTAGCAAAAATGTGGGGCGCGAAAGTTATCGCTGTCGCATCAACGCAAGCTAAGCGAGATTTAGCAAAGTCATTAGGGGCCGACGTTGCAATCGATGCGGATCCGGAAAAACTTTTAGCCGCGATACTTGAGGCAAATGCTGGCAATAAAGTTGACTTAGTTCTAGAAATGGTCGGCGGCAAAACTTTTGATGCAAGTCTGGAAGCGTTGGCTCCATTCGGTCGTTTGATCACCTATGGAATGGCATCGCGCACTGCGCCGACGCCAATTCACCCGGGTTCACTCATGGGTGGATCAAAGACGATTACAGGTTTTTGGCTCTCTCACTGCTTTGGCAGCAAAGAGTTAATGAACGATGTTATTGCAGAGCTCTTTGAGTTGGTCAAGAGTGGAAAATTAAAACCAGTAACCGGTGCCATGTTTGGATTGAGCCAAGCGGTGATGGCACATCGAGCGATGTTGGCCCGTGAAACCACTGGCAAAATCACGCTAAATCCTGCAGAGTAGAGGTAAGGATTTTTCGAAAGCCTTCACTGCCTGTACGCTCAGCATTCGATCTGCGCCCCCCTAGCTCAGTTGGTAGAGCGTTTCCATGGTAAGGAAAAGGTCACCGGTCCGATTCCGGTGGGGGGCTCGAACAGAGCCTTTCACTCGTTGAGGAGTTCTTTTCAAAGCACACCCC
>CAXNCU010000076.1:0-5455 GCA_964200985.1 Candidatus Planktophila sp.
AAGCCTTATTATCGATACCTTTGTATGACAATGTTGGTCCGCCGACTCCGCCTTCGGCAGTGTGGTTATAGACGACATCTAGAATCACTTCGATGCCAGCGTTATGTAATTGATCTATCGACCATTGCAGTTCAGAAATTGGGTCATCACTTGATGCATACGCTGAATGAGGTGCACTAAAGGCGATTGAGTTATAACCCCAATAGTTCTTCCTGCCTCGTGCAAATATCGCCGGTTCGGTCAATGAAGCAGCGATAGGTAACAACTCCAAAGCTGTAACACCTAATGATTTCAAATGATCGATTGTGCTCGGATGACCTAACGCCTTGTACGTGCCACGCTCATCTTCGGCAATTGCTAAATTCTTTGCTGTTAATCCCTGGACGTGTGCCTCATAAATAACAGTCTTTGCCCATGGGACTAGTGGTCGCTGCACATCGCGCACTCTGTGATCGGTTACGACAGAGTAAGGAGTAAAGCCTGCGCTGTCGCGATCATCGCGCAAGGAGAGATCACCAGCACCGGTTCCATCAACTGCAACGTGACCGTAAATCTCGGCAACATAAGTGAGGTCACCGACCAATAAATGCGTATATGGATCGATTAGTAGTTTGGCATCGTTGAATCGCACGCCATGTTCAGGTGACCATGGACCATAGACCCGATATCCATAACGCTGGCCGGGTCTGACGCCTGCTAAATATCCATGCCAGATAGGCCCATTTCGATGCGACATTGCAAAACGGGTCTCAACCAAAGCTCCGTTGATCTCATTAAATAGGCATAATTCAACGGCATCGGCGGCGTTAGACCAGATGGCAAAGTTAGTCCCACCATCGGTAACGGTGGCTCCAAGGGTTCTGGGATCTGCAGGTAGCACCTGGCAATTCTGCCCTACCTGCGCGCCTACTTTGCTCTTTCGTGTTACTCATCAGTAACATATCGCCCATGAAGATCGCCGTATGCATCAAGCAGGTTCCAGATTCCTGGGCTGAGAAGAAGATGCTCAATGGCTATCTCGATCGGGTTAATGTCGATGCCGTCCTTAATGATCTCGATGAATATGCCATTGAAGAGGCGCTAAAAATTGCCGAAGCTCACGGTGGAAATGAAGAGGGCGGGCCAAATACAGTCACTGTGATTTCAATGGGACCAGAGCGCGCCACTGAGGCGATACGTAAGGCACTTTCAATGGGAGCGAACGCCGCGATATTGATTTCTGATCCTTCTTTAGCTGGCGCAGATGCGCTGGCAACATCAAAAGTACTAGCCGCCGCGATTTCGAGCGGTGGATTTGATCTAGTTATCTGCGGAACCGAGTCAACAGATGCGCGCATGAGTGTTGTGCCAGCGATGATTGCCGAGCGCCTTAATTGGGCACAGCTCACATTCGCATCTGCAGTAAGCGTTGACCCTGCGGCTAAGAAAGTAACTATCACTCGCGTGACTGAGTCCGGAGTTGATGAGATGTTTGGAGAGTTTCCAGCGGTCATTTCAGTCGTAGAAAAAATCAATGAGCCCCGCTATCCATCTTTCAAAGGAATTATGGCGGCAAAGAAAAAAACAATTGAAAATATGGATCTAGCTGCACTCGATATCACTGTAGAGAATGCATGGTCGGCCGTTATCGATGCATCGCCTCGTCCACCGCGTGCAGCCGGTGTTACCGTTACAGATGACGGAACTGCTGCAGATCAATTAGTTTCATATTTAGTTGAAAAGAAGTTGATATGAGCACTACTTTAATTCTGGCCGATTTTATCGGTGGCAAAAATACTAAGACAACTGCCGAGCTTGCGACCGTTGCAGCGCGAATTGGCGATGTAACTGCCGTTCTCTTTGCGCCATCTGGACAAGGCGCAAGCTATGCCGCGGGCCTTGTTCAAGGTCCAATCAAAAATATATTGATTATTGAGTCAGATGGGTTTGCATTACATGGTGTTGGCGCTACTGCCGATGTTCTTAGTCAGGTTATTTCGCTCAAGAATCCAACTGCAGTATTAATCGCATCCCACGCCTTTGGTAAGGAAGTTGCAGGCAGAGTAGCTGTTAAGAGTAATTCTGGAATCATTACCGATGCCGTCGATGTCGGTGCTGATTTAACAGTGACGCAGTTAGTCTTTGGCGGCTCAACAACTGTGCACTCTAGAGTTTCTCATGGAACACCGATCATCACTCTTCGCCCTAACTCAGTTTCAGCTGACTTAGTGGCCGTAACACCTACGATTGAAACTCTTAATCTTGCTATTTCATCTGGCTCTAAGAAGACAACTCTTATTTCATCACAACCCCCACAGCAAGGTGGACGTCCAGAGCTGACAGAGGCCGACATAGTTGTATCAGGTGGGCGCGGTACTAATGGTGATTTTTCGGTAGTTGAAACCTTTGCCGACTCACTCGGAGCAGCAGTTGGCGCATCACGCGCGGCTACGGATGCGGGTTGGTATCCGCACTCACATCAAGTCGGCCAAACTGGAAAAACAGTGAGTCCACAGTTATATGTCGCCTGCGGAATCTCCGGTGCGATTCAACATCGCGCTGGAATGCAAACAAGTAAAGCCATTGTCGTTATTAACAAAGATCCAGAGGCGCCGATTTTCGAAATAGCTGATTTTGGGGTTATTGGCGATCTCTTTAGCGTGCTACCAAAGGCCACGGAGGGCGTTAAGGCACGTAAGTCCTAGGATTAGCCCATGCCATCGATCTATCTCGACCATGCAGCAACTACACCAATGGTCGAAAGCTCACTTATTGCGATGACTAATCAATTAGCTGCCCTTGGTAATCCATCAAGTCTGCATACTCATGGTCGTGCAACACGAAAAACATTAGAGGATGCACGCGAGCTCATTGCTAAGGAAGTTGGCTGCCTACCGAGTGAAGTTATCTTTACTGCATCTGGCACTGAAGCAAATAACATCGCACTCAAGGGTCTTTACTGGTCAGGGCGCGATAAAGGAAAGCATGTCGTTGTAATTTCAAGTATCGAGCACCATGCAATTTTAGATCCAGCGCATTGGTTAGCAGAGCACGAGTCGGCTGAAGTGATTGAAATTCCAGTAGATACCGATGGGATCATCGATCTGGCTTTTCTCAAGAATTTAGTTGAATCTCGCGGAAATGAAATCGCAGTTATCTCTGTGATGCACTCAAATAATGAAACCGGCGTTTTGCAACCAATTACCGATGTGGTGGCAATTGCCGGCGAAATTCCCGTGCACACCGATGCGGTACAGAGTTTTAAAAAGACCCCTCTGTCATTTTCTCAATTGGGTGTTACCGCTATGACAATTAGCGCCCATAAGATCGGCGGTCCTCTCGGCATAGGCGCACTAATATTAAAACGCACAATTGAGATTCCATCACTCTTGCACGGTGGGGGACAAGAGCGCGAAATACGAAGCGGAACATTAAATGCCCCTGGCATAGTTGGATTTGCAACTGCGGCAGCTAGTTCACACTACAACGCTGGCGCAGTAGCTGGATTACGTGATCGATTCATATCCTCAGTGCAATCCTTGATTCCAGATGCAGTAATAAATGGTCTTGCATCGAAGCGGTTACCTGGAATTATAAATATCACTTTCCCAGGGACGCAGAGCGATACTTTGCTCTTACTCATGGATGCCCAGCACGTCTCATGTTCAACGGGCTCTGCATGCAGTGCAGGTGTGCATGAGGCGAGTCATGTCTTACTTGCTATGGGTCATAGCGAAATTACTGCGCAGTCCTCACTTCGTTTTTCATTTGGTGCAACAAGCACGGCCAATGACTGCGATTTTGTTGTGTCAGTGCTGCCCGATGTAATTACCCGTGGAAGGGCGGCAAACCTCAAATGAAATTGATCGCAGCAATGAGCGGTGGAGTTGACTCTGCCGTGGCCGCTGCCCGCGCAGTTGAAGCCGGCCATGAAGTAATAGGTGTGCACTTAGCCCTATCTGCCAATCCTCAAAAATACCGATCCGGCGCACGGGGTTGTTGCACCATCGAAGATTCTCATGATGCACGTCGCGCCGCCGATGTGATTGGTATTCCTTTTTATATTTGGGATATGGCCGAAGAGTTTCATGATGGAGTAGTAGAGGATTTCCTTGCTGAATACGCTGCAGGTCGAACTCCGAATCCATGCCTACGCTGCAATGAAAAGATTAAATTTGCCGCCGTCTTAGATCGTGCCCGTGCGATGGGTTTTGATGGCGTGGTTACTGGGCATTATGCGCGAACACAGATGAGCGAAAGTGGAAAGACGTTGCATCGCGCAGTCGATCACTCAAAGGACCAGTCCTATGTCTTATCGGTTCTAACTGTCGAACAGATTGCCGGCGCGATTTTTCCACTTGGCGACACAACAAAGATTGATATTCGCAAAGAGGCCGAGGCCCGTGGATTAGCTGTTGCTCAAAAGCCCGACAGTCACGATATTTGCTTTGTTCCTTCAGGTGATAACGCGGGCTGGTTGCGCGATCGCCTTGGCAGTGATGTTGGTGCAATTGTTGATCAGAGCGGCACAAAGATTGGCGAGCACAAAGGCGCCTATACGTACACAATCGGGCAACGTAAAGGTTTGGGCCTTACGATTCCAACCCCTGATGGTTCGCCTCGATTTGTTTTAAAGATTGAACCCGTTACAAATACTGTTGTCGTAGGCTCTCGCGAAGATTTGGCAATCACAATAATGCGCGGTGAGCGGCCAGTCTGGTGCGGGCCAGCGATTGATGCGGGCAAGCACATTGGCTTTGTTCAGATCCGAGCCCATGGCGCGGCCTTACCATGCACATACTTCGTAGAAAACGGGTTGCTCGTTGCAGTTCTGGATTCTGCGCTACTTGGGCTTGCAACCGGACAAGCGATGGTTATCTATGATGGCGATCGCGTCGTGGGGTCGGCGACTATTTGTGAGACGCAATAAGTGAGTAATGCAGCCCGCCACCGCATGGCCGAACTCACTAATGAGATTCGTGATCATCAATTTAAATACCATGTCCTAGATGCTCCAACGATTACCGACTCTGAGTTTGATGGATTACTTCGCGAACTGACCGCGCTTGAAGCTAAGTATCCAGAGCTTCGAGAGGCAGATTCACCAACGCTTGGCATCGGCGGGGGGTTTGCAACGTCATTTACACAACATGATCACATTGAAAAAATGATGAGCCTTGATAACGTCTTTGATGTGGCCGAACTTTCAGGGTGGTTTGATCGTGTTGAAAAAGAGCTACTTAAGCCAACGTATTTATGCGAACTCAAAGTCGATGGTCTTGCAATCAACTTAACTTATGAGAATGGCCAGTTAATCCGTGGTCTAACACGCGGTAATGGAGTAACAGGTGAGGATGTCACCCTTAATGTTAAGACTATTAAAAACCTGCCTCATACATTAAAGGGCAAGAGCATTCCGGCGCTTATTGAAGTTCGCGGCGAAGTTTTCTTTCCGCTCGCCGCCTTTAACGAGTTA
>CAXNCU010000077.1:0-5454 GCA_964200985.1 Candidatus Planktophila sp.
CAAACTATTCATGCGTTTACTGCTCCCATCTGGACTGAATACAACGAAGAGTTACGAAATGCCAGCAGCGCATATTTCCATGGAAAATTCTGGGCCGGTAATATGCCTGAAAAAACCCGCGCTTTTATTGAAAAGGCCGAGCCTCATCCAGCTGGTGCTATTGAGTTTAAAACAACTCTGCCGCGTATCAAGCCTTGGTCTGCTGAAAATCCCCAGTTATATACGTTAAATATCGAACTTTGCGATCCATCAGGGCAGGTTATAGAGGTTTCATCCCAGCGAATCGGTTTTAGATCGGTCAAAGTAGTTGGTTGCGATTTACTAATCAACGGCAAGCCGGTTATTTTCTACGGAGTCAACCGTCACGACTTCAATCGATATACCGGACGTGCATTAACTCGTGATGACATGCGCGAAGATTTACTTGAGCTCAAGCGCTGGAACTTCAATGCTGTGCGGACCTCGCATTATCCAAACGATGCCGCCTTTCTTGATTTATGCGATGAGTTGGGTTTCTATGTAATTGGTGAAGCCAATATTGAGTCGCATGCATTCATATCCTCAATCTGTAATGATCCAAAGTATTTAACTGCCTTCGTCGATCGCGTTGGCCGCATGATTCAACGCGATATCCATCATCCAGCGGCCGTGATGTGGTCCCTCGGAAATGAATCGGGAGCTGGTACCAATCATGAAGCAGCTGCTGCCTATGCACGCGCCTTTGATCCCACTCGCCCACTGCATTATGAGGGCGGAATCCGTGGAAACTGGATGGGCAGTCATTCGCTGACCGACGTAATTGCACCGATGTATCCTGCAATTAGTGCAATTAAAGAGTATGCCACTTCCAGTAAAGCCGACCGCCCATTAATTATGTGCGAGTACTCGCATGCCATGGGAAATTCAAATGGAACCTTGGCTGAGTACTGGGAAGTTATCGAATCAACTCCCGGCTTGCAAGGTGGATTCATCTGGGAGTTTTGGGAT
This sequence comes from Candidatus Planktophila sp., assembly GCA_964200985.1. Classification (GTDB taxonomy): domain Bacteria; phylum Actinomycetota; class Actinomycetes; order Nanopelagicales; family Nanopelagicaceae; genus Planktophila. Next base: position 988 of record CAXNCU010000077.1, read on the forward strand.
CACGGGCCTGTACAAACTTTGCCTAATGGCATTACCCGTAATGCATACGGCGGAGATTACGGCGAGAAAAAGCATGATGGAAACTTTTGCTGCGATGGAATGGTATTTCCAGATCGCACCGCAAAGCCTGCCATGCATGAGTTTAAGGCAATCGCGGCACCAGCAATTATAAGTGCAACTAAAGCATCTAGTGGAAACTTTAGAATCTTCAATAAACACTTCTTCAAAGACTTGAGCGAGTACGAAATCAATTGGTCAATTACACGCGATGGTGTCATTTCCGATAGTGGCCGAGTGAAGTTGCCAAAAGTCGGCCCACGCAAAACCATCACCTTTAAAGTCAAATCTGCATTTCTAACTAAACCAGATGGTTTAGGTGATCGCTTTATTAACTTCACTCTAGTTCGAAGTGCAAGTACGGCCTGGTCTCCATCCATGAGCGAAGTCGGCTGGAATCAACTTCCACTTCCTTCTCGTGCTGTGGCAGTCAAGGCTGCGAAACACTCGGAGCTATTTAATAACGTAGTCGATGAGCAGGGTCAGATTATTATGCCGTACGGAGTTGCCGCACCCGTTATATCTCTCTGGCGCGCACCAACTGATAATGATCGCATTGGGCATATCGCAACAAAATGGAGCCGTTGGGGTCTGCGCGAAATTGAACGTACTGACTGTGTAGTTTCGCAGACGGGTTCAAATGCAAAAATCACAAATACATGGCGAACAAGTACTGGATTTACAATTAAGCACACCCAAGTAATAACGCCAGTCGCTGATGGTTTTAGAGTTAAAGAGAGCATTGTTTTACCTAAGGCTTTAGATGATGTGGCCCGTGTTGGCACTAACTTCGAGTTAGATGGTTCGCTTTCAGATCTAACATGGTTTGGATCTGGCCCACACGAGTCTTATCCTGATAGAAAGATTGCTCGCATTGGTCGTTACATCTCCAGCGTTGCCGGCCAATACATTCCATATGTGCGTCCACAGGAAAATGGTGGACACAACAACGTGCGTTGGTTTGAACTTACAAATGCACTCGGGCATGGAGTTCGGATTCAATTATCCAAGCCTTTACAAGTGTCTGTGACGCCTAACCGCGCTGTTGATTTAGCCGATGCCACACATGATGTAGAGGTAATCGCCAGTGGAAACACCGTTGTTCATATCGATGCCGCTCACCGTGGTCTCGGAACGGCTTCCTGTGGTCCTGACACGCTCGATAAGTACATTGTTAAAACGGGAGTTCATACGTGGGAGTGGATCGTTACTTCAATCCCAAATTAATCTAAGTGAGACAGTGGCCAGCGGATTGCTATTGGATATTTACAGCTACGTCCATCCCCCGACGACTTGCCACGTGCACGTCGCCACATCCAAGGAAGTGCAAAGGTAATAAACCACAGTGATGTCACGATTGCGCGCATCACCTTCGACTTCTCCTTCGCAGGTGGAAGTGGATCTCGCCAACGTGCGTCAAATGGGAGTTCGATAAGTTCAAGGACCGCCTGTGAAACTCGATCATGGCCCATTGCATTTAAATGGAGTCGATCAAAGGCTAGGAATCTCCGATCGCTAAATGCAATTTCTTCATTAGCATCGGCGATGATGGCACCAACTTCAAACCCGACTGTGCGCACATTGTGATTAAATTCGCTAAAGCGTTGCTCCCACATCTTTGCAGAGCGTCCAGTATTGCCAGTTCTTTCCAAAACGGTAAACAACATAATCGTCGCACCCGAGGCGGCCAGACGTCGCACTGCATCGGCATAGAGCGGCAGTACGAGCTCGGCCTTGTAGCCCGGACGTATAACATCGTTTGCGCCAGCGTGAAAAGATATAAGTGTTTGCGGGCCAGTTACTTGAACAAGTGCGGCTTCGATCTGCTCATCAAGGACTTGGCGCACCAACTTTCCACGTATAGCTAAATTTGCATATGAAAAATCTGGATGATACTTAGCCATAACATCCGCGGTGCGATCGGCCCAGCCACGGTACTGGCCATACTTTTTCTCATCACACATACCCTCGGTATAAGAGTCTCCAAGTGCGATAAAACGCTGATAAATCAATTCAATTAGCCCTTACGACGTGCCTGATCTACAAAGAAGAGGGCGATTGCGGTCGCAACGCTGGCATTGAGTGATTCTGTAGTTGCACTGATTGGAATCGAGATTACAAGGTCGCATTTTTCACGGGTTAAGCGGGCGAGCCCCTTACCTTCACTACCAACTACGATCATGATCGCCTCAGAGGCGATTTTCATCGAACTAATTAACTCCTCTGACTCTCCATCTAGCCCAACTACAAAGAGACCCTCTTTTTTAGCGGCATCAATTGTGCGTGCAAGATTTGTCACTTGTGCAATTGGTAAACGCGCTGCTGCGCCGGCTGAAGATTTCCAGGCCGATGCTGTCATTGATGCTGCGCGACGTTCGGTCATGATTACACCCGCTGCACCAAATGCTGCCGCGCTTCGAATGATTGCACCTAAATTGCGGGGATCGGTCACGCCATCGAGTGCGACCACAAGTGCTGGATACTTTGCGCGTTGCATGATCTCTTCAAAACTTGAGTATTGAAATGGTTTAATTGCAAGAATAATTCCTTGGCTATTCGGTGAAATACCTTCAACCTCTGCACGGTGTGCCTCACGAATCGGTAAACCTAAGTGAAGAGCTAATTTTAACGATTCGGCGACTCGATCATCGACCTCAATGCTGCGTGCAACTAATAGTTCAGTCGATGGAACACTCTCTCGTAGCGCCTCTAGAACGGCGTTACGTCCTGCAACTATTTCACCTCTTGGGCGATCTCCGCGTGGTGCGCGCGGGGCTCTAATCTCTTTGCCATCACTTCTGCCAGTTGTTACTTTGCCGGCGCCGCGAACCGTAGTTTTACTCGAACTCTTTTTTGCAACGGCTTTTTTGCGCTTTGCAGCTGCGTGATAGGGACGGTCTTCAGCCTTAGGTGTTGGGCCTTTTCCAGTTAAACGCTTTTTATTCTTGCCACCAGTGCCGCCGGCAGGTCCCTTTTTTGATGCGCGGATTGCGCCTTTACGGGATGAATTTCCGGCCATGGTTAGCTCTTTTCCATAATCGACCAACGTGGCCCTTGTGCAGTATCTTCAATTGTAATTCCTAAAGCCAGCAGTCCATCACGGATGGCATCTGATGCGGCAAAATCCTTGCGATCACGTGCAGATGCACGCTCTGCAAGTGCCAATTTAATTACACCATCCATAGCCTCTGCCACATCACTGGATGTTTGTGTTCCAAAGCGTGCATCAAAAGGATCGCAACCCAAAATCTGTAAAGCGCCACGGATTTCGCCGGCATTTTTAGAGATTGCAGCTACGTCGCCATCGGTTATAGCTTGATTTCCCAAGCGTAAGTTTTCCCAAACAGTTGCAAGCCCTGCGGGAACCGCTAAATCATCATTCATTGCCAGAGCAAAAGAGCTACTTACAAGCGCTGCGGGCTCTGCCCCAATAATTTCAGTGGCGCGCTTTAAGAAGCTTTCAACTCTGCGAAAAGCAACTGCCGATTCATCTAGCGCCGATTCAGAGTACTCGAGCATCGAACGATAATGCGCACTGCCTAAATACCAGCGAAGTTCGATTCCGCGCACGCGCTGTAAAATCACTTCAACGAGAAGGGCGTTGCCCAGAGACTTTCCCATTTTTTCGCCAGACTGTGTCACCCAAGCATTGTGTAACCAGCGTTTAGCAAATCCATATCCGGCCGCCTCTGATTGAGCGATTTCATTTTCGTGGTGAGGAAAGATTAAATCCAATCCCCCTCCATGAATGTCAAAGCTCTCACCTAAATAAACAAACGCCATGGCAGAGCACTCCAAGTGCCAACCAGGACGACCCGCTCCCCATGGAGTTGGCCATGATGGCTCTCCCGGTTTAGCGGCTTTCCAGAGAGCAAAATCGCGGGGATCTTTCTTTTGTGAAGTTGCAGCATCCACATCTGTGGCTGGTAATAAGTCGTCAATGCGCTGACCTGAAAGCGTTAGATATCGTTTCAATGCCCGAACTTCTAGGTAGACGTCACCGTTACCAGGGGCGTAAGCAGTTCCGTTATCTATCAGAATCTGCATGAGTTCAATCATCTGCGTGATGTGGCCCGTTGCTCGCGGCTCATACGTTGGTGGAAGAACGTTAACGGCATCAAAAGCTGCAGTCAATTCTCGCTCATATCTCATGGCCAACGCCCACCATGGAGTTTTCTCATGCGCTGCTTTTTGCAAAATTTTGTCGTCGATATCTGTCACATTTCGAATCATGGTGACGTCATATCCACTTTTAATTAGCCAGCGGCGCAAAGTATCAAAGTTAACTGCACTACGAATGTGTCCAATATGTGGGGCGCCCTGAACTGTTGCTCCGCACACATAGATTGAAACTTCACCCGCCTTTATCGGGGTGAACTCTCCAACCTGGCGCGTTGCAGTGTCGTATAA
>CAXNCU010000078.1:0-5232 GCA_964200985.1 Candidatus Planktophila sp.
CTATTCTTTAAATTAACCAGTCCGGCTTGCTGAGCGATGACAACGGCTGCGATTAAATCATCTGCACCTTTAGTCATCGAAACGATATAGGTTTCAATTGCCTCCGAGCCAAAGCGATCTATCAAATCGGATATGGCAAAAAAAGTGTCGAGTGTCTTTTGCGCCATGCTATCCAGACCGGTCACTTCTAGGTTTGTATCAGCGGTTAAAAACGCAGCCAGAATTTCAAATTTCTCTTCATGCGTTTTCTCAATGTAACCCGCAATATTGGTTGCCTGCATCAGAAGATGATGGTGAGCATCTGAATGCTCGCGGATATCCATCGTTGCATGGGTAATACCAAAGGCGGCGACCGTTCGAATCGTGCGCTCTAGTAGGCCTGTAGCAATGAGCTCACCCTTATGCGCAAAGAGAGAGTCGCGCATAAGCATTAAATCCTTAATTAGTTCTGAGGAATCTGCGTAGTCACGGTGCTCAACGTGTGGTGCACCTTTTGCATGGCGATCACGTGTTAGGGCTAAGCGATGCACGATTGCAGTCGCTTTTAAGCGATATGGCTCTTGCGCGTTTAGACGAAGGAAGCGTGGTTCGAATTCGGTGATGTACTTCAAATCATTTTCCACAGAGGCGGTCAGCTCAGGAGTCGCTCCGATGATTCGACTAGAAATTGAAAGCATCTGGCGAAGCGCATCCATCGCTGCAATAGTTGTTCGAATCGCATGACCGACTTGAAGCACCATTGCATCGGTTGTGACTTGGGCGTTCACATTAGGATTACCGTCTCGGTCCCCACCGATCCAACTTCCAAAAGTTAATGGGCGAGCAGTGACCGGTACGACAACGTCGATGCGCTTCATCTCGCGCGCAAAATCATTGAGAACTTCTGGAACCGTTTGGCGAAATAGATCATCGAGGTAGTAGAGGGCGTTCATAGCTTCATCAAGAGGCTCTGGCTGTCCAACTCGAAGTTCATCTGTCTGCCACAGTAGATCGATTGTTTCGGCCAGCCGCTCTGCCTGTGAAGGGTTACGTGAATCCTCAAGCAGATCTGCAATCCGTCCCATCTTGCTTAATACTGAACGGCGCGCAGCCTCGGTTGGATGCGCGGTAAATACTGGGCGCACTGACATTTCATTTATCCACTGCGAAATTTCGGCAATTGATAGTTCATGCCCGGGCGTTTGAGCTTTAAGCGCGATTTCAATCTTGTCTACTGCTCGCGTCAACCATGATCCACCATCTGCCCGTGCATCGGCTAGAACTCGTGCGCGGTGTACTTGCTCTGCAATGTTGGCCAAATTGAAGTACGTGCTAAAGGCTCGTACTAACTGGACTGAATCCTCTACAGAGAGCGATGCAAGAAGCTCTACGCCATCACCCTCTCGCACCGCCATTCGAACTTTTTCAACGAGGGCTAGAAGTTCAGGACCTTCCTGGCGCACCAAAGTCTGACCGAGTAAATCTCCGAGCTTGCGCACATCGCTTCGCAGAGCGGCATCATCTGCTGCAACTGCCCCGCCAATGCCATCTGCGCTCATGGGGCTATCCTCTCAGTTCGCCGCAAGCGTTGGCGACAAATTAGAATGAGTTCGTTAGCCCCCTCCCATTTGGGAAAGGGGCCTTAGGGCGTTTAAAGGGGTGGGTGCCAGATGCGGGGATTAATAAATACTCTGCCTTCAACGGCCAATGCATCTCATATTGTGGCACCTTCGGCGATGTACCCCTTTTTACTTGCTGCCAAGGCCGATGAATCACCGATCCTCGTTATCACTAGTTCAAGTAGGAGTGCTGAAGATTTAGTCAGTGAACTTCGCGAACTGCATAACAACGTTATGGAGTTTCCAGCGTGGGAAACGTTGCCGCATGAGCGGTTGAGTCCTCGCAGTGACACGGTTGCGCGGCGCATCGCAACTCTCTATTCGCTGGGAGAAAAACAGAGGGTTAATCCAATAGTTGTTACTCCTGTACGTGGTGCAATTCATCGCATTATTGGCGATCTCGGAAAATCCGCCTTAATGAAGTTAGAGATTGGCAAAGAGCAATCTTTGGATCTATTAGTTCGCCACTTAGCCGCCCTTGCATATACACGGACTGACTTAGTAGAGCGCCGTGGTGAGTTTGCAGTACGTGGTGGAATCATCGACCTATTTTTGCCGCTGAGTGCACATCCGATACGCGTAGATTTTTTTGGTGATGAGATTGAGGATATTAGTTATTTTGAAGTTTCAGACCAACGAACTTTCGCTCCAGTAATAGGCAGTGTCGAAATCTTTCCATGCCGTGAGTTTCTAATTACCCCAACAATTAGGGCACATGCACTAGAGCTTAAAGAGAGCCTGCCAAGTGCGAGCGAGCTGCTAGAGAAAATAAGTGAAGGAATATCATTTGAGGGAATGGAGTCATTGATCCCACTTCTCATTGACGAGACCCAAACTCTTTTGGCAAGAATGCCCATCAATACACGGGTCATATTTATTGATTACGAGCGAATCAGATCGCGGGCAGGAGATCTTCTAGCAACCAATGAAGAGTTTCTTAACGCCTCTTGGTCAAATGCCGCCCACGGTGCAATCGCTCCAATTCATGATGGCTCTGGTACATATATGTCATGGGATATCTTTGAAAAAGAGATCACCGACTGCGAATTCGCGCGCATAGATCTCTCACCCTTTGGAAGCGATCTTGCAGACGATACTGAGTTTTTGGAGTACCGAGCAATCGATCCGATGCGCGGTGATATTGAGCGCACAGTTGCAGCTCTACGAGAGGCCGTTGAAGCCCACTTCACCGTTGTCTTTGCAACTCATGGCCATGGAATGTTGGAGCGTTATGCCGGCATTTTTCGTAATGCCGATTTACCCGTGCATATCGTTGAACAACTAAGTGCCACGCCAACAAAGGGCAGTATTCACTTAACAACCTCGGTTATTGCACATGGTTTTGAGAGCCAGAGCGATCAAATCTTTTTCATGACTGAACGGGATTTAACTGGGAGCAAGGGCAGCGTTAAAGATAATCAACGCTTACCATCAAAGAGAAAGGCGGCCATCGATCCCCTCGAGCTTCGTGCCGGCGATTTTGTTGTCCACGAACAACATGGAATCGGACGCTACATCGAGTTGGTTCAGCGCACGGTCGCTGATGTAACTCGAGAGTATTTAGTCATTGAATATGCATCGGCAAAGCGTGGGCAACCAGGGGATCGAATCTTTGTGCCAACCGATGCACTCGAACAAGTGAGTAAATACGTCGGCGGTGAAGCTCCGACAGTGCATCGGATCGGCAGCGGTGAATGGCAGAAAGCAAAGGGTCGCGCCCGTAAAGCCGTGCGCCAAATTGCGGGAGAGTTAATCCGTTTATATGCAGCACGTACTAGCTCACCAGGTTTTGCATTTTCACCTGACACACCTTGGCAACGCGAACTTGAAGACTCCTTTTCCTACATTGAAACACCAGATCAACTCTCAACAATTAATGATGTAAAGGCCGACATGGAACGCCCCTACCCGATGGATCGAATCATCTGTGGAGATGTTGGTTATGGCAAAACTGAAATTGCTATTCGCGCCGCATTTAAAGCCGTCCAAGATGGTAAACAGGTGGCAGTTCTTGTCCCAACAACTTTGCTAGTCCAGCAACACACAAAGACTTTCGCCGAGCGATATGCGGGCTTTCCAATAAAAACCGCTGGCCTATCGCGCTTTAATACCGCTAAAGAGGGCAAAGAGATTATTGAAGGATTATCAAATGGAAGCGTGGATGTTGTCATCGGTACGCACAGAATTCTCTCCAAGGACGTTGTATTTAAAGACTTAGGCTTAGTTATCGTCGATGAAGAGCAGCGATTTGGAGTTGAACAAAAAGAGGCTCTTAAGAAGATGCGCACCACTGTCGATGTTTTAGCTATGTCTGCGACGCCTATTCCGCGAACGCTGGAGATGGCAGTTACTGGAATTCGCGAAATGTCCACGATTACAACACCACCTGAAGAGCGCCACCCGATTTTGACCTACGTCGGCCCCGCCGAAGAGGGTCAGATTACGGCAGCGATTCACCGTGAGCTCTTGCGCGATGGCCAGATTTTCTATCTTCACAACCGAGTTGAAACTATCGATCAAGCGGCATCTCGTTTACAAGAGTTGGTGCCTGAAGCTCGTATCCGAGTTGCGCATGGGCAGATGAGCGAAGGGGCGCTGGAGGATGTAATCCTCGGTTTTTGGAACCGCGACTTCGATGTTCTAGTGAGCACAACTATCGTTGAAAGCGGCTTGGATATTCAAAACGCAAATACTTTAATCGTTGAACGAGCAGACCGCTTTGGTTTATCTCAACTTCACCAATTACGCGGTCGAGTTGGTAGAGGCCGTGAACGTGCATATGCATATTTTCTCTACCCAGCCGATCAACCACTCTCTGAACTCGCACATGAGCGATTGACAACTATTGCGGCAAATACGGATTTAGGTTCTGGAATGCGAGTTGCGCTAAAAGATCTAGAGATTCGTGGCGCGGGAAATCTTTTGGGCGGCGAACAATCAGGCCATATCGCCGATGTGGGTTTTGATTTATATATGCGCATGGTTGGTGAAGCGGTTAATGATTACAAGAAGGGAATCATTGAAACGGAAGAGAGAGTTAGTGATTGCAAAATCGAGCTTCCAATTAACGCCCACTTGTCCACTGAGTATGTCCCCGGTGAGCGCCTACGTCTTGATCTATATCGCCGCTTAGCCGATGTTAAAAATAACGATGACGTCGAATCGATTCGAGCCGAGTTACTAGATCGCTTCGGAGAACTCCCAGTAGAGGCCGTAGCCCTGCTGGGTGTGGCATCCCTTCGGGCGCTGGCAAAAGCTGCTGCATTGACCGAGGTTGTAGTTCAAGGAAAGTTCTTGCGCTTGGCGCCCTTAACGTTGCCTGAGTCCAAGGCGTTACGCCTGTCACGTTTATACCCGGGCTCACTCTATAAATCAGCCGCTAGCACAGTATTAGTTGCCTTAAAGAAGCCTGACACATGGAATCCGTCCGAGAACGCTCCCGTAATAGTGGATACTTCTCTTCTGGCCTGGGTCATTGAGGCCCTCAACCAATTGTGCCCACCACCGAAAGCGAGTTCATAGTGAAGAAGTTTCTGGCCGTAATGAGCGTAGTAACTGCGATTTTATTAACCGGCTGTTCTCAAGTTGGCTCGGCGGCAACTCTTGGCAATGAAAAGATTACCCAAGCAACTGT
>CAXNCU010000079.1:0-5216 GCA_964200985.1 Candidatus Planktophila sp.
GAAGAGCGCCAATGGATTCAAAATAAAGTCGAAGTTGGCGCGCAGAAATTTGCCCCTGAAGAACATCTTCGAATCCTGCATAAACTAAATGGCGCAGAAGCATTTGAGACTTTCCTTCAAACAAAGTTTGTTGGACAAAAGCGCTTCTCACTCGAAGGTGGCGAATCTGTCATTCCATTGCTCGATGCCGTCTTATCGAGTGCTGCAGATCAAGGTCTTGTTGAAGTCTGTATCGGAATGCCGCACCGCGGGCGTTTAAATGTATTAGCAAAGATCGCTGGCAAATCACATGGTCAGATCTTCCAAGAGTTCCAGGGCCATTACGCCGAAAACCAGGTACAAGGCTCTGGCGATGTTAAGTACCACTTAGGCACTGAAGGAGTTTTCACTTCTCACTCGGGTGCAACTACCAAGATCTACTTAGCGGCCAACCCATCACATCTTGAGGCAGTTAACCCCGTTCTAGAGGGAATTGTCCGAGCCAAGCAGGATAGATTAAATATCAAAAATGCTTACTCGGTACTGCCCGTCCTACTACACGGTGATGCCTCATTTGCCGGACAAGGCGTAAACGCTGAAGTTCTACAAATGTCGCAGTTAGCGGGCTATCGCACTGGCGGAACGATTCATATCGTCGTAAATAACCAAGTGGGCTTCACGACGTCGCCACACGCATCACGCACCTCAACGTATTCAACGGACTTTGCCAAAATCATTCAGGCACCGGTTTTCCATGTTAACGGTGATGACCCAGAGGCTTGTGTTCGCATTGCACGTTTAGCTTTTGAATACCGTCAAGCATTTAAAAAAGATGTAGTTATCGACATGGTTTGTTATCGCCGTCGTGGTCATAATGAAGGTGATGAACCTAGTTTCACTCAGCCACTGATGTACAAAATGATTGATGCTAAACGTTCAACACGAACCCTCTTTATCGAAGCCCTTATTGGACGTGGAGATATTTCACTAGACGAGGCAGATGAAGTTGCGCGCGATTATCAGAACCAACTAGAAGCGGTTTATGCTGCAGTAAATAACCTGCACACAGAGTCTGATCCGAATTTTAAGGCACCCGTCGCGCCCGATGCGCATGAGATTATTACCTCAATTAGCGAGAGTTTAGCTCGCGAAATTGCTGCGACGCAGACGGCGATTCCCGAAGGATTTAATGTCCACCCTAAGCTACTTCCTCAATTGGCCAAGCGCGTTGAATCTCTTAACGATGATTCAATTGATTGGTCAACGGGTGAAATGCTCGCCTTTGGCTCTCTCTTAAAAGAGGATCGACCAATACGTCTTGCTGGCCAAGATTCAAGGCGCGGAACATTTAGTAATCGCCATGCAGTCATTATCGATAAAGAAAATGGCAACGAGTGGACACCGCTTCGCGCACTCAATAGCGATGAGAATCATTTCTTTGTCATCGATTCTCTGCTGAGTGAATATGCAGCGATGGGCTTTGAGTATGGATACAGCGCTGAGCGTGAGGATGCCCTAGTTCTCTGGGAGGGCCAATTTGGCGATTTTGCTAATGGCGCTCAAACAATTATTGATGAATTTATCTCCTCAGCACTGCAAAAATGGGGAGAGCGATCATCGCTTGTTCTGCTACTTCCACATGGCTATGAAGGCCAAGGCCCCGATCATTCATCGGCGCGCATTGAGCGGTATTTACAGCTATGCGCAGAGCAAAATATGACTGTGGCTCAACCATCGACTCCGGCCTCGTACTTCCATCTTTTGCGCTGGCATGCACTAAATCCAACTCGTCGACCTTTAATTGTCTTTACACCTAAATCAATGTTGCGCTTGCGTGCAGCGGCATCTTCACTGGCTGATTTTACAAGTGGTCATTTCCGTCCGGTTATTTCAGATGAAACTGTTAAGAACGCAACGCGGTTAATTTTCTGTTCAGGCAAGATTTATCATGACTTAGTTGCAGAACGTGTAAAGAATGGCGAAACGTCAACAGCGATTGTTCGCGTAGAACTTCTGTATCCATTGCCAATCGATGAAATGATTGCCGAGGCCAATAAACATCCGAATGCTAATTTGCTGTGGGTTCAAGATGAACCGGCAAATCAAGGCCCATGGTCCCAAGTTGCACTTCGCACATCGGAGCAACACGGTGGTCGCGGATTTGGAGCTCGAATTTTACGTCGTGTTTCACGTCGCGCAACGGCATCACCGGCAACCGGGAATCATCACTTGCATGAGGATGAGCAAAAAGCCTTAATGCTTGAAGCTTTTACTCGCTAATCGCTTTTCCTTTTCGATAGCGAAACAAGACTCGTCCAACTATTTCACTCGGTGTAATCCAACCCCACGTGCGTGAATCAGTGCTTTCACTGTTATCACCTTCGACCCAGTAATTTCCAGCATGTGATTTTTGTATTCTTTTAATGAGAAATATACCTGGACGATCTTCGCGCTCGATTACGGCAACGCTTCCAAGGGGAGCTCTATTGGGCGGCTCTTGCATCCAGAGCACGAACAGCCAGTCGCCATCTCTGTAGGCAGGAGCCATTGACTCTCCTTGGACCCTGACTGTGCCAAATTTGCTCACGAACGGTAGTCTGTCACTTGTAAGTCTGACACGCGAAATTTTTAAGGGAGAGAAAACATGTTTGCACCAAAGATAACCGTCTACGCGCACTGCGACCTTCCATGTGGTGTTTACGATCCAGCTCAAGCAAAGATTGAAGCTCTATCTGTAAAGGCATGCATGGAAAAGTACGCCGCCAATACCGATGCAGATTTCCGTTCACGCTCTGTAGCAATCAAAGAAGAGCGCTCACATCAAGTAAAAGAGCACCTGTGGGTCCTATGGACCGATTACTTCAAGGCTCCACACTTTGAGGCATATCCTCAACTGCACTCACTATTTAATGAGGCGACAAAGCTTGCTGGCGCTGCAGGAACAAAGGGAACTCAAGATGTTGCAGTGGCAGATAAGCTCATCTCAAAGATCGATGAGATCGCTGAGATTTTCTGGGCAACAAAGAAGGCGTAAGTAAATTTAATTAATTAGTGACTGAGCGGCGGTACGTGCGAGAAAAGATACTCGCTCTACCGTCGCTCTTTTTATCATAGCTGCAGCTACTTGGCGTTCGCCCTCATAGACTTCACATTCAAAAGTTAACTCTTTGTTCTCGACCTCGATGCAGCGTGATGTTGCACGTAGCTCGGCTCCGATTTCAGCGGGAGCTAAAGAAATAATCTCCATGCTTATTGCTATCGTCGTCTCACCAGGTTCTAGATATTCGTCAAGAGATATAACCGCCGCGTGCTCCATAAGATTGACGAGATGAGATTGGGCAACTATTGGCAAGTCTCCAACGCCTAAGGCAAGGGATGTATCACCCGGGCGGACCTCCATAACGGAAAATCCAACGGCACCAATGATTTCCTCGGCCGGCTTCATGTCCTATCTTCCATTTCCATCTGAATCATCATTGAGATAACGAATCTCTTCTGTATGTTCAATTGTTATTTCTCGATGCTCGACATTACCAAACTCATCGATTTCAATAGAAATCTCGGTCATTTTAAACTCGGTCGTCATGCCTGTTGTAAACGTTCCAGCCATTTGAGTGTGAATCTGCTGGAAAATCGCATCATGGAGTTCATCCGGTGCGCTTTCGCAACATGTTCTACGTAAAACACTTTGTAGCAACTCGCGCATTTTCTTCTCGTGCGCTAATTCAGCAGCGCAATCAGGACACTCTGAGAGATGAGTCTCAACTGCATGAATCATCGAGATGTCAGTATTTCCTTCAAGCAAAGGCACAAATGAGTTAAGAATTTGATTACATGGAGTTAACTCGTAATTGCTCATGGAGTTTCCTCCTTTGTTGCAAGCTTTGAAGCCGAAGCTTGAGGAGCTTTGACTGTGTATCCAAGCTCCTTTGCATACTCTGTTAACCGTTCGCGAAGCTGTTTTCTTCCTCGATGAAGCCTAGACATAACGGTTCCGGCAGGTACGCCCACGATTTCAGCGATCTCTTTGTATGAAAAACCCTCAACATCGGCTAAATAAACTGCGATGCGAAACTCCTCAGGGATTTCATTTAAGGCCCTTTTAATATCACTGTCGGGAAGATTCTCGAGCGCTTCGACCTCTGCCGATTTTCCAAGATTGCTAGAGTGAGATGCGGCATCGGCTAACTGCCAATCTTCGATTTCACCGCCAGATATTTGCGGGCGTCGTTGATCTTTGCGATACGTATTAATAAACGTTGTTGTTAAAACGCGATATAGCCATGCCTTCAAATTTGTACCTGGTTCAAATTGATGAAAAGAGGCAAAGGCCTTTAAGTAAGTATCTTGAACGAGGTCTTTAGCATCATGCGGATTCTTGGTGTAGCGAAGAGCTGCGGCATATAACTGATTTGTAAATACAAGGGCATCACGCTCGAAGCGGATAGCGCGATCCGCCGAGCTCTCTTTCACTAAATCAGTTGATGTCATCGCAGTAAAAGGCTATCGCTAAAAGAGGGTTTCTGGCTCTCCTAATTCGACTTCTTGCGTTAACTCTTTGGAATTCTTAAGCACTGAGTTGACTGCACGTGATACTGGGTGGGCTGTAAGTATTGATTCTGGGGATGTGACTTTCATCAAGCCTCTCAAAACTTCGATCTCATTATTCTCTGGGTCCAACCATGATGCCCAACGATCACGGGGCATGAAAACCGGCATGCGGTTATGGATTTGCGCGAGCTCGCCCACAGCCTCCTGGGTGATTATTGAAGCGCTTTCAATTCTCTCTCCACTGGGTGTGCGCCAGCTGCTCCAGATCCCAGCGATTGGTAACTGCCCGCCATCTTTTGATGAAATATAGAAAGGCTGCTTAGGTGCATATCTACCCAGAGCTGTTGCCCATTCGTAGTAGCCCTCAGAGGGAATTATGCATCGCGTCGATTTAAATGCTGCTCGAAAAGTTGGCTTCTCATGAACCGATTCACTACGAGCATTAATTGCTCGTGATTGCGAGGCCTTCGCATCGTTCGGCTCGCTGAGCCAGGGTGCAATCAAGCCCCACGAGACAGTAGCCAAAGCTCGCTTGGTCTGATCACGTGAATCGGCTCTAACAATGTAGATGGGATTAGTTGGTGCGATATTCCAATTCACGGGCAGGGACTGCGCTGGCGAACTACCCGTAACCTCAAACGCTTCCATGAGTTCGCGCATATCGGCAGATTGCGCATAACGGCCAC
>CAXNCU010000080.1:0-5173 GCA_964200985.1 Candidatus Planktophila sp.
AAAACCAGTGTTCGAAGTACGTCCTCGGTGACACGTGCTCCAGCGTTACGTAGAATTTTTGCATCGCCCGATTTCATGCCCACAACAGATAGTGGATTTATGCGCGAATCCATACAGGTGACGATGGCTATACCTTTTTGAGCAACACCAGTTAGCTCTGAGTATTTAAAGCCCTTGACGTACTCATCATTTGCAGCAAGAGCATCAGAGAACTGGTCATGAGGAAAGTGAGGCATCAATATTCCCTTCACTAAAACTACGAGCCCCCCGTCAGGATTGAACTGACGACCTGCGCATTACAAGTGCGCTGCTCTACCACTGAGCTAGAGAGGCCTACGTGCGAACACGTACCGATCTTGCGACCAGCGGCAATTATGGCAGTGAGTTGCAAAAACTTGAAATCGAGAAGCTTGGGAGCTCAAAAGGGTAGGTTGTGCCCGTGAGATTAGGCGTATTGGATGTGGGATCTAACACGATTCATCTACAAGTGATGGATGCCCACCCAGGTGCAAGGCCTAGTCCTGCTACGAATTTCAAGGTTGAACTCCGACTTACGCAATATCTTGATAAATCAGGAAGCATCTCCATTGATGGAATCAAGCTTCTGCATGAGGCGATATCTCAAGCCGTCTTACATGCAAACGAAAACGATACTGATGAGATTTTAGCCTTCGCTACTTCTGCAGTACGCGATGCAAAAAATGGCTCTCAAATCATCAAAGAGATTAATGAGCAACACCAGATTGATTTACAGATTCTTACGGGTGAAGAAGAGGCTCGAATGACTTTTCTGGCCGTCCGCCGATGGCTGGGCTGGTCGGCTGGAAAGTTGCTAGTTCTCGATATTGGGGGCGGATCTTTGGAGATCGCAACTGGCATCGATGAAAACCCGGAATCTGCCATCTCCCTTCCCTTTGGTGCTGCTCGACTCACACGTGATTTCCTTAGCGGCGATCCATACGAGATTAAAGATGTGAAGTTTCTTGAAGATTTTGTAGCCAGTAAATTGGAGGAATCCCTACCGCCAATTCTTCGATCACATGATGCTAATCATTTTGTGGGAACCAGCAAGACTTTTAGAACTTTGGCACGACTATCTGGACATTGGTTCAATGAAAATCCGAAGTTTCTTGAAATTACCAATTTAAAGGCATTGACTACAAAGCTGGTCGAGATGCCTAATAAAGTTCGCGCTGAATTACCTGGAGTATCTAGCAATCGTGCGCTTCAGATTGTTGCCGGAGCAATTGTGGCTCGGGCCGCGATGGAGGCCTTGGAAATAGAAAAGTTAGAGATATGCCCCTGGGCTCTTCGTGAAGGAATAGTTTTGCGAAGGCTCGATTGGTTACAGGGTTAATTTAAGTATTAGGGGCGCTAACCCAGTCAATTGCAATTATTTCTCCGCCCCTATGGTGGAGTACCCACGCTTCTCCAGGTTTTAACTCTTGACCAAGCTCTTTAAAATTCTTTTTCCCAATTAGTTTTTTTAACAGCTTGGGAAGTATTGGGTTATGGCTACAAATAACCGCACTGGCTCCGCTGTTCATAAGATCCTGGGCGTAATCGAGAGCGGCCTCTTTATCTTTAGCGAATTTATACTCGCCCAAATCCGCTGAGAAAATCGGGTGCATGTTCAAGGCACGCGTCATTGGCTCGATAGTTTCGATACATCGCATTGCATCAGAGGAGTGGACCACTTGTATTCCATAGGGCAAATACTTTGATAAAAGGCGTTTAGCTTGGATCTGTCCAACATTGGCCAAGGGGCGATCGCCATCATCGCCATCCCAATCTTCCCGCTTGATTGCCTTTGCGTGACGCAGAAGTACAAGTGGGGTTGTTCCAGTGCCGAACTCACAGAAGAAATCAACGATAGAACGGTCATCATCTAAAGTTAATTTTTTTCGGGCATCTGCTGGAGATAGCCACAAAATCTCATCCACCTCTTGCGGATTTGGCTTTCCAGTGGGCTCGCCAACTGCCTGTGCTGACCAGTATTTAGCTAGTTTGGTGGTTCCATCGACCATGTATGTCACATGTCCAATTTCAGGTCCAAAGATTGCCGAATATCCAGTCTCCTCCATGACTTCACGGTGCGCGCAACCAATCATTGTTTCATTGGGATCTAATTTACCCTTTGGTAGGGACCAATCGTCATAGCGCGGGCGATGAATTAATGCGATCTCTACATTCTTTTTGGCGTCAAATCGCCAGAGAACGGCGCCCGCTGCATAGATAACAGTATTTTCACTATCTTTCATTTACCGATTCTTTCCATATTGTTTGATCATTATTGTGTGAACATCCTTCAGTGGCTTTCCTTGCTCATCGCAGCTTTTTCTTACCCACTGCTTACCGGTTAACTCCCAGCTGGAAGTTTGATCAGAGAGACCTAGATCAAGAATCCCTTGCAACCTTATGTGGTGCTCTTTTCTGTCAACGCGAATCAAGCTCTCTACGCGACGATCCAAGTTGCGGCCCATCAAGTCAGCGCTTCCAATCCAGTATTCGCTATCTCCACCATTAACAAAGTGAAAGATACGCGAATGTTCAAGGAAACGACCCAAAACAGATTTAACGGTTATATTCTCTGAGATACCTTTAAGTCCTGGCTGTACGGCGCAAATACC
The DNA here is from genome assembly GCA_964200985.1 of Candidatus Planktophila sp. Taxonomy (GTDB): domain Bacteria; phylum Actinomycetota; class Actinomycetes; order Nanopelagicales; family Nanopelagicaceae; genus Planktophila. The sequence goes on from CAXNCU010000080.1 coordinate 2,631, forward strand.
ACGCACTAATAAATCGATTTTTACTCCAGCTTGGGATGCTTCATAAAGTTTTGCAACAAAGTGCTCATCGAGAATGGAATTGAGCTTAAATTGAATACCTGCTGGCTTGCCTTCTCCTACATTCGCAATTTCGCGATCAATCCGCTCGATAATTCCTGAACGCAACGTTCGAGGCGCGACAAGTAATCGTGAGTATGTCGATTGTGGAGCAAAACCGGAGAGTTGATTGAAAAGTTTCGTTAAATCCTCTGTTAATTCAATATCCGTACTCAGGATTCCCAAATCCTCATACATACGCGCAGTCTTTGGGTTGTAATTTCCTGTTCCAATATGACAATAGCGACGCAAGCCTTGGGGTTCATCGCGAATGATCAATGAGAGTTTTGCATGGGTTTTTAAGCCCATAAGTCCATAGACAACATGCACTCCAGCGGCTTCAAGTTTTCTTGCCCATCGCACATTTGCCTGCTCATCAAATCGGGCGCGTATTTCGATCACCGCTAAGACTTGCTTGCCAGCTTCAGCTGCTTCAATGAGCGATTCAATAATCGGTGAATCTCCAGAAGTTCGATACAGAGTCTGTTTAATGGCCAGTACATGTGGATCTTGGGCGGCACTTTCTAGGAAGCGTACAACCGATGAAGTGAAGGATTCATAGGGGTGGTGGAGCAGTATCTCCCCTTGTCGAATCGCTGCAAAGAATAAATCTGTGTCTTCTGGGTCGACTTCAGAGAGAGCATGCGCCGTTCGTGAGTTGAATTTTTCAAACTTTAGCTTTGGAAAACCAAGATCTGCAATCTTATGCAATGAGGTGAGATCTAGGGGTGATGGCGCATGAATGATATTGACTTCACTAATTCCAAGTTCATTTGCCAGGCGCTCGACTAATCGCGCTTCGACGCCACTCTCAATTTCAAGTCGCACTGGCGGACCAAAACGGCGGCGAGCCAACTCAGCTTCAAGGGACAATAAAATATCCTCTGACTCTTCTTCATCGAGGTCTAAATCTTGGTTTCGAGTAACTCTAAATGCGTAGTGCTCTTCAATAATCATTCCCGGGAAAAGTTCTTGTAAATTAACTGCGATGAGATCTTCGATAGGAATAAATCGTGTTGATCCGCTTTTTGCCGTCGCGATAAACCGTGGAAGAATCTCAGGTACCTTAACCCGTGCAAAAAACTCTTCATGAGTTGTTGGATTTCTTACGATTACCGCCAGATTTAAAGACAGACCGGAGATGTAAGGGAATGGATGAGAGGGGTCGACGGCTAAAGGAGTTAATACGGGGAAGATTCGATCCGTAAATAATCTATGAACATAATCCTGCTCATTTTCATTCAAATTATCCCAATGCAGGAATTCAATACCCTCGGCTTTAAGTTTGGGCATGATGTCATCGTGGAAAACTCTCGACTGTCTGTCAACCAACTCCTTTGTATTCCGAGAAATTTCAGCCATTAAATCTTTCGGAGCAAAACCTGCAACATTAGGTGCGATGATTTCATTTTCAATCTTGCTCATGAGGGTTGCAACGCGCACCATGAAAAACTCATCTAAATTGGAGGAGAAGATGGCCAAAAAGCGAAGCCGCTCGAGTAGGGGAATGCTCGGATCTTCAGCAAGCTCCAAAACTCGTTGATCAAAGGAGAGCCAACTGAGCTCTCTATCGGTCACGTTCTCGAATTTCATGGCCCTATTCTCCATATTTAGGGTGAACTACGAATGTCCAGAGTATGTCCAATTAGTAAACCCATGGAGATTTCGCGCCAAATGCGCCTAACTGGCAGACTAAAGCCCATGATTACGAACTACTGGATGAGTCCTGAGACCACTTCAGTTAATCGATTGCCAATGCTCAATATCGAGCATATTGAGAAGATCTCACTCGATGGCATCTGGCGCTTTCAGCTGCTCCATAGTCCGAAAGATCGTCTTGGCAAGAAATGGGCATCAATACCCGTTCCGGGGCTTTGGACGATGCAACCTGAAAGTGAGGTTTTTTTCGATAAGCCGATTTATACAAATGTTCAGATGCCCTTTGAGGAGCAACCACCTTTTGTCCCGGCCCAAAACCCGCACGGTGTTTATGAGCGTGATTTCGATCTTCCAGAGAGTTGGAAGGACAAACGAATTGTCTTACACCTAGGCGGATATGAATCAGTGGCGCTTATCTTTATTAATGGAGTTGAAGTCGGTCTAACCAAAGATTCAAGGCTTTCCGCTGAGTTCGACATTACTAAATTTCTTCGTCGCGGATCGAATGTAATTCGAATCGATGTTACTAAATGGTCAGATGCAACTTTTATTGAAGATCAAGACCAATGGTGGCATGGTGGTATTACTCGTTCCGTAAAACTATTTGCCACGCACAAGGTTTTTATCGAGCGTTTCTATACAACTGCCGGGCTTGAAAAAGACTGCACTACTGGAACGTTAGATATCCGTGCTCAAATTTCATCAGTTGATAATGCACCTACCGATGGCTATACATTATCGGCACACATCGAAGAGCTTCCTAAAGTTAAATCGGCACGGATGTCACA
>CAXNCU010000081.1:0-5169 GCA_964200985.1 Candidatus Planktophila sp.
TTATCACTCTCTCCAGAGAATGCAAAAGTAGTTTCACGACATTTAGAATGTTTAGCTCTTTACGCCGATAGTGATCCGCTTCTGGCTCACAAGCATGGCGTCGCCGCAGCCCACCATGCAGGGCGTCTAGCTGTTGTCCGCGAATCAGCTGGCCTTGCTGCATACCGCGCAGGCTTTTATGAGATTGCGCTAAAGGAATTGCGAGCGGCCAATCGAATTTCAGGCGATGTAACAATGTGGCCAGTGATGGCAGATTGCGAACGCGGTTTGGGTAATCCACTTAAGGCATTAGCACTTGCAGGATCTCCCGAAGTAAAACGATTAGCTAAGCCAGAAGAGATTGAGATGCGGATTGTTGCAGCCGGTGCCCGTCGCGATCTTGGCGAACTCGATGCCGCGGTAGTTACTTTGACATGTAAAGACTTGTCTAATGAAAGTGAGGATTGGGCGGTACGCCTTCGCTACGCCTACGCCGATGCTCTGGAGGCTGCTGGCCGCATTAAAGAGGCACGAGAATGGTTTGAAAAGTGCGCCTCGTTAGATGTTGAAGAAACCACGGATGCATCAGAGCGTACAAAATAATTTTACTTTCATGGGGTTAAATTGGTTGAAAGAGGAGTACAGTTTTAATTAGTGAGGGGCATGGTAACCTTTTTGGCACGACGAATTATCAACTGCCAAATCCACATATTGACCTCCCTCTCACCTTAAAAGCCCTTCTAGCTCGCTTCTTGAGTGCTGACATGGTTTTTCTCGAAAGTGCAGCGTAAAAATATGGTTAGCATTGAACACGTGCCCGCGCAGCCCTTAGCAACGTCAACGGATATTGACTGGACCGTAGAGCCTGCGATAAATCTAGTTAATGAGTTGATTGCCGAGTCCGAAAAATTACGCAGCCGTCATGATGAGGCAAATAGGCGAAGGTTTTCTAAACTTCTCAAAGACTCAGAGGCAATTGATTTAACGATGTCGCTCACAGATGAGGTTATGCGAATAACTTCAATGCGGCGAGCTGCAAAAACCTTCCGAAGGAGTGCAAGAAACGTTGGCCGCGAAGGCTTAGGAACCTTGGATTACTGTGGAATCAAATTAGCCGCCCCGTTCTCATTGATTTTTCCAGATTTAGTTATGCGAGTCGTCCACAAGCGAGTCCGTATGGCGGCCGAGGGAATAATTTTACCGGCGGAAAGCGCCTTACTTGAAAAACACATCGCGCGTAGAGCTAAAGATGGAATCAAACTCAATATAAATCTCTTAGGAGAAGCGGTCTTGGGAGAGAACGAAGCGAGTCAACGCTTGCAGGCGATTATGGAATTAGTTGCACGTCCACACATAAATTATGTATCGGTAAAAATATCTTCGATTGTAAGTCAGTTAATCACAATCGATCATGCTGGATCAGTTGAACGCGCTGCAGAGCGTCTGCGATTGCTATACGCCCAAGCCATCGCACACAATGTCTTCGTCAATTTGGACATGGAAGAGTTTCGCGATTTAGCGATCACAGTCGATGTTTTCAAGAAAGTTCTGAGCGAGCCAGAGTTTGAAAATCTGGAAGCGGGAATTGTTTTACAGGCATATCTTCCAGATTCACATAGAGCCTTTTCTGATCTCGTGCAGTGGTCGATTGCGCGCCATAAGAAGACGGGCGCACGAATAAAAATCCGCCTCGTTAAAGGTGCAAATCTAGCGATGGAAAAGGCAGAGGCAGAGCTACATGGTTGGGTACCTGCTCCGTATGCGAGCAAAGCTGACGTTGATGCTAGTTACACGCGTCTGATCGATTGTGCGTTGCGGCAAGAGAACTCTGAGGCGGTAAGAATTGGTATTGCTAGCCATAATCTTTTTCATCTCGCATGGGCGATTGAGGTTGCAAAGATGCGAGGGGTCGAGAGCCAACTCGATATTGAGATGTTAGAGGGAATGGCAAATGCTGAATCTCTATCTATCTCCAGGCGTGCCCCTAGAGTGCTTTTGTATACACCCGTAACGCAATATGAGAACTTTCCGACGGCCGTTGCCTATCTTGTTCGAAGGTTGGATGAGAATACTTCTACCGATAACTATTTGCGTGCATCCTTTGATATTGCACGCGATAAAGCGGGATTTTCGGCGCAGAAAGAACGTTTTTTAGCCTCCGTACGTGATCGTCACACGATTTCGACCAAATCGCGTCGACATAACCTCCTTCTAGAAGATGCAGAGCAGAAGTATTCACAAGGTATATTTATTAACGCCAACGATAGCGATGCAACCAATCCACTCTTTATACAAAAATTACAGAGTGAGTTGGAGAGTATTTATTCCGATAACACGCTAACTATTCCGTTGGTTATTGATGGAGACGAAGTGCCGTTAGAAGACTTTGAAATTGGAGTAACACCAAATGAACAGGGTAGCCAGTGGTATCGATACAGCGTTGCCAACTCAGATTTAGTTGATAAGGCCTTTGATTCAGCACGTCTTGCGATAACAAACTGGAGTTCACTAGGAGCTCATGGTCGTGGAGAGATTTTGGCAAAAGCGGCGCATCTTATGGATAGTAATAGAGCGAGAATTATTGCCACGATGTCTAGGGATGCCGGAAAGACTTACTCTGAGGCCGATCCCGAAGTCAGTGAAGGAATCGATTTCGCTCGTTTCTATGCTCTCTCTTCACGTGAAAAGGAGCAGGGTTCAACGCCTGTCGGAGTAGTTGTAATTGTGCCACCATGGAATTTTCCATTTGCAATTCCACTTGGTGGCGTCTGCGCAGCACTGGCTGCTGGAAATACAGTTATTCTCAAATCTGCCCCGGAAACCGTCGCTACCGCATGGTTGATGGCGCAGAATCTGTGGAGCGCTGGCGTTCCGAAAGATGTTTTGCAATTTGTATCGACTCGGGATGATGAGGTTGGAAAGTATTTAGTTTCACACAGCCAAGTAGATGCACTAATTTTAACTGGAGCTTTTGAAACCGCTGAGCTGTTCACCTCTTGGAGGTCGGATTTAAACTTATTGGCTGAAACTAGCGGAAAAAATGCGATCCTCATTTCAGCAAGTGCCGATATTGATAACGCTGTTAAGGATTTAGTTCAGTCGGCATTTGGTCACGCCGGACAAAAATGTAGCGCAGCGAGTTTGGCGATTGTTGAAACCGGTGTTTACCGAAATCCCGCCTTCATTCATCAACTCAAAGATGCTGTTCAAACCCTGACAACTGCATCGTCGCAATTAACATCGACTGCCGTTGGTCCATTGATACATCCACCGACTGGCGCACTTCTTCGAGCGCTAACCACATTGGATGATGGCGAGAGTTGGTTGGTAGAACCGCAAGCTTTGGATTCAACAGGCTATCTCTGGTCACCCGGAGTTAAAATAGGAGTTCATCCAGGTGCATGGAGCCATATGAATGAATGGTTTGGACCTGTCTTAGGAATTATAGAAGCTCCTGATTTTGACACTGCAATCGATATACAGAACACCGCGAATTACGGATTAACTGCTGGCGTCCATTCACTCGATGTAGCCGAGTGTGAAAAATGGATTGATCGAATTCAGGCAGGAAATCTCTATGTCAACCGAGGCACAACTGGAGCCGTTGTAAATCGTCAGCCTTTTGGTGGTTGGAAGCGAAGCAGTGTGGGAGCTACATCAAAAGCGGGAGGCTCAAACTATTTAAATAATCTTCGTTCATGGGAATCGATGAATGATCTTTCTCTCACGCAAAGCTCTTCAACAGATTGGTGGCAAAGTACTGGGTCGCAAGCGATAGATCGATCCGGATTAAAGGTTGAGCGTAATTATCAGAGATATCGCCCGTACTTAAAACCCGTTGTTGTTTGCATTGATTCTACGGTTGATAAAAGCGTCATCGAATATATTGAGTGGGTTTCCAATTTAGTTGGAACGAAAGTCGAGTTCAATAGGTCGAACGCTCCGATTGGTGACTGCTCGAAAGTGCGTTGGCTCAGAGATGGAGCTGCTCCAATCGCCGAACTACTGACGCGTGGGATTAGTGTGGATGTCCGTCCTATAGCTGCGCGTGGAGACGTCGAGACACCACGATGGCTACTCGAGCAGAGTGTTTCGATCACTAATCACCGTTATGGAAATGTAGGAGCAGGGCCACAACCAGAGCTGTAGCTCAATAGATTTATCCACACTGTGTTTTTTTCGAAAGTCGATCTGTCAGCGCCTATCGCGATTCTGGGTTCTCCACACCAGATACAGGGGGCAACACAATGGTTAAAAAGAAGAAAGAGATCGCAGATATTGAGCCCGACTATTCACTCAATGATCTACTACTGAGAGGGCGGGTATCGGACAAAGCCATTCAGAAGGAGCTGCCAAGCGGTGATACCGTCGTTGAGTTTCGGCTGATAATCGCTAGGGAACGTGGCAAGGGTGTAGATACCCTGGATATCGCCGCCTGGAGCGCCAAGGCTAGGAGAAGTGCTCTAACCCTCAAACCCGATGAGTGGATTGAGGTATCTGGAAGTGTCCATCGCCGCTTTTTCCAGAACGCATCAGGCCTTGCAAGTCGTTGGCAAGTAGAAGCGATTGAGATTGCGCGGATATAGGTACTCTTGCCTCTATGGCCAATGACATTTTCTCAACCCTGCGCACATATCTGACGAAGGTCACCGATGGCGATAAGAGTGCAACTGAAGTTGCCTCTGCCGTAAATCAGTGGGTTCGTGAGGGTGGAGAGGCGCTAAAAATCAAGATTGAGGATGAAGTTGAGCGTTCGGTCTCCAAGATGGGCTTTGTTAAGCGCGGTGAGTTCGAGGCGCTTAAAGAGGAAGTAGCTCGTTTAAAGGCAGATTCAAAAAAAGAGAGCGCCACTAAACCGACAACAAAAAAGGCGTCAACTAAAAAACCGGTAGCGAAAAAGGCTGCAGCCAAGAAATCCACGGCTAAGAAGGCGAGTAAATAAATGGATAGCCCAATTAATGGAGAGAGTTTGGTTGAAGAGGTTCGCAATGAGCTTGTTGAGATCGATTCAATGGCGATCAACGATCACGCCCAACGCTTTGAAGAGCTCCATAATAAACTTTCAACTGCTCTCTCCTCAATAGACGGACTTTAATAGGTACAACTACGAATGAAGATACGACTAGATGCAGAGTTAGTACGTCGCGAACTCGCACGCTCGCGCGAAAATGCATCGGATCTTATTGAGTC
>CAXNCU010000082.1:0-5166 GCA_964200985.1 Candidatus Planktophila sp.
GGTTTTACAACCTTGGTGACGTTGTAAGCATCACGGAAAGTTTGAAAACGAGGGGCTCTAATCTTCTTTTCTTTTGCTTTTCTCTTAAACATGTCGCTTAGTTTAGTGGGGCAGGGGCGGTTCCACCAAGACGGGTAGGTGCCCAGCGCTGGCCCACATGGCTATCAGGGTAGTTATCTTGGACTTGGTGGAGCATCTCTATAAGTCTTTGTCGGAGGAGAGCCTCTGCAATTTCGAGATCATCACCCTTTTTGTAGAAAATCGGTTCACCGAATACGACCGTTACTGGAATGAATTGGCGGCGAAGATTTCGTTTGACACCTTTAGTCCAGATTCTCTGACTTCCCCAGATGATGGTCGGGATAACTGGGACGCCAGCTCCCATCGCAAGACGCACGGCACCTGATTTCAAACCCTTGATTTCAAAACTCGTTGAAACGGTTCCTTCGGGAAAGATTCCAATAATCTCTCCAGATTTTAATGCACGTAGGGCTGCAACGAAAGAGGCTGCACCGTTTTCGCGATCGACATTGATGTGATGCATTCCGCGCATCAATGGACCTGCGAGCTTGTTATTAAAAACTTCCTTCTTTGCCATGAAACGAACATAACGTCCGGCAGGTAGGGCGGCAGTTCCGGTAAGTGCAAAATCAAGGTAACTCACATGATTAATAGCAAGAATCGCACCATCTTTTCGGGGAATGTTTTCTACTCCTTGAAAATCAAATTTAATCCCTAAATATTTCCAGAGAGTTTTAATTGCAACAATAACTGGGGGATAGACGAGATCAGCCATGGGTCGCCTTAGCTGCCATCGCCTGCTTGTAAAGGCGACCGGCGCGATAACTTGAGCGCACAAGAGGTCCACTCATCACTCCGAGGAAGCCAGCCTCTGTCGCCTCTGTTGAAAGCTCAACGAACTCTTCTGGTTTCACCCAACGCACAACTGGGTGGTGGCGGTTAGTCGGCCTTAGATACTGCGTGATTGTTATTAAATCACAGCCGGCGCTTCGAAGATCAATAAGTGCTTGCGATACTTCTTCCCGAGTTTCACCAAGGCCAAGAATCAAATTAGACTTAGTAATCAAACCAAAATCGCGTGCCATAGTTATTACGCGTAAGGATTTCTCATATGTAAATGCAGGGCGAATCTCTTTGAAAATTCGAGGAACGGTCTCTAGGTTATGGGCAAAGACTTCAGGGCGGGTTTCAAAGATTTCATTTAGAAGCTCACTCTTTGCATGAAAATCTGGGGCCAACATCTCAACACCACAACCAGGATTGAGCTCATGAACCTGTCTAATTGTTTCGGCATATAGCCAGGCTCCCTCATCGGGCAGATCATCACGCGTAACACCAGTGATGGTTGCATAGGCAAGTCCCATCGATTTAACTGATTCGGCGACTTTGAGTGGCTCGGTGCGATCAAGGGGATCTGGCTTTCCAGTATCGATGTTGCAAAAATCGCAACGTCTTGTGCATTTATCTCCACCAATTAAAAAAGTCGCCTCTTTATCTTCCCAACATTCAAAAATATTTGGGCATGCCGCCTCTTGGCAGACAGTATGCAGACCCTCACTCTTTACTAGTGATGCAAGACGTGTGAACTCAGGACCCATATTGGCGCGGGTCTTAATCCATTCAGGCTTGCGCTCAATTGGTGTCAAAGCATTTCTAGCCTCTATGCGGATCATCTTGCGACCCTGTGGCTCGATGCTCATATGCTCACCTTCTTAAGAGATTCAAATATATGGCGCTCTACAATCGGTGCTACCTCTTCGACTGAAATTGTTCGACCTAGCTCTTTTTCCATAGATGTTACTTTGGCATCTTGGATTCCACATGGAATGATCTGGGTGAAGGGAGTTAAATCCGGACAGATATTTAAGGCAAAGCCATGCATGGTCACACCCTTTGCAACACGGATTCCGATAGCTGCAATCTTTCGATCGCCCTTCTCATCGCGAATCCACACACCCGACCGACCGGCGACACATTGCGCCTTTATCCCTAGCTCATCACAAACAGCAATAAGCCCCGCTTCGATTTCTCTAACGAATCCAACGAGCTCAGTTGGTTTGGCAAGACGAACTATGGGATAGCCAATCAACTGACCAGGACCATGCCAGGTTATTTTTCCGCCTCGATCTACATCAATGACAGGGGTTCCATCTTGAGGACGCTCTGTTTCCTGAGTACGGCGCCCGGCCGTATAGACGGAAGGGTGTTGCAAAAGTAAAAGGGTATTGGGCCGTTTCTTATCAACGACTTCACCATGAATCGTTCGCTGAACATCCCATGCCTTTGAGTAATCGATCAATCCATGACGCGTGAGAGCGATGGGGGTTTGGCTAGGGCTGGCTAAAACAGGCACTCACCTAGCCTAAAGGTAGGATTGCCTGCATACCAATCCAAAGGGGATTTCACCGTGTCTGCACCAGTTAGAAAAAAAAGCCGCCGCCCATTTATCACAGCTCTCATCGTGATCTTTATCTGGTTTGGAGCCAGTGGCGTATTCGGACCTCTATTTGGCTCTCTTTCAACGGTTCAAGAGAATGATAATTCTGCGTTTTTGCCTCAGAACGCCGAATCTACACAGGCATCGAAGATCATTACTCAGTTTTCTGCCGACCAGACACAGACACTTCCAACTTTAGTTCTCTATCTTGGAGAGGTCGATGATGCAAAAGTAGCGGCGTTAAATGCACACCTGAGCCGCCTGGGGGCAACTCCTATCAAGGGCTCAGATATCCCAATCTCGAAATATTTAATTCCAGATCAACCAATCTTTGCTTTTGCATCTGATGATAAGAAGGCGATACTCGTAAGTCTCCCAATAACTTTTGATTCAGCCAGAGATCTGTTGCCAAACAAAAAGCCGGTATTACCCGAGATCATTAAAACTTTACGTGAAGACTCAGCTGCATATGGAAAAGCAAATGGCTTAACAGCAAATGTAACTGGTGTTGGAGCACTTCTCGGAGATCTCTTTGGTGCATTTGGCGGTATCGATTCATCACTACTCCTGACAACCCTTGTAGTTGTTGCTCTTATTTTAATTATTGTCTATCGCTCACCCGTTCTATGGATTCTGCCGCTCTTCTCATCTCTTATCGCATTATCGACGGCCGGTGGAATCGTTTATCTCTTAGCCAAGAACAATGCCATTGACTTAAGTGGACAGTCTCAAGGAATTCTCTCAGTCCTTGTTTTAGGTGCGGCCACTGATTACGCACTTCTTTTAATATCACGCTATCGCGAAGAGCTCCATCACTATGAGTCTCGATTCGATGCAATGAAAGCTGCATATAAAGGAGTATTCGAGCCGATTCTTGCATCGGGTGCAACAGTAATCGTTAGTTTGTTAGTTCTATTACTCAGCGAACTTTCAAATAACAGAGGTCTTGGCCCAGTCGGTGCAATTGGAATCGCGGCCTCGATGATTACGATTTTAACGTTGCTGCCGGCACTCCTTGTGGCCTTTGGTCGCTGGATCTTCTGGCCGCGAATTCCGCGCTTTGATGACGTGAACTCACAGCTAGAGGGCACGTGGGCGAAAATTGGAGCAGGTGTTGAAAAGCGTCCTCGTAAGCTATGGATTGCGACATCAATCTTTCTCGTCATCCTTGCTGGGTTTTCAACTACGTTAAATGCAAAAGGTCTATCTACCGCCGATTCCTTTACCAAAAAACAGGATTCGGTTATTGGCTTAGAGCTCTTAGGTCAGCATTTTCCTGGAGGAGCGGGACAGCCGACAGAAGTTATTGTTAAAGAAAACTCTGTAGATGCGGTAACGGCTGCACTGATGTCGGTCTCAGGTATCGCCTCGGTAGAGCCAATGCGAGCCGGACAATCCATTCCTGGTCAACCTCTACCTGCAATTAAAGTATTAAATGGACAGGTTATTTTAAATGCAACGCTTTCCCTCAATCCAGATTCAACAGCTGCACGTGAGTTGATTCCCACAATTCGAAGCGCGGTACACGCCATAGATCCTGAGATTTTAGTTGGTGGATCAACTGCAGTGGCATTTGATACCGATGTAGCCGCCGATCATGACAATAAAACAATCATTCCGATTGTCTTAGTGTTAATCACGCTTATTCTTGGACTCTTGCTTCGAAGCATCATCTCTGCATTCCTACTCTTGTCAACGGTAGTTCTCTCTTACTTTGCAACGTTAGGCGCATGCCAACTCGTCTTTGAACATATCTTCCACTTCAAGGGCGCAGATACCTCCTTCCCTCTCTTTGCATTTATTTTCCTTGTAGCCCTCGGCATCGATTACAACATTTTCTTAATGACTCGAGTACGAGAAGAAAGTGCAAAAATCGGCACGCGGGCTGGAGTCATAAAGGGCCTAACAGTTACTGGTGGAGTTATTACGTCAGCGGGCATTGTGTTGGCCGCGACGTTCGGCGTTCTTGGCATCTTGCCATTAGTCTTCTTGGCAGAACTCGGCTTTGCCGTCGCCTTTGGCGTTTTACTCGACACGCTTATCGTTCGCACAATCCTGGTCCCCGCCCTTGCCTATGACATCGGTGGCAAGATTTGGTGGCCATCGAAGTTGGCGAGTAAGTAGTTGACCTTGCGCGTAGGAATCGCTGGCTATGGATTAGCTGGCAGGTACTTTCACGCGCCATTGCTCAAGGGTTGCGGGTTTGATGTCGTTGCGGTCGCAACGACAAATTCGCTGCGCATCTCTCATGCCGTGCAAGACTTTCCCAATGTCACAGTAGTTTCATCGGTTGAGGAACTTGTTAAGCATGAGCTTGATTTAGTAATAGTTGCATCGGCGAACTTGGCACATGCCGCCAATGCATTGACTGCGATATCAGCAGGCGTTCCTGTGGTCGTCGATAAGCCGATGGGTCGAACCTTTGCTGAAACCAAATCAATTATTGATGCTGGACTTGCCGCAGGAGTACCGGTTTCTACCTTCTTTAATCGTCGCTGGGATAGCGATGCGCTCACTATTAAACGCGTCTTTGCATCTGGCGCGCTCGGAACTATTCACCGATTGGAATCACGGTTCGAACGTTTTCGGCCAGATTTAAATCCAACGTCATGGCGTGAAAATATGAGCGCTGAAGAGGGTGGGGGACAGTTACTAGATCTTCAGCCGCATTTAATTTCAACTGCCATTGATTGGTTTGGTCCAGCCGA
>CAXNCU010000083.1:0-5045 GCA_964200985.1 Candidatus Planktophila sp.
TTAACTTTGCAATCGGCTTCGCACTTGGCGGTGTCGATTGGAAGGCCCACCTTGGCGGATTGATCGGCGGGCTTATTAGCTCCCAGCTTGTATTAAAGAGACGCTAAAACTTATCCACAGCACCTATCCACAATGTGGAGAGAGTTACACCGTTGTAATTAGAGAGCTTTTAACGCCACCTGGTGGCAAGTGAAAAGCCCACACCAATAAAGCTAAAGCCAACAATCATGTTCCAAGCGCCAATACCCGGGATTGGATACTTAGTCTGGGTGACATAGAAGGTCACGATCCAGAAAAGGCCTACCAAGAAGCCCGCGACCATAGTCGGAGCCAGCCATGCAGGGCTCTCCTCTGGTGCGTGTGGGGCATCGACAACAACCTGTGCCTCATGGGTGTGTTTTTCGATGACCTTCTTGCGGAGCTTGGATTTAGGCATACATGAAAGATACACCATGAGTAAGAATGCTCCTATGGCAACAAAGATCCTCGTTATCGACAACTATGACTCCTTCGTCTTTAACCTGGTGCAGTACTTGGGGCAGTTAGGGGCTGCGTGCACCGTCGTTCGAAACGATGCGGTGCTGGCCGAAGAGGCTAGTAATTTCGACGGGGTGCTTATCTCTCCAGGGCCTGGAACCCCAGAAAAAGCGGGTATCAGTGTTGCGATGATTAAATACTGCGCAGAAAAAAGAATTCCTTTATTTGGGGTGTGCCTGGGCCATCAAGCTATAGGTGTTGCATTTGGTGCGAGTGTCTCGCGCGCACCGGAACTACTTCACGGAAAAACATCTCTGGTTCACCATAAAGGGCAGGGCGTATTAGCTGGCCTACCATCGCCGTTTACTGCAACGCGATACCACTCCTTATGTGTAGAGAGTGAGACGGTTGGGGATAATCTTGAAATTACAAGTACAACCGATTCAGGAATAGTAATGTCGATGCGCCACAAGAGCCTGCCAATAGAGGGTGTGCAGTTTCATCCAGAGTCGGTTTTAACAGAGCACGGACATGCAATGCTGGCTAACTGGTTATACGAGTGTGGAGATAAAAACGCCCGCGAAAAAGCAGTTGGCCTTTCACCAGTTGTTGGAAGTAAAAATTAAGGCGCGATATTAATTGTAATTGTTACTGACTTGCCGATTGTTTGTGTTGTACCAGCGTCAGGGGCCTGTCTAATAACAATTCCGACTGGCAAGGTGGCATCGTAGGCCTCAATCTCATTTACCAAGAAACCAACTTGCACGAGAATAGTTTTTGCTTGGATTGCATCAACACCTATTAGATCTGGAACCTCTACTTGTCCGCTTGCAATCTGCAAAATAACTCCGCTACCAGCGGTAATGTTTGAGCCAACCTCAGGCGTAACTTTCAAAACAGTACCTAGCGGTTCATCCGATGGAACCGCCTCTGTTTGAGCAACCAATAAACCAACTGCAGATAATGCAGCTCGGGCATCAACTAAGGACATTCCAATTAAATCAACGGGAACAATTGCATCCCCTGGGCCATCAGAGATAGTTAATACAACACCCGAACCCTTTTGAGCCTTTGTTGTCGCAAGAGGAATCTGACTTGCCACACGATCTTTGGGAATTCGAGCATCATGGGCGCGAGCAATAGTGACAACATAATCCGACAGCATCGCTTGGGCATCTGCTTGAGATAGACCAACAACGTTAGGAATCTGCGGGAAGGTAGTTATATCGCTCGAAGGACGGGTCAAAAAGAGAGCAGCGCCAATAGTTGCTATAGCAACCAGAGATGAAAGAGCAGTGATTAATATTTTGCGGCGAGAAATCTTTACCCGTGGAGCTTTTGTCGTTAAGACCTGACCGGCGGCAATCTTGTACAAATCATCGAGCATAAGCCCAGCGGATTGATACCTATCCTCTGGCTTTTTAGCCAGTGCCACACTCAATACGACGTCAATACCCACCGGCAGATCTGGCACAAGCTCGCTAGGAGAAACAAGAACACCAGAGACATGCTGGTAAGCAATCGATACGGGCGTCTCTCCAGTAAATGGTGGCTTGCCAGTTAGTACTTCGTAGAGCAAGCAACCAGTTGAGTAGATATCGCTGCGCAGATCAGCAACTTCTCCAAGTGCCTGCTCTGGAGATAAGTATTGCGCTGTACCAACAATATTCCACGTACTAGTTAGTGTTGCGCCAAGATCGGCCAGGGCACGGGCAATACCAAAATCCATAACTTTGACATCGCCTTGATCGGTAATCATGATGTTCGCAGGTTTAATATCGCGGTGGACAATGCCGCGCTCGTGTGAATACTCAAGGGCGGCCAAGATACCTTCGCCAATTTCAAGGGCGCGTTTTAATGGAACTCTCTCGCCTTTATGAATTAATTCGCGCAAAGTATGTCCAGAGACGAGCTCCATAACAATGTACGGAGCAGGCTCTTCTCCTGAGTCATAAACAGCGACGATTCCCGGATGATTTAAACCCGCAGCAGCTAGCGCCTCTTTTCTAAAGCGCGCAACAAAGGATGGATCCCGAGCTAAATCACTTCGCAAAACCTTAACTGCAACTTGGCGGGCGAGGCGAGTATCTTCGGCGACATACACATCAGCCATTCCTCCCGTGCCAATCATTTCGCCGAGTTTGTAGCGGTCACCTAATAGCGAGTTGATCACAGCGCAGCTCCCAAAACTTCATTAACTTTCACTTCTTCAAGAGTGATATCCGAAATGACAATAGTGACGTTATCAGGGGCACCCTGAATATAAGTAGCATCAACAAGAGCTTTAATCGCATCTTCTTTATTACTTTTTTTGAGGAAAACCTTGATCTCTCTCTCGGTCAAAACACCCGATAAACCATCACTACATAGCAAGTAGCGATCTCCTTCTTTTGCATCAAAGATTTGCAAAAGGGGGACAATATTTCCATCCCCCATCAGTGCCTGAGTTAAAACAGATCGCTGAGGATGTTCGAGCGCTTCAGCTGGTGTTATTGCACCTTGACTTAAGAGTTCTTGAACAACAGTGTGGTCATTACTTAACTGCTCAAAAGTATTTGCTCGAAGGCGATAACAGCGTGAATCACCAACATGTAATAGAGCAACGCAGTCGTTGTGAAGCAAAATAGTTGTCAGCGTTGTTCCCATGCCACGAACTTCTACGGCCTCACTTGCATACTCCCCAATCTCAGAGTCAATTGTGTGGAGTGAGTTAAGGAGTAAATCCTGCGTCGAATCCGGGTCAATAGTTACATCGGTGAGCATTGGAGTAAGTGATTGGAGTGTTCTGATTGCAATCCTTGATGCGATTTCACCACCGGCATGTCCGCCCATTCCGTCGGCAACAGCTAACAGGCGACCTGAAACAAATGCCGAATCTTCATTACCGCTACGCACTAATCCCAGCGCTGAGCGCGCTTTGCTGTCAAAGAAAAAGCCGCCCATAAGAGGTAAGCCTAACCCCTGTTAATCTTTAATCATGAAGATTTATGCGCACCGCGGAGCCTCCATTGATTTCCCTGAGATGACTATGCGTGCATACAGAGGAGCCCTCGATGTTGGGGCAGATGGCTTTGAATGTGATGTTCGAATCACAAAAGATAACCAGTTACTCCTTTGGCATGACGCCGATATGAAGCGAATCGCGAGTTATTCGGGTCGAATTGCCGAAATGGACTACACGGAGATTAAGCGCCACTACCCAGAGGCAATTTTATTGGAAGAACTCCTTGAGCTCGCCCAAGACAACAATAAAGAGCTGGCAATTGAAACCAAACATCCAGTTCCAACTGGTAGTGCAGTTGAAAAGAAAGTAATGCAACTCATCAATGAAGCGCCATTTGTGTCTGCGATAACAATAATGTCATTTTCATGGCTGGCCATTGAAAATATTCGAAAGATCGATCCACTTCAACCAACGGTGGCCCTCTTAGAGGATCGTTTCAATGGCCCTATGCGCCGATTTACTTCGGCTCAATACTTAGGTCCGAGCGTGGAGTTTCTTCGATCAAAGCCCGAACTGACCCAGGATCACAGAAAACTCTTTGTTTGGACCGTTGATGACGCTGATGACATGCGTTTTTGTTCAGATAATGGCGTTGAGGTTTTAATTACAAATAATCCGTCATTTGCACGCAAAACGCTCGGGTATCATTAGCAAGTGAGTACATATGCATATCTTGGCCCAAAGGGAACTTTTACCGAAGCGGCGCTAAAAAAGATCACTTCTTCAAATGACTCCCTGATTCCTTACGCAAACGTAACTGCAGCCCTTGATGCAGTCCGCGTTGGGAAGGCCCACTTTGCATTAGTTCCAATTGAGAACTCAGTCGAAGGCGTGGTTGCCAGAACTCTCGATGAGCTTGCAACAGGCACGCCACTATCAATCGTTGGCGAAGTAACTTTGCCCGTCTCCTTCGCTTTAATGGTCAAAGATGATTCGATTGATATCCGCCGAATTGCAACTCACCCGCATGCAGAGTCTCAATGCCGTGCATATATCGCCTTGAACTATCCAACGGCCGAATTAATTGCGACAGCATCAACGGCAGCAGCCGCAGAGGCCATAGGCCGCGGCGAATTCGATGCCGCGATCGCCGCCCCCGTAGCTGCAGCGCATTATGGACTTCGAGTTATCGCCGACAACATTGGCGACAACATTGGCGCCGTCACTCGCTTTGTTTTGATTTCTAAGCCAGGGGCGCTACCAAAGGCCACAGGACTCGATCGCACATCTTTGGCTGTCTTTATCGGCATCGACCATGCCGGCGCACTGCTCGATATCTTGAACGAGTTCGCTAAGCGCGAAGTAAACCTGACTTTCATTCAAAGCCGCCCAACAGGTCTAGAGCTCGGTCACTACCATTTCATTATTGATGCAGAGGGCCACTCCACTGATGCTCCAGTAAAGGAGACGATCGAAGCCCTGCGTGCAATTTGCCAAGACATCCGCTTCCTGGGTTCATATCCGCGAGAAAAGATCAGTAAATGATCGACATAAAATTCCTGCGCGAAAATCCCGACGCAGTTCGGGCATCGCAAAAAGGGCGCGGCGAAGATGTAACTATCGT
>CAXNCU010000084.1:0-4962 GCA_964200985.1 Candidatus Planktophila sp.
GCCTTTTCATCGGTGGATTGCGCAATGAGGCCACGCCAGCGTAAATCTTCGAATAAGTTCATGAACGCATCATCTCCATAAAGCTAGTTTGCTTGCTGGTAATTAACTGCAATTGAGCAAGGTTGGATTTCTTAGCCGCTTTAATCTGCTCAGCCACAAGCTCTGGCGCTGTGCCACCTGCAGTTGTTCTGGAATTGAGTGCCCCGTGAACGGTTAACACGTCCCTCACGCCCTCATCTAAATCGACGTGAATAGCTAGAAGTTCGGAATTAGTGAGTTGATGAAGCTGGCGATCGGTGGATTCACAAAGTGCAACACATGCTCCCGCTGCTTCGTGGGCTACGGCAAATGGAATCTTCTTGAGTACCAGGTAGTCAGCGATCTCGGTTGCTAATGAGAAGCCAAGAGGTGCGGCCAGCGCCATTTTTTCGCGATCAAATTCAGTCGTTGCAATCATTCCTGTAACTGCAGGAAGGAGAACAAGTAACGTATCGATGCTATCAAAGAGGGGTTCTTTATCTTCTTGCAGGTCGCGGTTGTAGGCAAATGGCAAACCTTTCAGCATTGTGAGTACCGAAACCAGATTTCCAATTAAACGTCCTGATTTACCGCGAGCCAACTCGGCAATATCGGGATTCTTTTTCTGCGGCATGATCGATGATCCAGTTGAATACGCATCGGAGACTTTTGCCCATGCAAACTCACTCGAGGCCCAAAGTGTCCACTCTTCACCAATTCGTGAAAGATGGACGCCGACAAGAGAGAGAATAAAGAGAGCTTCTGCAACATAGTCTCGATCGCTCACGGCATCGATACTGTTAGCGAAAGTTGAGTTGAAACCTAACTCTTTTGCTGTCGCAGCAGGATTAAGTGGAAGTGAGGATCCAGCTAACGCTCCCGCACCGAGTGGGCTAACTGCTGAGCGCTCCAACCAATCATCAATTCGATCTAAATCACGAGCAAATGCGTGAGCATGTTTTGCTAACTCGTGGCCAAATGAAACTGGTTGCGCATGCTGAATGTGTGTAAAACCTGGAGCGCTATCATGGACATACTCCTGCGCCTTATCTAAAATCGCAACCTGCAAAGATGTAATCAGCGTTGCAATTTCAAGGATGTGATCGATTGCAAAGAGTCTTAGATCAGTCGTTACTTGATCATTGCGCGAGCGTCCTGCGCGCAGAAATCCACCAACAGCGCCTAATTTCTCGGTCAAACCACGTTCGAGTGCGCTGTGAACATCTTCATCCTCTGGCAATGGCGCAAAATCACCTGAAGCGACTTCAGCAGATAGCTCATCCAACGCCTCTTTAATAGCCTCTGCGCTGTGCACCGAGATTATTCCGCTGGCATGCAGGATACGTAGATGCGCGATGGAGGAGCGAATGTCGTAAGGGGCTAATCGCCAGTCAAAATCGACGCTTCGCGAAAGAGCAAAGGTTGAATCCGCGTTACTTTGAGAGAAACGTCCACCCCACAGCGCCATCTATTTTTTCCCAATCGTAGACTTTGAATATGCGAGCAATTCTTTCGCTAATTGGGCGCCACCGGTGGCTTTCTTGGATACAAGAATAATCGTGTCGTCACCGGCGATGGTACCTATAACTCCTGTTAGATCTGCATGATCTAGAGAGCTAGCTAAGAACTGCGCGGCTCCAGGAGGTGTGTGAATAACGGCCAAATTAGCACTGTGATCGACGGAGAGAATCAGCTTTGAAGGCATGGGCGATACGCGAGCAAGAGCATCATCGGTGCTTCCAGATATTTGATAGATCGATTCACCGGATTTGGAGCGCGCCCGTACCGCACCAATCTCTTCCAGGTCTCGGCTAGCGGTAGCTTGAGTAACGGCATAGCCAGATTTCTTTAGCAAGGTGACTAAATCAGATTGAGAGTGAACTACACCCGACTCAATCAAGGCGATGGCTTTGGCTCTGCGTGCTGAAACGCTTTTAGTTGACATCGGCCATGACCTTTCTAAAAGTTCTAATGAAGGTAGCGATTTGAGCAGTAGTCACTGTCAGGGCTGGCGCAATACGAATAGTTGTTGCCGTCGGCGCATTGACCAAGACACCATTATTGCGCAACGCAACTAAAACATCGTGAGCAATCGGCGTTGTTAATTCAATCGCTAGCAAAAGGCCGGCGCCTCGTACTTCACTCACGCCAGGAATCAAAGCGACCTCTTGCATTATCTGCTTTTCATGTCTTTTGACTGCCACCATCAATTGATTTTTTTCAATGAACTTAATTGTTGCAAGAGATGCTGCAGTAGTTACAGGATTTCCACCAAAGGTAGATCCGTGGTCTCCGGGTTGGAACAAATAAGAAGATGCCCCACAAGCGATCATGGCCGATAGAGGAAGTCCCCCACCTAAAGCCTTCGCTAAAGTAATAACATCCGGAGTAATTCCAGAGTATTCATAACCAAACCAATCTCCAGTTCGGCCCATCCCAGTTTGAACGCAATCTAAAACCATAAGCGCTCCCGTGCGATCACAGATATCTCGAATCCCTGCCAGATAATCTGCCGGTGGCACAACTACTCCAGCCTCCCCCATAATCGGTTCGATGATTACCATCGCAGTTTTTTTAGTTATTGCGCGATTCATAGCCTCGATATCACCGAACTCAACGTGCTTGATACCTTTAAGAAGGGGCAGGAAAGGCTCGCGTTTAGAGGGCTGTCCAGTTAAAGACAGAGCCCCCATCGTGCGTCCGTGAAAGGCACCGCGTGCTGCAACTATGCGATGGCGTCCGGTTCGACGCGAAAGTTTAATCGCCGCTTCATTAGCTTCGGCACCTGATTGAGCGAAAAATACCTTTGCATCTGGATCCCCTGTCATACTTTTTAACTTCTGCGCTAATTCAACTACATTGGGATGAGCGTAGAAATTGCTCACATGTCCCAAAACTCCTACCTGTTTAGTTACTGCTTTAACAATTGCAGGGTGGGCATGGCCGAGTGCGTTAGTTGCAATTCCACCGAGGAAATCTAAGTAACTCTTCCCATCGGCATCTTTAACGACCAATCCTTTTCCACTAACGAGTGCTATCGAAGGTGCACCATAAGTGTTTTGCATGGATTGTGACCACTCAGCTAATAGCTCCTGGTTGTTCATGCGTTCACCAATGTTCCGCCAACACCAGATAAGGCGTCTACAAAGTTCTGTGAATTCGTTCCATCGATTATTCGCACAGCTTTTGCCCCCTGCTCGATTGCATCCAAAACCGCTTGCACTTTCGGTGCCATTCCCTCTTGAAATGTTGATTTCATTGCCGATAGCTCTCTATATGTAATAGTTGAAATCAGCGAACTCTTATCGGGCCAATTTCGGTAAATGCCTGAAACATCGGTAAGGATAATCAGGGAACTAGCATCCATTGCGCCAGCGATGGCTGCTGCAGCCAAATCTGCATTCACATTTAATCCGTTAGTACTCGTCTCATCAGCTGCGATGGGGGCTACAACCGGAACTTTGCCTTCATCCAAAAGCTTTCTAATCTCTGCAGTATCGACGCAGACAACATCTCCAACTTGTCCAAGATCCACCGCGCTTCCATCGACTAGTGAAGTTTTCTTTCGCGCAGTCAAAGTTGGCAATGTCCGTCCCGATAACGCCTGCGCAGGTATGCCGCTAACGCAAAGGGCGGCCGCCAAGCTCTGACCAACTTCACTAACGAGCACTCTTTCGACAACATCAAAGGCTTGCGCAGTCGTATATCTAAAACCGCCAATAAATTTACTTTCTATTCCAGATGCAGCCAAAGCCTTATCTATCTGCGGTCCCCCGCCATGGACAACGATGATGGATTCACCCGCTGCCAGAGCTCCAGCAATAGCCTTGCTAAAGCCCCCATCTTCATCCTTCATAGCATGACCGCCGAACTTGACCACGATCACGTTGAGTACGCCGAATTCTCGTGAACATAATCATGGGATAAATCATTAGTTATTACCGTTGCAGTTGCAGCTCCAACTTTAAGATCTATTTCAATCACAACTTCACGAGAAGTAAAATCCACTGTGGATTTATCCCCATCGGGGGCGCTATTGGTGCACACAGCCACACCGTTCAGAACCACATCAATGGCAAGTGGATCCATTGCTGCATCTGCCGTACCAACTGCTGCAAGTACTCGACCCCAATTGGGATCACCACCAAATATCGCTGCCTTTAAAAGATTATTGCGGGCACATGCCCTGGCCACATTGACCGCATCTGATTCTGAGCGCGCGTTTTTAACGATAATCGAAACACTCTTCGTAGAACCCTCGGCATCGGCAATGAGTTGAGCGGCAAGTGAGCCACAGACGTCCATAAGGAGTTCTTCGAGTTCGACATCGGAAATGTTCTTGCCACTTGCGCCCGATGACATAAATAAGACCGTGTCGTTAGTGGAAGTACAGCCATCGGAATCTATACGGTTGTATGTTCGATCGGCGGCACGAGAAAAAATCTCCTGTGCATTATTTGAAACAATTGCATCGGTCATCACTACAGATAACATGGTTGCCAAGGCTGGTGCGAGCATTCCCGCGCCTTTAGCGATTCCGGAAAACTCTACGCCGTACTTAGTAGCCGTTGCTATCTTGGGTATGGAATCGGTCGTCATGATTGCTTTGGCTGCACGGTCAAGTGCGTCTATCCCCATATCGGCTGCAACTCTCCTAATTCCATCGGTGAGTTTTTGCATTGGTAATAACTCACCAATTAGCCCCGTTGAGCAAACAATCACTTCACCTGAAGAGATTCCTAAAAGCTCACCGACTAATTCAGCGGTGACATGTGTATCGATAAAGCCTTGCGGACCAGTGCAAGCATTTGCACCCCCTGAATTCAAAACAACCGCCCGTACCAGCCCACCTTTAGCTACCTCTTTGGACCATATGACCGGTGCTGCAACCACTTTATTACTTGTAAATACGGCGGCGGCGTCAAAGCGTGGGCCTTGATTTTC
>CAXNCU010000085.1:0-4927 GCA_964200985.1 Candidatus Planktophila sp.
TGGTGCTCAAGCATGAGTTTAGAAAGCCCCAACAAATCTTTAATCACAACGCTGACTGCGCTTTGATTGCGATAAGAATCATCAGACCAGTTGCGCACGACATCGGATGCAATCTGCCAGATTGCCGCTTCGCCCAATGGTTCGGCATCGGCATCTATTCCGTAACGGATTGCATGTTCGCTGAGCAACTTGCCGGCATATGAGTGATACGTCGTAACGGCCGTGCTCGATGAAGTGATATGGGCGAACTCAGGAAGGGCGCTTAATTGACGCAGACGTTTGCGTATGCGCACTGATAATTCTCCTGCGGCTTTTCGCGTGAAAGTTAAACCCAAAAGCTGATCGGGAGTCACAAAACCATTAGCCACTAAATACAAAACACGGTTACTCATTGTTTCGGTCTTACCCGAACCCGCGCCCGCAATTACGACAGATGGTTCGAGCTCGCTACTAATAATGGCCGATTGGTGTTTGGTAATCGGCATAATCGATGAGCCAAACTTGGGGTGAGCTTGGAGCTTGGCAATGATCTCTTCTGGTGAATATCTAGCATCCAAACTCATGAAATCACCGTCCTTCCATCGCTTTGAACTGGGCAGGATTTACGTACTGGGCAGCCTTTACAGCGCTTATTGATCGTGGCAAAGAATGTGGCCGCTCCCATGCCTTCACCGATTTCGTTGAGCTTAATCTTCGTCGCCTCAATATCGATGCCGTGCTGTGAGCGCAAAGTCGCCCCGGCTGCAGAATCTCCAAGGTAGACGAGTTCGGCGCCGGCACTTACATTGCCATGCGTAAATCCACCCTCGGCAATACCAACTTGATAACTCATTAACTGCAGGTTCTCTTTAGCATCTTTAACGCTTATGACCGAACTTCCAGTTTTAAAGTCAATAATAAATAGTGTTCCATCGGCCTCTAGCTCTAGGCGATCCACACTTCCCTTAATACGTGCACGGCCAAGAGTTACATCAAAGCGAATTTCAGCATCGATTACGGTACGCGTTGTTTTAACATGGTACGCAACGAATTTTTCGAGCATTGTTACTGCGCTCTCTAGATGCGAGCCGCTGACCCAACCTGATTCTGGATCGATCAACTTCCATGAACTACGCAGGTTGGCAATTAAATCCTCTTTAGTTGTTCCAGGCTCTTGAACCATTTTGGCGGCAAATGCGTGAATGGCAGATCCCAAAACTTGGGCCGTGCTGTCGCCGTCGGTTCCACCATTGTTTTGCAAGAACCATTTAACGCCGCATTCGACAAATGATTCTGCGCCACTAGGAGATACAACAACTTCCTTTTCGGCATCAATGACTGGCACATCGGTACTAAGTGGCACTGAACCGATCCACGAATCGGTGTTAGCTAGGTAGATTCCGTTTTCACTAAGCGTCTTTAATAACGAGGCAGCCTCTTGGGCATTGGCCCCATGTAATTGGCCACGAAGTTCAGCGACAAGTGCCGGAGCTGTGATTGGGCGAGGAACATCGGTTAAGACCGGCTCATCGATATCGGTTTTATTGACCATGACTTCGATTGCTTCAAAGAGGGCTGATGGCTCTTCGTCATCGCGCTGTACGGCAGTGATGAAAAGTGAGCCTTTGGAACGGGTTAGAGCCACGTGAAAGAGGCGCTCTTCGTCCTGCATCAGGCCGTTCGCTGCGATCACATCTAACTGATCGCGTGGAATATCGGGATTACGTTGGCGCTCAACTAGTCGCTCGGCACCAAGTAAAGATGAGCGCTGTTTTAAATTAGGCCATGTGCCCTCTTGCAAGCCCGCGATTGCAACTAATTCCCATTCGCGACCCTTGGCGCTATGGACAGTGAGAATCTCAACGAAATCTGGGCGCACACCCTTGGCCGTAATAACATCGCCTGCGATATCTTCAGTTGCAATTTCTGCAATGAAGGCCGCCGGCCCTGAAAGCGGAAAGCGCTCGGAGTATCTAGCTGCCGATTCAAACAACTGCATCATCGCATCTAAATCTCGATCGGCCGCGGCACCTCGTACACCAGGGCGCAGTGATTGATTGCGCCAAGCATCGCTAAGTTTTTGGCCATCACTTGCAACTGCGTTGGACCAGATTGCCCACAATAAATCATCGGCTAACGCTGATCTATTGCGCGCAACGGCTCGGGCTTTTTCTAATAACTCATGGATTCGCAGAACCGAATCCGCGCCTTCAATAAATACTTCGCCACTATCTATGGCATCGAGTAACAACTGTGTGCCCGAGCGCTCATCACCATCTGCGCGAGCGGCAATCATCGACCGGCGAATACGTCGAAGCGATATCGAATCTGCGCCACCAAACTCACTCATTAATAAACGCTCGGCCGTATCTAAGTTAAGTGGCTGGGCTTTAATTGCAACGCGGGCTAATAAAAGAAAAGGTGCGATTGCTGGGTTACCGGCCAATGCCTGTAGTTCACTTGCCACAGGGATTCCAACGTATGAGAAAGCTCGGCGCAACGCAGATGCCGTAACACTTGGACTGCGCAGAATGACTGCCATATCGCTATATGAAATACCTTCACGCAGATGTGCACTACGGAATTGATGGGCAATAAAGGCCGCCTCTTCAGCCCCTGATCTAAAGCGATGTACTGCAACTGCACCCGTATTTTCATTGCCACAGCTGCGTTTGCGTGTGACGGGCGAGCCTCTAAAGCCCTGCACATAAGCATGGCCAACTTCAAAGATTGCCCTGCCGCTGCGATACACCGTTGATAAAACGATTTCACGTGCCCGATATGGATCTAACGCTGCAGCTAAACCATCAGGGTCAGCGCCGCGAAAGCGACCAACAGCGCTATCGGCATCGGCGCAGATAATTACATCGACCCCGACAAGTGCTGCAAGCAAAGCCCGCTGAGCTGGATCACTTTCTTGGAACTCATCGACCATGATCGTGCTAAATCGCGCACGCAGTTTGGCTAAAACGTCGGGGTTGTTGTGCAAATGCAACGTTGCCCGCGAAACAAGTTCAGATGGATCAATACGCATCTTGGCATCGGTTGCACTAATTTCACGCATCACCATCGAATTCAAATACCGCTGCCAGAACTTTGCAGCGGCAAACCAATACTTTTCACCTTCTGCAGTACCCAGCTGCTCTAACTGCGCTGGCCCGATCCCGCGTTCTGATGCACGCAAAATCAAATCACGAAGCTCGCGCGCAAAACCATTAGTTGTTAGTGCTGCATGTAAATTCTCGGGCCACTCTTTATATCCATCCTCGATGTCACCCTTGAGGAGCTCTTTAATGTAACTCTCTTGCTCGGGCCCGCTCAAAAGAATCGGTTCAGGATCGCCCTTGTCGGCTTTCATTTTTAAAATTGAAAAAGCTAATGAGTGAAAAGTCCGTGCCAATGGTTCAAACATCGTCTTAGTCGTCCGCAAAGCAATCGCATCACGCAATTCGGATGCGCGCTCTCGCCCAAAGGTCAGCAACAAAATAGAGTCGGGGCTTTGGCCATCGTTAATTCGCGCTAACGCCGCTTCAATGAGAACCGTAGTTTTGCCCGTGCCCGGTCCGCCCTGTACAACTAAAGGGGAGCTGCGATGGGCAATGGCGGCAGATTGATCTGCCGAGAGTTTAAGGTCAGCGTTTTTATTGGTACCGCGCACAAGGTTAAAGTTCGCTGTACTCACAGTGGTTATCTTGCCCGACTCATCCGACAAAACAACTCTTCGCCTCTAAGTGCAATCAAATGTGGTACCACTCTGGTACCATTACGCCATGGCTATGAACTTACGACTTACCCCTGAACAAACCGCTGGGCTACGAGCCGCAGCCGAACAAGATGGCATCTCAATGCAGGAAGCGGCCCTTGCCGCGGTCAATGCCTATATTGCTCGTCGGCCGCAACGCTTGGCAGATGCAATCGCTCGAGTAGCGACCGAGGATTCTGAACTTCTCGACCGTTTGTCTAAATGAGCGACCCAATTGATTTCCTAGATCTCCATGACCTGATTGAAATTGGTAAATCGTTAATTAGTGATTTTCGAATTCGCGACGAAGGTCTTCTTGAATCTGCAGCGATGCGGCCACAGACCACGATTTATGGTGAAGATGCTTATCCTGCTTTTGAGGAAAAAGTAGCCTCGCTTATGCACTCTCTAGCCCGTAACCACGCGTTAATAGATGGGAACAAGAGAATTGCTTGGTCTGCTGGTCGCATCTTTTGCCTTATGAATGGCCGTGACTTAAAGATGCCGATTGATAATGCCGAAAAGATGATTTTTGATATTGCTAAGGGCGATATCGATGTTGCAGAGATCGCAACGATTTTAAAGAAAGCTATTAAGTAAAACTTAAACGTTGAGATTGGCCTTCTTGGCGCGTGCAGTTGTGCGGGCGCGCTCGTCACCATCAAGGACAACCTTGCGGATACGAACAACGGCCGGAGTAACTTCAACGCACTCATCTTCGCGGCAGAACTCAAGAGCGCCTTCCATGTTGAGCTTCTTAGGCGGAATCAAACGCTCTGATTCATCCGTACCTGATGCTCGCATGTTAGTAAGTTTCTTTTCGCGGACACAGTTAACATCCATGTCATCGCTGCGAGAGTTCTCGCCAATAACCATACCCTCGTAAACCTCATCGCCTGGTTCAACGAAGATGCTTCCGCGATCCTGTGTTCCATACAGTGCATATGATGTAACAACACCCATACGATCTGAAACAAGTGAGCCAGTTCCGCGTGTACGGATATCGCCGTGCCAAGCTTCGTAGCCATCAAAGACGTGGTGAAGTAAACCAGTTCCACGAGTTTCAGTTAAGAACTCAGTACGGAAACCAATAAGTCCACGAGATGGAACGCGGTAATCAAGGCGGATCCAGCCAGTGCCATGGTTAACCATTTGTTCCATTCGGCCCTTACGCAACGCCATCAACTGAGTAAGCACACCGAGATA
>CAXNCU010000086.1:0-4871 GCA_964200985.1 Candidatus Planktophila sp.
TATCAAGATGTTCGCGCTAAAGATGTTGCACTTTTATCTTCTGCCGATGGTGGTGCGTTGATTCGCGTTATCGCAGGAGAAGTTGATGGACACTCTGGTCCTGGAACAACGCAGACTCCGATTACTTTGATTCACGCAACGGTTGCAGCTGGTGCAGAGCTTCGTCTTCCATGGCGCAAGGATTACAACGCGTTGGTTTATGTTGCTGCAGGTTTTGGCTATGTCGGAGATGAACATCGCCCAGTTCGCACTGGTCAATCAACAGTCTTTGGTGATGGCGACACGATTGTTGTGCGCGCCGCCGATCAACAGGAGACGCGATCTCCAGCGTTGGAACTATTTATTTTAGGTGGCGCACCGATTAATGAACCCGTTGCATGGATGGGGCCATTTGTTATGAACACCAAGCGCGAAGTTCTTCAAGCCTTTGAGGATTTCCAAAAAGGTTTGCTGGGCACAATTCCAGCGATTTATAAGGACGATGCGAAGAAGCCTATAAACCGTAGCGGTGAGGGCTCAAAGCAGAGCTCAGTTTCCACACCGAAAACCAATGTTGGTGATGCATCCGAGGTTCTTAACGTTCATGGAGCGCCTACGGAGATGCAAGAGGGCTAGCAAAAAGCTCCGGAAGTGAAGCGATGAAGCCTCAGGCCTGTTAATAACTTTTGGGAAATGTCAGAGGCTCGGTAGAGAGTCCTACCTATGACAAGCG
The DNA here is from genome assembly GCA_964200985.1 of Candidatus Planktophila sp. Taxonomy (GTDB): domain Bacteria; phylum Actinomycetota; class Actinomycetes; order Nanopelagicales; family Nanopelagicaceae; genus Planktophila. The sequence goes on from CAXNCU010000086.1 coordinate 713, forward strand.
CAGTGACACGGGATACGAGTTACGGATCCGTCGCTAGAGATTCTTCAGTAGCTATAGGTACCGATACTGATCTCAACGCTCGCGTAGGCGCCTTGCTCGCTGCATATCCCGGAATTCAAACTCTCAGTGGTTTAGTTGCAATTGACCCTAATGAATTAAATCAAAGCGGGCGAATCGATTTCTTGAGCGCCCTTGAGCGCCAGAGTGCATGGTTGCAGGCCGTCATGCAGAGGGCGATTGTCGCAGTAGCTGGCAATGATTCATCTACCCCAGAGAGAACATGGGATGGCGTCGATGAGGTTGAACGAGAAGATGTTGCAGCGGCTTTGCGACTATCTGGAAGTACCGCGCAGATGCGTATCGACGTTGCTCGCACGCTAGTAAATCACTTACCAAATACATGCTCAGCCCTTGCAATGGGAGAGATCTCTGCATCCCATGCAACGGTGATTGCTAAAGAGACTGCAGCCGCGATCCGTAACGGCATCAGCGAGTTTGCTATCTATCAAATTGAAGAGCGCGCGTTAGCTCACGCCGAATTTCACACTCCAGGTCAGGTCGCCAATAAAGTACGCACCACTATTGCTCAACTTGCACCTGAAGAGTTCGAAGAGGTCGTCGATCGTGCCCGCGAAGCTCGACGAGTAAGTTGCTACAACGAGGCCGATGGAATGGCGACCGTGGTCGCAATTTTGCCCGCACAGGACGCTCAAACAGTTATGAAATCAATTGAGGCTTACATCCTGAGGATGAATGAGATCGATGAAAAGAAGCGGAATGCATACGTAGCTAACTTCTCGACTGACGCTGGTTCTGCTGCTCAGAATGCAACCGATACATGGTCGATGCTCTCAGCCGATAACAAGCGTGCAGATGCACTCACTGCCATTCTTTCTCAAGCATTAGCTAGCAATGTCGATGAAGTTCGTCCGCACCGTCGCCCAGTAACCGTAAATGTGACCATAGATCTTGCAACGCTTCTTGGTTTGGCAGAAAACCCCGGCCAACTTTCGGGATATGGTGCAATTCCAGCATCGGTTGCCCGCGAACTAGCATCTGATGCGACATGGAAGAGATTTATTACCGATCCACAAACTGGAAATCTCTTAGATTATGGCCGCGAAAAATATGAACCTCCTCAGGCACTCGTAGATTTTCTACTCGCTCGAGATCGCACATGCAGATTCCCCGGTTGCCGACAGCCCGCATCGCGTTCTGATATTGATCATGCTCAAAGTTGGGAAAGCGGTGGTGAGACTAAACCAGAAAATCTAGGGCTCCTGTGTCGCCGCCATCATCGATTGAAAACTCATGGACGCTGGGCACTTGTGAGCAATTCAGATGGCTCATGTGAGTGGACTTCACCTGTTGGCAAAAAGTATTTTGTCCCAGCACGTCCCATAAATGAGACCGTCTAAAGGTGACGCCTTCCTAAAAAAAGACGACGCCTTCCTAAAAGCTGCGCACGAAGGCACCGAAATAGCAGAACCTCTCCCATCAGCGCCAACACCCTCTTGACTGCCATACTTTCGCAATGATCTGGTGGCCTACTGAAGTACCAACCCTTACTTATGGGTTGATTACGCTCCGCCCACTGGCAGAAAAAGATATTCCCGATATTTATAACAGTTGCCAAGATCCGGTAATCCCCAAATTCACTCGAGTTCCCTTTGATTACACCCTGGCACATGCAGAGTTCTTCGTCCGTGAAAAAACTCCGAAATCACTCATTGAAAAAACAGAGCTGGCCTTTGCTATCGAATATGGAAATGGCGAGGATAAGAAGTTCGCCGGAGTAATTTCTTTCCACAGCATGGACCTGCCCGATCTTGTCGCAGAGCTGGGCTATTGGATAAATGCCGATTCTCGTGGCAAGAATATTGGCACGACCGCTGCCCGCATGTTGACGAACTTTGGCTTTGAGTCGATGGGCTTTGAGCGTATCGAAGCGCTCGTTGATGTAGAAAATATCGCTTCTAAGAAGCTTCTTGCCGCCGCTGGCTATACCCTTGAAGGTGTTCTACGTAAGAAATCACGCAGATATGATGGTTCGCAGATCGATATGGCTTTGTACTCCGTGATTCGCGACGAGTGGCAGGGGTTGTAATGGAGAGCTTGGCGTTACTTGTTGCAATCTTGATGTCGATTGCCTTCTTTTCCGGACCTATCGCAATAGCTCTAACGAAACTAAGTTCAAGCAATTTCATTATTACGTTGATCCGACGGATGTTCCACGGTTTCTTTGTTGCCATGTCGTTTTGGGTTGGGCTGATGTTCTTTTTCGATCCAGGCGTACCTCTCGTTGTAAATCTAATAGGGCTCTACGGTTTAGTGATGGGATACATCGCATCACGTCGTGAATACTTTCCAGATGTTCGAATTATTGCGCCAATACTTGCCAGACTTGGCTTAAATGGATTAACTCGGCGCCAGATAACAGGTAAATCAACTCAAGGTGAATCTGGAAGTAGAGATTCGGGCTCTCAACATGGACCTGTTATTAAATGGCGCCGAAATGGACGCTCTGGAGGAAATGACGGGCATGGCCCTGGAGGCCAACACTAATCTTTTCGTGCAAAGGGAACAGCCCCTGCACAACATAACTTTTACGTTAGTTGTGCAGAGGCTGCAGCCTTACTAATTTACTAAATTAAGCGACGTCTGCACTTCGGATTGCTGAAAGTTCAAACTCAAGGTTGATCTTTTCGCTTACGAGAACTCCACCTGCTTCTAGAGCTGTGTTCCAGTTGACGCCCCATTCGGTGCGATCAATTGTTGTCTTGCCCTCAAAACCAATGCGTGTGTTGCCCCATGGATCAACGGCTGTTCCAGTGAAATCAAACTCAACTGTTACTGGCTTAGTGACACCTTTGATTGTTAGATTGCCAGTGACTGCATAAGCGTCACCGTTCTTTACAACTGTGGTTGATGCAAATGTGATCTCTGGGAACTGCTCCATGTCGAAGAAGTCGTTGCCCTTTAGGTGGCCATCGCGGTCGGCGTTGCGAGTATCAATACTTGCCGCCTGGATCTTTAGTTCGACCTTTGAGTTAGCAGGAGTTTCGAAGTCGATGATTCCGCCACCTGAAAACTCGTTGAATGCTCCGCGAACCTTAGTAACCATTAAGTGACGGGCGGTGAAGCCAATCTGGCTATGGCTGGCATCGATTGCGTATGTTCCGGTTAACGTTGAAATTGTTGAATTAGTCATTAAAGCTGCTCCCTTTAGAAGGCGTTAGTTGAAATTGAACGTGGATTAATCCAATTTCCCCTTTTACAGAGTAGTTGAATATTCAACTACTCTAGTTGAAGCTTCAACTATGCGCAAATCGAGATTCTTGCCTCTAGGCCACTAGTGCCTTGTTGCGAAGGATTTGCGCCAAGGCATCTAGCCATGGCGCTCTGTTTCTCCCGAGATATCCACAGCAAGGTACCCATACGGTTTAACGCTAAGTAATTAACTAACCTGCAGGAATGAATAGAAAAATAGTTAGAGAATATGAAGGAAGCCCCACAATACAAAAACATGGTCAGCGAGCAACACCTCAATCACGATTGATCGCTTTTCTCCTTGACGCAGCGATCTTCGGATTTGGTTTAGGCATTGTCTGGATTATCTGGTTTGTCACACTAGCCGAAAAAGGAACCACTCCAGGCCACTATCTGATGGGCCAAGTAATCGTTGATGCAAGGTCCGGAGAAGTTTTCGGCTGGAAAAAGATGGTGGTTCGAGAGATTCTCATCAAAGGTCTTATGCAGTGGATTCTTGGAGGCTTTCTTTTTATGGCCAACTACATTGTGGATGCATCATTTATTTTTACAAACTCTCAAAGGACTCTTCATGACTTGATGGTCGGTTCTCAAGTTATTCAATGCAGCGATAAGACCATCATCAAGAAATTGAAAGTTGAAGAGATCGATGGATGGCTCAATAAATAACCCAGCCGGAGCGCAACATACTCGAGAATGAGTGGCTCCGGAATAACAAGCTCTGGAAGTAAAGCGATTAAGAAGTGCGACCGAATCCAAGTAGACATGGGTTCGGTCGCTCGTTTTTGTGGAGGTGCCGGGAATCGAACCCGGGTCCTTCGGTATAAAAACAGGGCTTCTACGGGCGTAGTGTGATTAGCGCTTTCTCAGTCCCGAAGTTTCTCCACAC
>CAXNCU010000087.1:0-4864 GCA_964200985.1 Candidatus Planktophila sp.
AAATCTTTGCATAAATTGCTAAACCTAAGATCGTTGAACTTTTAGGATTGATCGGGTAAATATCCCCCTTGAAACCAAATCTTTGCAAGTATTCAATCGGAGCTCTGCCCATGGCGTTTTCACGCTCAGTAGCCCCAATAACCGCAATCGATATGGCTCTCCATAGAAGGGATAGATCATTCATTAGAGGCAAGCTATGCCTTCGATTTCAACAAGAGCAGCGTCATCCCACAACCTTGTGACTCCTAAGAGTGTCATGGCAGGAAAATTCTTACCCAAAAGTGATTGCCAGATTTTCCCAATCTCTCGAGAGTGCGCGCGATAGTCAACTGGATCCACTGAGAATATTGTTATTTTTACGAGATCTTCAGGGGTTCCGCCAGCTTCGCGCAACGCTGTAACTAGATTAATCAGCGCCTTTTCAAATTGGCTGACAATAGTGTCGCCGACGATGACGCCCTCTTTATTCAAGGCAGTCTGCCCTGCAAGAAATATATTTTTTCCTTCAGCAATAACTGCATGAGAAAAACCGATCGGAGGGGCAAGTGTTTCTGGGTTTATTTTCTTGATTGTCATACTAATGCCCTCCTTCGAGCAGTTGAGTTATTCCAGTCTTTGTAGAATCTCCAATGAATAAAATAGTGGCCTCTGCAACTTCATCTGCCGTTAGTAAGCGACCTCCCGAGAGTTTTGATTCGAGCGCCGTCTTAACTTCATCTATCGCTTTACCAGTTCTAGCTGCCGCCGCCTGCAATGTTCGCTCCGTCATTGGTGTATCTACATAGCTTGGGCAGAGCGCATTGACAGTAATTCCATAACGTGCAAGTTCACTTGATGCCGTGCGAACTAGACCCACAACTCCATGCTTCGCGGCGGTATATGCAGCAACGTTAGGTTCACCGACTAAACCGGCTTTGCTAGCAATCACAATTATTTGACCGTTTTGAGCCAGCTTCATATGTGGCACCGCAGCTCGCATAAATCTAAATGGCGCACTCAGATTAAGGTCGATCATGTGATCCCACATCTGATCCGAAGTCTTGTCTATTGGTGCGCTGGCACCATCACCTGCATTGAGAATGAGTACATCGATTCCACCCCATGAATTGACTACAGTCGAAATAACCTCGTCGGCCGCGCCGGGGGAAGTCACATCAGCGACAATTGCTAGAGTTTTATTGACTCGCCCATCGATCAGAACATCAAGATCAGATTGGGTTCTAGAACACAAAGCTACGTCATAGCCTAAATCCAGCAACTGGATTGAGATTGATCGCCCTATTCCGCGGCCAGCCCCAACTACAAGAATCCTCATTGCCATAAAAGTGGTGGCTCCATATCTATGGTCTAATTCCTAGAGTAATAAGGACATAATACATGGTGCGTTTTTCTAACGATAGGCAATAATACGCCATATGACAACTCCTGAGGCGTTCATCGTTAGTGCAGTCCGGACCCCTTTTGGAAAGTATTTTGGTGGCCTATCAACAACGCGCCCTGATGATCTGCTTGGCTCTACCTTGCGCACTCTCATGGAGCTAACTCCGCAGATTAATCCAACACAAATTGATGACGTCATTATTGGTGACACCAATGGTGCAGGTGAAGATAATAGAAATGTCGCTCGAATGGGAGTTCTTCTGGCTGGCTTCCCTCACACCGTTCCTGGAGTAACACTCAACAGATTATGTGGCTCAGGAGCCGAAGCTATCATTCAAGGCGCAAGGGCAATTAAATCTGGAGATGCAAACTTCATTGTTTCTGGTGGCGTTGAAAGCATGAGCCGTGCACCATGGATCGTTGAGCGGACGAGTAAGCAAGAACCAGTTGATCCGAAATACCATCAGAGTACGGTTGGTTGGAGAATGACCAATCCGCTCATGCAATCAAACTGGACTGCCAACCTTGGAAGATGTTCAGAAGTTGTGGCCGAGCGCCTTGGAATATCACGAATTGAACAGGATGAGTGGGCATTGCGATCTCACCTCTTAGCCGATGCCGCATGGAAGAATGGGTTGCACGATGGATGGGCTGTTCCATTTGGCAATGTAACTCGCGATGAATCGATTCGACCAGATTCAACGATGGAAATATTGGCAAACCTTGCATCAGCTTTTTCACCAAACGGCACCGGCACCGCCGGAAACTCCTCCCCATTAAATGACGGTTGCGTTACTGCATTAATCACAAATGCCACTCTCGCTAATGATTTCGGTCTTGAACCAATTGCGAAAATTCTGGCATCACAAGTAACTGCGACCGATCCTGATCTTTTCTCGTTAGCGCCGGTGAGCGCAATTCACAAGCTCCTTGCAAAGCTTGGGCTCAATGTCGGCGATATTGCAGTATGGGAGATAAATGAGGCCTTCGCATCAATGGTCTTGACTGTGCTTCATGAGCTACCCGAGATTGACCGCAGCCGCGTCAATGTAAATGGTGGAGCGATCGCAATTGGTCATCCAGTCGGCGCATCGGCTTCTCGCGTCATCATCGAGTGTGCACGAGAGTTAAAGCGAAGAGGCGGCGGTATTGGAATTGTTGCCGCCTGTATTGGTGTTGGCTTGGGTATTGCTGTTGCTATCGAAGTTTCGGCTTAATTAACAGTTCGAGGATAGGGTTATGCAATGATTTCTATAGGAGAACTGACGGACACAACGTACGTAATTAATCAGGGCGTTGCAATAATCACCATTAATCGTCCTGAGCGTTATAACGCGCTGCGCGGACGCACCGTAGATGAGCTTCTTAGCTCTTTCAAACGTGCCTGGGTTGATACAGCTGTGGGTGCGGTAATCCTGACTGGCGCCGGCGAGAAGGCATTTTGTACAGGTGGGGATCAAAAAGAGCGCGCTGAAAGCGGCGGATACGGTGAAACTGAAACTGGAATGTTTGAAATAGAGGCCTTGCATAAAATGATAAGGGCGGTTCCAAAGCCTGTTATCGCCGCAGTCAATGGTTTTGCAATCGGAGGAGGACATGTATTGCATGTCCTTGCAGATCTTTCAATCGCATCGACTAACGCCAAGTTCGGTCAAGTGGGACCACGCGTTGGCTCTTTCGATGCCGGTTTTGGAAGTGCCTACTTAGCCAGAGTTGTAGGAGAAAAACGTGCCCGCGAAATCTGGTTCTTGTGCGAACAGTATGACGCAGCAACGGCCGAGCGCTGGGGATTGGTAAATAAAGTTGTAGAGCCGGATCAACTAATGAAGGCATCAAGGGAATGGGCGCTGAAAATTTGCGCACTTTCACCGACTGCACTAAAAGCACTCAAGCATTCATTTAATGCCGATTCAGATCACATAGCTGGAATTGCGGCGCTCTCCTTTGATGTCTTAGATCTCTATACAAAGACCGAAGAGTCACAAGAGGGTGGCAAGGCATTTACCGAAAAGCGATTGCCAGACTTTAACCCTTTTCGATAGAAGCAATAAATCACTTTAACTGTTTAGTTGGACATGAGACGTCCCCCATTTACATCCAGGACTGCGCCTGTGATGTAGGAGGATTCGTTACTCGCTAAGAATAGAACGGGGTCTACACACTCTCGAAGTTCGGGCATTCGGCCTAAGGGAATACCATTTAGTACTTCTTGGCGTTCGGCCGGAGATAGTTTTTCAAACATTCCAGTTAAACGTTCGGTAAGAAATAACCCTGGGGCTATTGCATTAATACGAATATTATCTAGTCCGACTTCTTTTGCTAATCGACGAGTAAGACCAAGTATTGCCGCTTTAGCGGTTGCGTATGGAACTCCAGTTACCGGGCTTGCACTTCGTCCACCAATAGAAGAAAAAGTCACAATTGCGCCGCCGCCTTTTTTCTTCATGAATGGAATTACAGCGCGAGCACAATAATATGTACCCTTAACGTTGACATCAATAACTAAATCCAGATCCTCATCGGAAATCTCGTCCATATCCCTCGGAGTACCCAGCGAGCCCCCGGCTGCTGCAATCAATATGTCGATCCCTGATAAAGATTCGGCGAGTTCACCAATAGCTTTAGTAACAGCTGTGCCATCTCTAACATCTACGGCGCGACCATCTGCAGTAATTCCGTGTGAACGAAGGTTTGCAACGAGCTCTGTGATGGCGTCGCTATTTGAATCTAAAATAGCGATTGAACCACCCTGTTGCCCAGCGGTATGGGCAACAGCTGCACCCAATCCACCAGCCCCGCCAGTGATGAGAAGAACTTTTCCGGCAAATCGATTACTCATCATCAACTTCTCTCCTGTTTTAGGTATCGCCTCTTAGCCCGCTTTGCGCTAGCGTACCCCAAGGTTCGTGTCGCATCCGTGACGGTGGTCAAATATTCGGCATACCGAATGATCAAATCTAGAGGGGTTGTCAATGAAGATTCTTTCCATCGGTGGTGGTGCAGCGGGACTTTACTTTGGAATTCTTATGAAGAAGCTCGATCCTAGCCACGAAATCACTATTCTGGAGCGCAATCGCCCTTATGACACTTTTGGATGGGGTGTGGTTTTTTCGGATCAGACTTTAAGTAACTTTGTTCGAGCAGATGAACCTACGGCCCGCACCATTTTGCAATCCTTCAATCATTGGGATGACATAGATGTTCGAATCAATAAGACGAGCATTATTTCCGGAGGACATGGCTTCTGTGGAATTGGTAGAAAACGTCTTCTCAATATTCTTCAGGAGCGGGCAGAAAGCCTTGGCGTGAAGTTAGTCTTTGAGACCGATATTAAAGATGATCAAGAGGCGGCAAGAGAGTACGGGGCTGATTTAGTTATTGCCGCCGATGGCTTGAATAGCGCCATCCGCACTCGATACGAGAGCACTTTCAAACCCGATATCGATACCCGCAAGTGCCGTTTTGTTTGGCTTGGAACTAAGAA
>CAXNCU010000088.1:0-4859 GCA_964200985.1 Candidatus Planktophila sp.
TATTGTGGCAGAACTGCATCTAGGACTGCCATCGGATAGAGGCCATTTTCTTCATTCTGCAACCCCCTCTCGGCCTTAATAAAAAGGCACTGCTTAGTTAAAGCTTTTAGCGAGCGCACAATCAGATCATCACCAAATAAGTCGCGTGAGTCAGCTTCAACGGCCGCTGGATTTGTAGAGGCTTTCATATGTGGCGCATCCCCGCGCAGGTCGAAATCAACATACTCATCCATGACCGCTGACCAACCTTTAGCAAATGCAGGTTGGGGTTTCCAATAATCTCTATAAGCCTGTTTCGATTCAAAGACCATCGCTAATCGAGCAAGTGCCGGACCGAGAATAAAAGGCATCACCTGTTCCACCGTCATTCCAGGTGGAAGTGGCAACGGAACTCCGCCATCGGCAAATACAACATCACCTACTAATTCTGGATATAGACCAACAAGGGCTGCTGCCACAAAACCACCCATTGAGTGCCCAATGACATCGGGCTTGACCCAACCAAAGTGATTAATTACTGCCGCCATGTCTTGTGCATGCGCAGCCATGCCAAATGGGCCGGGAAGGTTATTTGAATCACCGCGCCCTCGTAGATCAACGGCGAATGGGGCTTTGCCCCTTGCGATTAATGAATCCGCAAAAACTTGAAATGCTCGGTTGGAAGATGTCACCCCGTGAATTAAGAGGACTGGCTCTCCCATTCCATCGCCATAGCGAAAAACTGCGAGTGAGCCTCCTGAGATGGGAACGAGAGTGCGCTGAGTTGGAAGTGACATGGGTTCATTCTGCACCTTTTCCCATGAAAATGTTATAAAACCGTAGTCAAGGCGGTAATCCACTACTCCATTAAGAAGATAGATTTCTCCTCAGCGAGCCATCCCTCAACGTGGCTTACATAATCAACAAGGAGAACACTCTATGAGCAAGCGCTCACTAGCACGCGTGGGAGTAGCAGTACTTTCACTTGCCGTCATCATGCCAAGCATGGCGCCAGCACAGGCTGCAAACGAAATTAAAATTGGAATTATCACTTCATCATCCGGACCTCTTGGATCATATGGTCTTGCCTATAACGATGGCCTTGCATGGGGACTTAACTATTACACCGGCGGCAAGATGTCGATCAACGGTGCAAAGCTCGTTGTAACAACTAAAGATGATGCTGCAGATCCTGCATCTGCAACTGCATCATTCAAAGAAATGGTCGGTAATGGAACTAAGATTATCGCCGGTACTGCATCATCAGGAGTTGCACTAACTCTTGGGCCACTAGCTGCACAGAACAAGGTTCTCTACATCTCAGGTCCAGCTAAGAACGACTTAGTTACATCAGCTGCTAACAAGTATGTTTTCCGCTCAGGAAACTCATCAACACAAGATTTAGCACCACTTGGTGGCGTAAAGCCAATCAAAGGAAAGAAAGTTATTCTCTTCGTTGAAGATAATGCCTTCGGTGCTGGAAATATCGTTGCTGCACGTGCACTCATGGGACCAAAGGGCGCTCTCTTTGAAGAAGTTAAAGTTCCAACATCAACTTCTGATTTCACACCATTTTCAAAGAAGGCTGCCGATGCTAATGGAGCGTACATTTTCATTGCCTGGTCAAATGCTCTAACTGCTGGTGCAATGCTGACATCGCTTAAGGTTCAGGGTGTATTTGCAAAGGCAAAGCCAATTACTGGTCTTGCAGGAGCCGCGACATACAACATCTACGGAACTCTTTTCGAAGGTGCTGGCGCAATCATGACAAATAGCTACTTCGCTGGTGCCGGTAAGTCACAAGCAGCCTCTGATATGGCCGCCTGGTTTGCTACAAATAAGAAGACACAGGATCTATTTACCTCAACGGGTGCAGATGCTGCCAAGATGATTGTTCAGGCACTTAAGGGCAATTCAGCTCAGAACGTCGATAAAATGATTAGCAACCTAGAAGGCTACTCATGGGTCGGCGTTAAGGGCTTAATGACCGTTAGTCCATCATCTCACTTACTGATACAGCCAATGTTCCTTGTTGGTCTGAATAAGACTGCAACAGGATATGTTCCTGTATTGCAGAAGACGATCGCAGGCGTGGGCAAGTAACACACCCCATATACGTTAAAGAACCCCAGTGTAGAAATACACTGGGGTTCTTTATATATTAAGCCTATTATTTTAAGGAGCAAGAATTGAATTCCGCGCTACGTGTTACCGACTTATCACTCGATATTGGCGGTGCCAAGATTCTCGACGGTATCTCACTCTCCGTTTTTCACAATGAGACCCTTGGAATCATCGGTCCAAACGGTGCCGGTAAGACATCTTTTTTTAATCTCCTTAGCGCAATCCGCAAACCCTCTCGCGGTCAGATATTTATTGGCGAGCAAGATGTAACAGATATGACCCCTCATGAACGAGCAAATGCAGGCATTGCACGTACCTTTCAAACATCCAGCGTCTTTGCAAATCTGACCTGCTTAGAAAATGTGCGCATCGCTGCTCAAGCTGCCAACGGTAAGTCAATGAATTTGACTAAAAACGCTTACAAATTTACCGAAGTGGTTGCACAGGCCCATGAGTGTTTAGAGAAGGTTGGACTTACTTCTTATGCCATGCAGCGTGCTGGCGCGCTCTCCCACGGTGATAAACGCCGATTAGAAATCGCCATAGTTTTGGCTTCTAACTCTCAAATAGTCCTACTCGATGAGCCTATGGCAGGTATGAGTGTTGAAAATGTGCCAGAGCTCGTAGAAATAATCCGCTCTTTAGCTACTGTGCATAAAAAGACTGTACTTATAGTCGAACACCATATGGAGGTTATTTTGGGTCTGGCTGATCGAATTGCAGTATTGAACTACGGCGAGCTCCTGGTCTGTGACACTCCTCAGAATGTTATTAATAATCCAATTGTGCAGTCGGCATATATTGGAGAAGCGCTATGAACGCACTGAGTATTAGTAATCTCCATGTAAAGATCAACGAGTCCCACATCCTCCATGGGGTCACATTCGATGTGCCGGCCCATAAAGTTACGGCCCTCCTTGGGCGAAATGGAGTTGGAAAATCAACGACGCTTAAAGGCATTCTTGGTCTTTATCCCGCAACTGGCTCGGTAGAGCTAAATGGGCGGGAAATCATTGGGGTTCCAACATATAAAATTGTTCAATCCGGCATTGCCTACGTTCCTGAAGATCGAGAAATCTTTTCATCTCTTTCGGTCCGCGAAAACCTAGCTCTTGCCTCCAGATCTAAAGATAATGGCGCAGCCTTTGCAACGATCTTCGAACTATTTCCAGAGTTAGATACACGAGCTGCACAACTTGCAGGCTCGCTCTCAGGGGGTCAACAGCAGATGGTGGCGATCGCTCGTTCATTATTGAATAAGAATGAAGTGCTGCTCATTGATGAGCCGACTAAGGGGCTTGCGCCAAAGCTCGTCACCGAAGTCGCTAACGCCCTTACAAAAGTCGCGCATGAGACAACAATGTTGTTAGTTGAGCAGAATTTGGCGCTAGTCAAGCGCATTGCCCATCATGTTGTTGTCATGGATCAGGGCCGAGTAGTTTTTCAAGGTGGGCCTGAGAACTTAAATGATCCTGACTGGGTTCACCAGATGTTAGGTGTGAGCGGGGGGCGAAAATAAATGGAGACTTTTATTTTAATCGGCATAACCGGTATCGGTCTTGGTGCACTTTATTTTCTTATCGCCTCTGGCCTATCCCTTATCTATGGCCTTATGGGTGTCCTTAACTTCGCCCATGGCAGCTTCTTAACTGTTGGCGCATTTGTTGGTTTCTGGGTTGCTAGCAAGATGGGCTTTGAAACATCGATGCCCGAGTTTATTCTGGCAATGATCGTTGGTGGTTTGGCCGCCGGTTTATTCGCTCTCCTGATCGAGCAGTTACTTATTACTCGTTTGTACGATCGCCATATTGATCAGGCCCTCGTTACCGTAGGAGTATCTCTTGTGGTTGGCGCAGTTCTGGGTGGCTGGTTTGGCAATGATCTACGTATGTTCCCAACACCAATGTGGTTTTTGACGGCCATCGATATTGGTGGAGCCAAGATTCCCGCCGACCGAATTGTCTACATCGCTACTGCAGTTCTTCTATTAGTGGGTAACTGGGCACTTCTAAAATTCACTCGAATTGGACTAATTATTCGCGCCGGTGTCGAGAACCGAAATATGGTAAATGCCCTCGGAATAAATGTGCGTAGAGCATTTAGTACCGTGTTTTTCCTCGGCGGTTTTGCCGCCGGTGTTGGTGGCGTCTTGGTTTCGGTTTACTCAAATGGAGTTTCACCGCTCATCGCAGGTACATATCTCATTTATGGTTTCATCGTTGTTGTCATTGGAGGCATGGGCTCAGTTCCAGGTAGCTTCTTAGCGGCGATGATGATCGGTGTTATTCGCCAGTTCGCAAATTACTATGCAACTGGCCTTGGCGACTTTGTCGTCGTAATCTTGCTGGCAGTGGTGCTGCTCATTAGACCTCAAGGTCTACTTGGAAAGGTGCGTGCATAATGTTGCGTTGGAAATACTCGCGCCCTCTTCTTGGCCTCTTGCTTGCACTTTTAGCTCTAGCACCGATACTCGGGTCTAATCCCCTCAGTCAACCCGGGTTACAGCAGACCATGGCAGTTGCCTTTATTTGGGGCGGATTAGCCCTGACGTACGATCTGCTCTTTGGTTTCACTGGGCTTTTATCCTTTGGTCATGCCCTTTATTTTGCAACCGGTGTGTATGTAACCTGCATCTTAATTAATCATGAAGTCGTGGTCTGGTGGCTTGCAGCGCTTATTTCGATAGCCGTTAGCGCGCTCCTTGCTCTCTTGGTTGGCGCCGCGTCGCTTCGCACAACTGGAATCACATTTGCAAT
>CAXNCU010000089.1:0-4831 GCA_964200985.1 Candidatus Planktophila sp.
GCAGGAGTAAGTGAGACTAATTCAATATGTCGTACTCGGGACTTCACCATTGATGGATACTGCACTACTGCTACCTGCTTAGTGACATCGGCGAGTAATCGCACCGTGCGCATAACGACATCATCTAAATCAAGGGCACCTTCTAAGAAGGTTTCGATTGCTCGACGCTCAGCGCCGGATAGAGGTTTAACTTCAGCTAACTTATCTACAAATACCCGGTACCCGCGATCTGTTGGGATACGACCTGCACTTGTATGAGGGTGAGTAATGAGGCCCTCTTCTTCTAAGACGGCCATCTCATTGCGAATTGTGGCCGGGGAGATACCTAACCCGTGGCGATCGGCGATCGATTTAGAGCCGACAGGTTCTTGCGTGGCAACGTATTCGTCGACAATTGCACGAAGGATTTCAAGGCGGCGGGATGACATAGTTGGGCAAGGATACTAGATAGTTATTTCGCGCACGATTCGATCAGCAATCAAGCGCCCAGTAGGGGTTAATACAACGCGATTATCCATGATTTCTACGTATGCGCTCTCGGCATAGTTAGCTAAACGATCAATTTGAGCGCCAGATAGCGCAGCAATCTCTAAACCATCCCGCATTCGAATCCCTAACATAATCGATTCAACTGCAATCTGATCTGACGTCAACTCTTCGCTATCGGCGATAGGTGATTCGCCAGCAAATAACTTCTGTTTATATGCGGTGGGATGTTTTACATTCCAGAAGCGTTTTCCATCGATATGCGAATGCGCACCTGGTCCAAGACCCCACCAGTTCTTATTCTCCCAATAGGCAATATTGTGTCTGCACTCGTGCCCTGGCTTAGACCAGTTAGAGAGTTCATACCATGACAAGCCTTTAGCTTGGCAGAGTTGATCGACAAGTAGATACATATCGGCCATCAAATCATCATCTGGCATTGTTAAGTCTCCACGCTTTATTTGTGCAGCTAACTTTGTGCCGCTTTCTACAATTAATGCATAAGCACTAATGTGATCGATATCTAGAGACAAAGCCGTTGCCACAGTATCGCGCCAGTCATCGAGTGATTCGCCGGGTGTTCCATAAATAAGATCGACGCTAATGCTCTCAAAACCGGCAGCGCGTGCCATGTCCACGGCTTTTTTAACATTGTCGGGATTATGCGTGCGATCGAGCACAGCTAAAACATGAGGTTTAGCCGACTGCATTCCAAAAGAGATTCGGTTAAAACCGACTTCGATATATCGGGCAAGTTTCTCGGCAGTAACCGAATCTGGATTAGCCTCAAGTGTTATTTCACAATCTGAACTCAAGCCATTGCGCACCTTGATTGCGGCGATGACTCGGCCTAAATCATCAGCCGGCAAGAGAGAAGGAGTCCCTCCCCCAAAGAAGATTGTTGGGACAACATCTGCAGGCGCGGCATCGAGCTCTTTTAGAACTGCATCAATGTAGTCATTGCTAACGATTTCTAGCGTTGCACCATCTTGCAGTTCATTGGGTGTGTAGGTATTGAAGTCGCAGTACCCACATCGCTTAATGCAGTATGGGATGTGAACGTAAAACGAGAGCGCCATAGTAGATATTCTATCTGCCAGACCTTTATATCCAGTATTCAATCTAATGACTCCTCTAGTCGTGCAAATTCGCCTGAATCGTCTTAGCCAGAATTGGAATTGCTTCTTTCCATCCAATTCCAAATATCTTGCTAAAAGCATCGTTAAATTTCAAACCCTTCCCCATTTCTTCATACATGGTAATCAGAACGTCTGGGCCATTTATTGCAGCCAAAATTTCTATTACATGACTGCCTAATGAATAATTTAGCCAAGAATCAAATTTGGAAGGTACATAGTTGTCGTACGCAGTGTTTAGAAATTCTTCAATCTGTGATGCTGTCATGTCTCGACAGGTGTAATAGCAGTCATCTACTAAGTACTTTTTATATTGCGCAAAATTCTGAAAACTTATGCTTATATTTTGGACCCATTCAGCGCTTCCTTCTCGCCACCAGGCATGAGGCCACACTTCAATTCCCCTATCCATAATGGGGATACGTTGCAGGGAATGGAAGTACTCGTGTGCTTCCAGCATTCCAGTGGTAAAACGAAGTGTTCCAGTAATGTCTTGCGTAATTTTCTCTTCAACTCCTTGCAGTATGACAGCCACCCCGCTCGAAGGTGTGATCTGTCTAGAACCTCTACAATTTTGAGTCCCTGAATCACAATTATTCTTTGTGATGGGGCCTCGTTCCCAGGAAACAATTTGATTGTAATCTGCTGAAGATAATTTGGTTCTCGCTATAGTTTCGGCCCAATCCAAATCCTTGTAAACATAGCGAATCACAATAATTTCCTTAGCCTCTGCCTTATTAGGGAAAATCTTCGATACCTGACCGACCGCATATGCATAGTCATCAAAATATGTTTTTGTATTGGGTCCGGTAAATATGGAAATGGCACCCGCTTTGGAGTTATTCGCCTCAATTACATCTGCAGTCCTTTTCCAAACCGTATAAGAAATAGCAGCCCTGTTCTCATATAGATTGTCGAAAGTTAGATTTGCAATTTTTGCTGTCGGCGTGGGTGTTGGTGTTGGCGTTGGTGTTGGTGTTGGCGTGGGAGTTGGTGTTGGTGTTGGCGTGGGAGTTGGTGTGGGAGTTGGTGTGGGAGTTGGTGTTGGTGTTGGTGTTGGCGTGGGTGTTGGGGGTATCACCACAACACCTTTATTCCAGACTAACTTCTTCCCGGATTTAATGCAGAAATAGATCTTGTTTTGATATGAAATTCTCTGCTTATATATCTTGCAAGGAGTTCCTGTGGTTATCTTCTGAGCAGAGATTGCAGAAACGGGAATCAAGGCTAACGCCAGAGATATTAGAAGAATCTTGGAGAGATTTCCCTTGATTCGCATTTCATAAGAGTAATGGTGTTATCAACTAATTCGAGAGTTTGCGAGCGGCTTTCACCTTTTCGATATCGGCATCGGTTGCAAGGGCTGCAACGAATGCCTCTTGTGGCACCTCAACGCGGCCCACCATCTTCATGCGCTTCTTACCCTCTTTTTGCTTCTCAAGGAGTTTGCGCTTACGAGAGATGTCGCCGCCGTAACACTTAGCTAAAACATCTTTACGGATTGCACTAATGCTTTCGCGGGCAATAATTCGAGAACCGATCGCAGCCTGAATTGGAACATCGAATTGTTGGCGCGGAATCAGTTGGCGAAGTTTTCCTGTCATCATCACGCCATAGGCATATGCCTTATCGCGGTGAACGATTGCGCTAAATGCATCAACGGCCTCACCTTGGAGCAAGATATCGACCTTAACTAAGTTGCCCTCGGCATCGCCCTTGTCTTCATAATCAAGGGAGGCATAACCCTTAGTGCGAGATTTCAGTTGATCAAAGAAGTCAAAGACGATTTCTGCAAGAGGTAAGTCGTAGCGAATCTCAACACTATCCTCTGAGATGTAATCCATGCCGAGCAATAGCCCGCGGCGCTCTTGGCAGAGCTCCATGATGGTTCCAATGAACTCAGAGGGTGCAAGAATCGTAGATTTAACGATTGGCTCTTTCACAACTGCGACCTTGCCATCTGGGAACTCCGATGGATTAGTAACGCGAACCTCTTTGCCATCATCCATCGTTACGTTATAGACAACGTTCGGAGCGGTCGAGATTAGATTCAGTTTATGTTCGCGCTCTAAGCGCTCACGTACGATTTCCATGTGTAGTAGACCTAAGAAGCCACAGCGAAAACCAAAGCCAAGGGCGGCAGAACTCTCAGGCTCATAGACAAGGGCGGCGTCATTTAGCTGCAATTTATCTAGAGCCTCACGCAGTGCAGGAAAATCGGCGCCATCAATTGGGAATAGCCCAGAGAAGACCATAGGTTTTGGATCTTTGTATCCAGCTAGAGCAACCTTTGTAGGGTTGTTATACGTTGTGATCGTGTCACCTACACGTGATTGGCGAACATCTTTTACGCCGGTAATTAAGTAACCTACTTCGCCAACACCTAGACCTTTAGAGGCAACGGGTTCTGGGGAAATTACGCCGACTTCAAGTGCCTCATGGCGAACACCGGTTGAGAACATTTGAATCTGTTCTCCCGGAGTTAAATGACCATCGATGACACGCACGTAAGTAACAACGCCGCGGTAACTGTCATAGACCGAGTCGAAGATTAAGGCGCGCGCTGGCGCTTTTGGGTCGCCTTTAGGTGCAGGAATCTGTTTAACAATCTCATCAAGTAATTCTTTAACGCCATCACCTGTTTTACCCGATACGCGTAAGCAGTCTTCGGGCTCGCAGCCAATGAGCTTTGCGAGCTCTGCTGCAAACTTTTCTGGTTGAGCATTGGGCAGATCAATTTTATTAAGGACAGGAATAATCGTGAGATTGTTTTCCATCGCCAAATACAGGTTTGCTAAAGTTTGGGCTTCGATACCTTGTGCGCAATCAACTAAAAGAACTGCGCCTTCACAGGCTGCAAGTGAGCGCGAGACTTCGTAGGTAAAGTCGACGTGACCTGGTGTATCGATCATGTTCAAGATGTATTCGCCGCCATCAACACCGCTACGCCATGGCAGACGTACGGCCTGAGACTTAATTGTGATTCCACGCTCGCGTTCGATATCCATGCGATCTAAATACTGCGCGCGCATATTGCGGGGGTCGACTACTTCTGTAATTCCCAACATGCGATCGGCAAGAGTTGATTTACCGTGGTCGATGTGAGCGATGATGCAGAAGTTACGTATCTGCGCCGGATCAGTTGATGCTGGTTGCGGCGCCTTGGCAAGTGAAATTGCAGGCATGAACCTAGCCTCGCTTTAAAGTGT
>CAXNCU010000090.1:0-4679 GCA_964200985.1 Candidatus Planktophila sp.
AATGCCGCAACTGGTCGCGGGCGTCACACATCATCGAGTGCGATCGCACTTCCACTTGCGAACAGCGATGGATGGATTATCGATACACCGGGAATTCGCGCCTTTGGTTTATCCCATATCGATACTCATCGAATCGTCGATGCATTTACCGATTTATCTGAAGTAGCAGCTAACTGCCTGTCCAACTGCTCACACTCTGAAAGTTCATGTGCCCTCGATGCCTGGGCCGCCCCTGGCGGCGTTGTAGATGTCGAGCGAACTGCACGACTGTCGAGCTTGCGCTCATTGCTAGCGGTAAAGGATCAAGCCGTGCAAGGCATTGAGGATTAGGATGGGCCTTATGACAAGTGAAACTTCCCGGTATGCCGATGATTTAGCTCTAGCCCATCTTCTTGCAGACCTGGCAGATTCAATAGCTTTGGATAGATATCAATCTTTGGATCTGGTGATAACTACTAAGCCAGATAACACTCCAGTTACCGATGCCGATCGCGCAGTTGAAACTGCGATTCGCGAGGCTCTGGCAACGCACCGCCCTAATGATGGTTTATTGGGTGAAGAGTTCGGTAGCGACATTACGGGCGCAAAGCGATATTGGATAATCGATCCAATCGATGGAACGAAAAACTTTATGCGCGGAGTTCCTACTTGGGCCTGCTTAATTGCACTCGTCGAGGTTGGCGCTGATGGAACACAGGAAGTGGTTGTAGGTGTTGCAAGTTCACCCGCTTTATCTCGGCGATGGTTTGCATCATCCGGTGAAGGAGCATTTGTACGATTTAATGGCATCACTAAGAAAATCTCAGTCTCACAAGTTGCATCCCTCTCTGACGCGTCCATCACTTATTCAGATTTCATTGGCTTTGATGATCGCCTTGAAGCATTTCAAAAAATGCTTCATGATGCTTGGCGCACTCGAGGCATGGGAGATTTCTGGTCGCACATGTTGGTCGCAGAAGGCGCAGTAGATGTTGCTATAGAACCAACACTTGCACTCTGGGATATGGCCGCCCTCGACATCATTGTTCGCGAAGCAGGCGGAAGCTTTACCAATATTTCTGGTCAATCTGGCCCATTTGGAGGAAGTGGAGTTTCAACAAATGGTGTTTTGCATAACGCGGTCATCAACACTTTAAATCCATGAGCACGGTACTAGAACCCACAACGCTTTCCATTGAAGGCATGACCTGTTCATCCTGCGTCAATACCGTAGAGAAAGCCCTCAATGCAGTCGAAGGCGTGAGTGCGACAATTAACTTCGCAACCGAGACTGCTCACATCTTGGCGCCGGCCGATATGGATATTAAGAGTTTAATGAAAGTTGTGGAAAAAGCGGGTTACAAAGCTGCCCTGCTAGCAGATGGTCAATCCGTAACACTGCACAATAAGAAATCAGCGCGTGCCCTTTTCTTTGCCTTCATCTTTGCAGTCCCTGCCGTTGCTATATCGATGGTTATGAGCTGGCATCACCAAATCGATATGAAAATTCATGAGGGGTTGGATTACTTTGGTTTACCACATCCCCTTTATTCGGCAACGGCCTGGCTCGTCATTGCGCTGAGCGCACCAGTTGTCCTATTTGTTGCATGGCCGATTCATCGCGCAGCTCTTCGTAATTTGAAACATCCAACGATGGATAACTTAATCTCCCTTGGTTCACTGGCAGCATTTACTTGGTCGATTTATGCCAATGCAACAGGTGCCGGCGATGTATATACAGAGGTAGCTGCGGGCGTGATCTTTTTTGTAATCCTTGGACGCTACCTAGAAACCCGTGCAAAATCACGTGCAGGTGCCGCCCTTTCCGCGCTTCTTGCCCTCGGGAGCAAAGAGGTAACGATCGTTCGCGGGGGATTCCCACTTATTGTTCCTATCGATCAACTCGATATTGGCGACGAGTTTGAAGTTCTGCCAGGCGCACGTATTGCAACTGATGGCATCGTGATTAAAGGTGAAAGCGCAGTCGATAACTCCATGCTCACGGGTGAATCAAAGCCCGTTGATGTGCGCCCCGGCTCTTTAGTTATTGGTGCCTCTGTTAATCACAATGGACGTTTGATTGTTCGCGCAACAAGGATCGGCAGCGATACTGAGTTAGCGCGTATTACTGCAATGGTTATTAGCGCACAGGGCACAAAAGCACCGATTCAACGCTTAGCTGATCGCATAAGTGCGGTCTTTGTTCCCATTGTTACTCTCATGGCAATTGGAACATTTCTGGGCTGGTACTACACCGATCACTCTTTAACACGCTCAATTTCCGTTGCAATAACGGTTTTAGTAATCGCCTGTCCATGTGCACTTGGCTTAGCAACTCCAGTTGCTTTACTTGTTGCATCTGGACGTGGGGCGGCGCGTGGAATTGTTTTACGTGAACCCCGCGTATTAGAAGTTGCCCGTAACGTCGATACCGTCGTATTCGATAAGACTGGCACTCTTACTCAAGGTGTAATGAATGTTGTAGAGGCAACGGTTTCAACGACTGCTGGTGCCGTACTTGGCAGTTCATTCACATCTCTAATGAACGAAACGATGATTCTTTCATCCGCTCTTGCAATTGAATCTCAGAACTCGCATCCAGTTGCTCTCGCAATTTCGCGCCACTCGTTAGGTAGAGGCGCCAAGTCTTACGACGTGAGTGAGTTTGCAGTTACTCCTGGATCAGGGGCGGCTGGCCGCGTAAATCTTGGATCGCATTCACCAGTTGTTTTGATCGGCTCTCCCGCGGCCGTCGCGCATAGCTGTACTGATTTTCACGCCGAATTGAAGTTAGCGATCGCACATGGCCAGGCCGCCGGACTTACACTCTCAGTTCTTGCATGGGATGGCATCGCACTAGCAGTCTTTGCAGTCGGTGATGAGTTAAAAGAAGATGCAAGCTCAACAGTCGCCGCACTGCGCGCAATGGGAATTACGCCGTGGCTAGTTACTGGAGATAGCGCAGAAGTCGCCGCATCGGTTGCAACAACAGTTGGAATTGATAGCGCACACGTTGTGGCTGCAGCTAGGCCTGAAACTAAGCTTGAAATAGTTGAGCGGCTCAAATCAGAGGGCCACTGTGTATTGATGATCGGCGATGGCATCAATGATGCTGCAGCCCTTACCGCCGCTGACCTCTCTATGGCGATGGGCACCGGCACAGATACTGCGATTTCAAGTGCCGATATAACTCTCATGAACTCAGGTCTGGCTAGCGTCATTGGCGCACTCAAGTTAGCGAAGAAGACGTTAAGAATCATCCACCTGAACATGGGTTGGGCTTTGATCTATAACGTGATCGGCCTACCAATCGCCGCCCTCGGCATGCTGCGGCCAATTTACGCGGCAGCCGCAATGGCCCTGTCATCTCTCTTCGTGGTTACAAATTCGCTGCGCATAAAGTAACAACACACTCCCTGCCGGGGCAATAAAAAACGCACTAATTGTTCTGCAAATGAGAAATCTCGCATGTGGTGTTGCGAAGAAATTTTCAAAAAACACAAATTTCGTAGCAATCCACGTGCGAGATTTTCGATCTCTTTGTACTAGTAGCGGGGGCAGGATTTGAACCTACGACCTCTGGGTTATGAGCCCAGCGAGCTACCGAGCTGCTCCACCCCGCGTCGGTATTGGCAATCTTATGGGCTCAATAGATAAAGGCCAAATCCATGAATGAATACCCATGAATTTGGCCTTTATCTGGCAATCTCTTGAGGAGATTTATTTAAATCTGCTGCAATTTATTTCTGTACTTGCGCAGCTATCGCTGCAGCAATCGCTGATTTCAAACGATCTTGTGCACGACCGTATGCAGCGAAGTCACCGTCTGCGAGAGCGGCCTGTCCATCGGCAAGTGCCTGCTTGGCACTTGCTAATGCACTCGCTAGAGAGTTATTAGTAGTTCCAGTAGTTGTAGTACTTCCCGATGCCGACGTCGTACCGGAGTTTCCACCGAATACTTGATCAAGGGCGCCCTTTAACGTGTCGTTATATCCAATTTGATCACCGAATGAAACGAGGACCTTCTGAAGCAATGGATAAGCAGCGCTATTTGCAGTAGCGCGAACATATACGGGTTGTACGTAAAGTAAACCTCCACCAACTGGAAGCGTAAGCAGATTTCCTAGAACTACATCAGAGCCCCCTCGACGAAGTAGCGAGAGAGAGTTTGCAACTTCAGGCTTAGCCTCAAAGTTAGATGCGACCTGTGAAGGACCTGCAATGTTTGTGCTCCGCGGAAGTTGCAAGACCTTTATTTTGCCGTAGTTAGGACCTGCATCAGAGTTCACAACTGCAAAGGCCGATAAGTTTTCACGGCCACCTCGTGGAACGAATGGTGTAGTAAGTGCAAACTCTGGTTTCTTATCTCCTGGCATTTGAAGAGTTAAGTAATAAGGAGGCTGCGCTCCAGCGTTTGCTCCGAAAGTCGAAGGGTCGCGCGGTACGCGCCAGAAATCCTGGCCACCATAAAAAGCTGCAGCTGTTTGTACGTGGTAAGAAGAGAGGATCTCGCGTTGAACGCGGAACATATCTTCTGGGTAGCGAATATGCGACATAAGATCTTTTGAGATTTTAGACTTAGGCATAACGGAGCCTGGGAAAGCCTTGCTCCACGTAGCTAAAACTGGATCTTTTTCATCCCACTGATACAAAACTACTGTTCCATCATATGCATCAACGGTTGCTTTAACTGAGTTGCG
>CAXNCU010000091.1:0-4640 GCA_964200985.1 Candidatus Planktophila sp.
TTCTACATCGGCGTTCACGACGTCGATGCCATTCAGTGGATTACCGGAAATAGAATTGAGCGGGTCTACTCCCGATCGGTCTCAAAGATTATGCCGCTGCAGGGTGTCGACTCTGAGGATGCAATCATGAGCACGCTCGACTTAAGCGGCGGAGCTATCGGGAGCCTGTTCAACAGTTGGTCCCGCCCCGATCACGGCCCCTTCGTAATAGATGGACGCTTCGAATTAGTTGGCACGGAGGGAACTCTCGAGATCGACGTGCGCGATCATGGCCTGCGCATACTCGGGCCCGATGGCTACCGAATTCCGGACGGACTTCATTGGCCAGAGGTTAACGGTCACATTGTTGGCGACCTTGCCGCCGAAGTCGACCACTTCCTTTCATGCGTCATATCGGATGCACCGTTCACTCAAGCGATCGAGGAAGCCATGGGTGCGGTCGCTGTGAATGACGCAATTCTTCGCTCTGTTGCCAGCGGAAATCCGGAATTTGTCGAGAGTATCTAGAGCGCTCGCCTTCTAACGAATGGTCACATAAAAGGAGAATAAAATGAACCTTGCAGAGAGACTCGGAGTGACTCCCGTTATTAATGGGGTAGGACCAGTGACCCGTCTTGGTGGTCTCAACCTCAGTGAGGAGATTGAGACAGAAATAAAGAATTCTTCTCATCTAAGTTATCGCATGGATGAGTTGCATCTTGCGGCCTTTGATTACATCGCTAAGGCGTTAAATGTACCTGGCGGACTCGTTACTTGTGGCGCGGCAGCAGCTTTAACTATGGCCACCTCTGTCTGCATTGCAGGGTCTGACGCTAAGAGAATTAATTCATTACCTCATGTAACGTGGCCGAAGAGAAACGTAGTTATTCAGCGAATTCAATCAGATCCATACGATCACCCGATTATTGCAACAGGTGCAGTCCTTCGGCTTATTGGTGGAGATCACGGTGCGAGCCTTGTTGAGATTGAATCATCTCTTGATGACACTGTTTGTGCCTTTATCTATCGACAAAATGATTTTAAGACAGAAGTTGAATTGAGTGAAATTATAAAGCTTTGCAGGGCTAAAGGAGTTCCTGTAATCATTGATGCGGCAGTCACGGTGCCACCAATAGAGAGATTGCAAAACTACTTCAAGATGGGTGCTACTTTCGTGGCAGCCAGTGGAGGAAAAGGCTTCCGTGGTCCACAAACTGCCGGACTTCTCTTTTGCAGTAAACAAAATGCTATTGCGGCACTTCTCCACCATTTAGATATGGATGAACGAATAACTACATGGCCCTCCTTGCAAGGGCAGAGCAACGCGCCACTGGGACTTCCAGCAAACGGCATCGTACGAGCTATGAAAGTTGGTCGAGAGCAGATCTTTGGAATGGTGGCTGCAATTGATCAATACTTGATTAACGCAGAATACAATTTGGGAAACGAAGAATTGAACATGTGCGAGAAGATAGTTCAAGAGTCTGATGCGATTGATGTTGTTAGATACCGAAATGAGTACCTTCTTGTTGACCAATTGAAATTCAGAATTGGTGCACCCCAAATTGTAGATGAGGTCTATCTTGAATTACATCACGGAACACCAAGAGTTATTCTGGGGCAAGAGTTGACTTCATTGGGATTCTTGACTCTCAATCCAATGGCGCTGCAATCGGGACAAGGTGAGAAAATTGCAAGGCGAATAATTGAAATTTCGCAGAAACTCGGTATTAAGAAGGAGAAGTTGAAATAATTCGCAAGAATTGAAATGGCTGTGCATGGGAGGACCCCGAGAAATCCGGGTCTTTTCCGTTCTTCGGCTTATAGTGCGGTTCTTCTTTAAATTAAAGCTGTAGCCTTCTGGTCGTGAAGATGAATGTGCCGAGTGAGTTCTCAATACTGGCAATCTTGTGGGGCGGATCATTTCTTCTTGTGCTTCGAGTCGTCGATGCCTTCGATTGGGCTGGGGCAGTTTCGGTTCGAGCGCTAATCGCGAGTCTTTCACTTTATCTGCTCGCGAAGATAAGCAAGCGAACTCTTGATTTTTCTGTTGGCGCATTACCGTTTCTGATTTCTGGCACAACAACTGTTGCAATTCAGCTCATCGGATTGTCCTTTGCTGTACCCCGCATCGGTACAGCTATGACTGCAATTTTCGTGGGATCCATTCCACTGTATTCAGCATTAATCGGGCGGTTACTTAATATAGAAAAATTGCCGAGTTTCGGATACTTCGGATTAGCTCTCGGATTCCTAGGTATTGCTCTTCTGGTCGGGTTTCCTAAAGGAAACGCTTCGAAAGAGTATCTACTCGGTATTGTCGTTGCGGTTATTGGGTGCATCTCTGCTGCATTTGGAAGCAACTTCTCGAAGATGAAAATGTCATCGGTTGGGACTTGGGAACAAGTTATCGGAGCGTTCTTTTTCGGAGGTCTACTAACGGCGCCTTTATTGATCTTCGTCCCATTTCAACGCACCCCGACGGCGGGGGATTGGTTGAATATCACCGCACTCGCAGTTCTGTGCAGTTCGCTGTGTTATGCGATTTACTTCAAATTAGTTGCCGATATCGGGGCAACACGTGCCATTAGTGTGGAGTTCCTGGTCACCGTAGTTGCTGTTCTCATCGGAGCACTCTATTTACATGAAGATATCTCTTTAGTTCAAGTTCTTGGTGGATCGTTGGTAATTATAGGTTGCATCCTGATTCTGGATTTGTTTGGAATTGGAAAAAGGCTACCCCGCCCAGTTAATCTACGGTGAAATAGCCCAGCTAATGGAGCGCCTACGAGGGGCTTATTTGTATGATGTTAAAATCGGCTATGAACTTAAGTGAATCCATTGAAAAATATAGGGAAGCAACTGAAGAATTCATCTCAACGGTATCTAGATTAACGGAAGCCGAATTAGATGTTCCGAAAGATCAGGGCTGGACGGCTCGACAAGTAATTCATCATGTTGCCGACAGCGAAGCTCAGTCTTACGCAAGATTGCGCCGGCTTATTGTTGAACCTGGCACGCAAATCCAGGGCTATGACGAGGCCGCCTGGGGGGAGGATGAGACCTTGGGTTATGAAGTGTTGCCCACCCAAATCTCGATCGATGTTTTTAAAGCTGTTCGAGCTTCTTCGCTGGAAATCTTGAAAAGGCTCTCTGCGAGTCAATTGGAGAATTCTGGGACACATAGTGAATCAGGGGAGTACTCAATACATACGTGGCTTGAACGTTATATCAATCATCCAACGGACCATGCAGCTCAGATTCGTTCCAGTTTCTAGTGTGATCTGTCCTCATCTATAATTGAAATTATGAAGTTTCTTATTTCAGTAATAGATAGCCCTTCTAATCCGGGCACTCCAGATGAGATGCTAGAGATTGATAAATTCAATGATCAACTTCGCGCAAACGGCCAGTGGATCTTTGGGTGGGGGCTGCAAGCACCTGATACGGCAACGGTGATCGACAATCGTGGAGGAGCCAACATCAGCTCAGGCAAGCCGCTCTTTGAATCACATGAGAATTTCAGCGGATTGTGGTTAATCGAAGCTCAGGATTCAGAGACTGCCCGATCTTTGGCATTTGAGGCATCAAAGGCATGCAATAGAAAAGTCGAGTTACGCCCACTTCATTGAATTGTCTCAGTGTGCCGCATTCTCACAATGGGTTTCATATAATGAACCCATGGCTAAGGCACAGGTCACTGCTTATCTGCGCAAATTCGCACCAGACCAGAGAAGGATTTTGGAACAATTACGTGAGCAAATAGCCACTGAACTCCCTAGTGCTGAGCAAGTAATTAAATATGGCATACCGACATTCCTGATTGAAGGCGTGCCAGTAATTGGTTTCGATGGTTACAAAAACCACAACAGCATATTTCCCTACAGCGGGTCATTTAACGTACGCCTTGAGAGCGACTTGAAGAAATACGTGCAGACAAAAGGGTCGATCCACTTTGATGCAGGAAGTGACTTTCCGAAACCTTTAGTCAAAGGGATTTTGAAGGAAAGAATTACTCAAATCAACTCTTCATATCCTAAAAAGAATGGAGACTATCTGATGTTTTATTCAGATGGAACCCTGAAAGCAAAAGGAAGTTACAAGGCTGGAAAACTCCATGGAGACTGGAAATGGTTTCGAAAAACAGGAGTAATTATGAGATCAGGAAGATTCATGAGAGGCGAGCAAGTTGGAACCTGGATTACCTACGATACAAAAGGAAAGCTATATAAGAAAACAATTATGAGTTAGCGATTGGACTCTGATAATTTTTTAACGCTAAGGTTGCGCCATGCCTAATGATTTCTTACTTCTAGATGGCGGACTTTCAACAGCCCTTGAGCAGCTGGGGAGCACATTAGATACTTCTTTGTGGTCTGGGGAATTACTCAAATCACATCCCGATCAAATCCGTGCAGCTCACAAACTCTTTGTCGATGCCGGTGCACAGATTTTGATAACAAGCTCATACCAAGTTACCTATCCCGGTTGCCTGGCGCTCGGCTGGAGCGAAGATGAAGTACATGCAGCACTCATTGCTTCGACTGAGCTAGCTAGATTTCCTAACGTGAAGTTGGCTGCATCCATTGGTCCATATGGGGCATTTCTTGCCGATGGTTCCGAGTACCGCGGAAACTACGGCCTTTCTATTGAAGAGCTCA
>CAXNCU010000092.1:0-4636 GCA_964200985.1 Candidatus Planktophila sp.
GTCTCTGGATTCTTAGATCGCGTGCCATCGCATGCAAAGGTAATGGCAGGTGGCACAGCCCTTGATCGCCCCGGCTTCTTCTTCCCGGCAACTGTCGTTGCAGGCCTTCTCCAAGATGATGAGATGATTCAAAACGAGATCTTTGGACCGGTCATCACAGTCCAACGCTTTAGCGATGAGGCAGATGCCGTGCTTAAGGCAAATGGCGTCGACTACGGCCTGGCCTCAAGTGTCTGGACAAAGGATAACGGCCGCGCGATGCGTATGGCTAAGGCCTTTGACTTTGGCTGTGTCTGGATCAATACCCATATCCCCGTAGTTGCCGAAATGCCACACGGAGGTTTCAAACGTTCAGGGTATGGCAAGGATTTATCGGCCTATGGATTTGAAGATTACACGCGGATAAAGCACGTTATGACCAATCTGGGGGCATAGTATGTGCGCCAGAACCTCACACAATAAGGAGTAAACCAACATGGCTACAGAGCGATCACTTTCACCAGAGGCGCGTTCAATTCTTGGCGCTCGCATTTCACGTCGAGGAGTTCTTGCCGGTGCTGGTGGTTTAAGCGCTGCGGGTTTACTCGCAGCATGTGGCGGGGGCGGCGATGCTGCAGCTGAAAACTCTGTGCGTTGGGGCAACTGGCCCCTCTATTTAGATTTCGATGAAGAGAGCAAGACGTATCCAACTCTTGTGAAGTTTTCAGAACAAACCGGAATCGATGCTCAGTACTTTGAGGATTACAACGATAACGATGAGTTCTTCGGCAAAGTGCAGGCTCAACTCAAGCTCGGCGAGGACATTGGTTATGACGTAGTCACTCCAACTGACTGGATGGCTGCCCGCTGGATGCGACTTGGTTACTCACAAAAATTTGATCTAGCAAATATTCCAAATGCTGGAAATATTCTCGATTCGCTCAAGTCACCTTCATATGACCCAAACCGCGAATCAACTTTGACATGGCAGGGCATCATGTCTGGCTTTGGTTGGAATACAGAGAAGAATCCAAATGGAATCCATACACTCGATGAGCTATTTTCTCCACAAAACAAAGGCAAGATCGTTGTGCTAACAGAAATGCGCGACACAATCGGAGTAATTCTTCTCGGTCAAGGCGTAGATATTACGACGGTGACTGAAGATCAATTTATGAATGCCGTTGACTTTATGGCCGCGAAAATCTCCGATGGTTGGATTCGCGGAGTTAAGGGTAATGAGTATGCAGAAGACCTTACTTCAGGAGATGCAACTGCAGTCATCGGCTGGTCTGGAGATATGTTCATTCTTGCCAGTGAAAATGAAGGCAAGTTCGACTTCGCAATTCCAGATTCTGGCGGAACAATTTCAGGTGATAACTTGATGATTCCTTCAACTGCATCAGAAACCGGTAAGGCAAATGGCGAGAAGCTCATTAACTATTACTACGATCCAGTAGTTGCCGCCGAAGTTGCCGCATATGTTAACTACGTATGTCCAGTAAAGGGCGCACAAGCTGAGATGGAAAAGATTGCTCCAGAGCTAGCATCGAGTGAGTACATCTTCCCAACGGAAAAGACATCATCACGTCTACATGTATTCCGCTCACTTACACCTGATGAGGAAACTACTTGGGCAGAGGCCTTTCAGCAGGCACAGGGTAACTAGTGGCGATTGATCCAATTGCCGCACGTGGGGATTTACGTCTAACTCGAATCACTAAGTCGTACGGTGATTTCAAGGCCGTCGATGATTTAACGTTAACGATTCCCAAGGGATCATTCTTTGCATTGCTTGGGCCTTCGGGCTGCGGCAAGACAACGACGTTGCGCATGGTTGCCGGTCTTGAAGAGCCAACAGTTGGAAGTATTCACTTAGGCGAAACAGACATAACTACAACGCGTCCATATCAGCGCCCCATTAATACTGTCTTTCAAAACTACGCACTTTTTCCGCATTTAACTATCTTTGAAAATATCGCATTCGGCCTTCGCCGTCGCGGAATCAAAGATGTTAAAGAGCAGGTAGATAAAGTACTTAGCCTTGTTGAACTCCCACATTTGGCCGAGCGTAAGCCAACACAGTTATCAGGCGGGCAGCAACAGCGCATCGCACTTGCTCGCGCAATAGTTAACCGTCCGGCACTCCTCTTGCTCGATGAGCCTCTTGGTGCCCTTGATTTAAAACTGCGGCGTCAGATGCAGATCGAACTCAAGTGGATTCAACGCGAGGTTGGCTTAACTTTCGTACACGTTACCCATGATCAAGAAGAGGCTATGACAATGGCCGACACGATCGCCGTTATGAATGAGGGCAAGATCGAACAAATGGGCTCACCAGCCGATCTATACGATGATCCAGAGACGGCTTTTGTTGCTAACTTCTTGGGTCAGTCCAACCTCATTAAAGGCAAGATAGATGGCAATGATGGTGATAACTTAGTTATCGATCTCTTTGGTCAAAAGATTTCAATGCCAAAGTCTCGAAGCCATGCCGTTGATAACTCTCTTTATGCAGGTATTCGTCCAGAGAAGTTCCGTATTACCCGTACTGGCTCAGATGTGCGAGGCAATGTTTTAAATGGTGGACGTATTGAAGATGTTTCCTACATCGGCGTGAGCACCCAGTACGTAGTTGCAATGCCATGGGGTCAGGAGTTAATGGTCTTTGAGCAAAATGACGATGGCGTCCCACCATTTAATAAGGGCGAAGAAGTAGTCATTTCATGGGAGCCAAGCTTTACCTTTGGTCTTCGCGGTGATGAAGATGTAGAGGCAGGCACTGAAGTAAATCCAGAGCAGTTAGATGAATAAAGAGTAATGAGCATTACCGTGCCAAAGGTACGCGTTCCTTACCTCTTATTGTTTCCAGGTTTTGCTTTTCTCTTTACCTTCTTCATTTTGCCTATTATCAACTTAGCTCAAACTTCTACTCAGACACCTATTGCTGGAGGAGACACAGGTCAGTACGAGCAGACTTTTGCATTTAGTAATTACATCAATGCATTTCTCGATAATAAAGAGCAGTTTGGTCGCTCGTTTGTCTATGCATCTCTTGCAACCATCTTTGCTTTAGCAATCGCATATCCACTTGCTTATGCGATTGCATTTAAGTCGGGAAAGTTTAAAAATATCCTCCTTGTCTTAGTCGTTGCTCCCTTCTTTACATCGTTCTTGCTCCGAACAATTGCCTGGAAGCAGATCCTGGGTGAAGAGGGTTTCCTAGTTCCGACGCTTCGCAATCTTCATTTAATGGGCGCACAGACAACGATTACATCCACATCGGTCGCAGTTGTCGCAGGTATGACATATAACTTTCTTCCATTCATGACACTGCCCTTATATGCATCCCTTGAGCGAATAGATCCGCGCACCATTGAGGCCTCAGGCGATCTCTATGCCAATGCAATCACAACTTTTCGCAAAGTTACCGTGCCACTTTCTATGCCCGGAGTTGTTGCAGGCACTTTGCTAACTTTTATTCCAGCAGCGGGTGACTATGTAAACGCTGCCATTCTTGGAAGTCCCAATACAAAGATGATCGGTAATGTTATTGAGTCTCGTTACTTTAAGATTGTTGACTACCCAACGGCCGCGGCACTCTCATTTACTTTAATGGCAACGATTTTAATTCTTGTCACGCTTTATATTCGAAAAGCCGGAACGGATGAGTTGGTATGAGTACAAAAATTAAAGATGCGACTATTCCAACGATTCCATTTAAAGCACGCTTTTCACGATGGTTTGGACGCAATCTTCTTCGCATCTACATGATCTTTGGTTTTAGCTACCTCTTTATTCCCGTTGCTTATACCTTTGCATTTTCATTTAATGACTCTGGGAAGAGCAACTTAATTTGGAAGGGCTTTACGCTCAGCAACTGGCAGAATCCCTGTGGTGCGCCTCAAATCTGTGCAGCACTTGGCAACTCAATAAAAATTGGTTTACTTGCAACAATTTTCTCAACAATTCTTGGAACAATGATCGCCTTTGCAATTGGCCGCTATCAATTCGCCGGTCGATCAAGCTCTAATTTGCTCATCTTCTTGCCGATGGCTACCCCCGAAATCGTTTTAGGCGCCTCACTTCTTTCACTATTCTTAGTATTTAAAGTTAATCCTGGTTTTTGGCCAACGGTTATCGCCCACGTTATGTTCTGTATCTCATTTGTTGTAGTTACCGTCAAAGCCCGTATCGCATCCCTTGATCCGCGCCTTGAACAAGCTGCGATGGATCTTTATGCAAATGAGCTCGAAACTTTTCGCCGAGTAACTTTGCCACTCGTTGCACCTGGAATTGCCGGAGCGGCCCTTCTAGCTTTCTCACTCTCCTTCGATGACTTTATTATTACTAACTTCAACTCAGGCACCATGATGACTTTTCCGAAGTTTGTCTACGTTGCCGCCGCACGCGGAATCCCGGCCCAAGCCAATGTCATCGGCTCCTCGATGTTTTTCTTAGCTTTAGCCATTGTTATAGCGGGGCAGTTAGTAAATCGTAAGAAAGCACGCTAAAGTAAGCCTCAGCCATAGCGAACTACAGGTCGTTAATAGAAAACCTGCGTTATGGGGTTAGGTTCCGGAGGACCCGGGCCAACTCATAGTTGTGATTGAAGGGGTGATTCCGGTCAAGGCCGGATAGCACGATGGCAACCATC
>CAXNCU010000093.1:0-4550 GCA_964200985.1 Candidatus Planktophila sp.
CCATACAAAGATTGGTATCAAGCTTCTAATACTTATTGCGATCCTCGTTGTCGGTTATCGCAATCTCAAGAAACCAATCCTTGAAAAGACTACGTGGTTACTTTTGATAGCTCTTACTACGACCAATATTTTTATCGCCTCATTCTGGCGTTGATAGGCGCATGCACCGGAAAATCCTTCTCGCGCTACTTGCTCTAACAACCGCCCTCGGTGTTGTTCCAGCAGGTGCTGTACTTTCGGCTGCCTCAATTCCTGCCGCATTTAATGAGCTTTTGAAAATCCCAGCGCTCTCAAATCCTGCGATGATTTTGATAGATGAAACAACAGGCGAAGTTGTGTATGAGAGGAACTCAAACTCGCAGAGAAAACCAGCATCCGTTATGAAAATTCTCTCTGCTGCGGCGACTCTAGAGTATTTAGATCCACAGAGCAGTTTTCAGACCAATATATATCTGGGCAATGAACCACGAACATTACTAATTCAAGGTTCACTTGACCCATGGATAAGCACGAGTGACTCCGTGGCAAAAAAAATGAACCGCACATCTCTACCGCGATTAGCATTCCACTCAATGACGGCGCTAAAAGAGGCCAATGGCGGCTCGCTTAAAAATATCAAGGTCATGTACGCAGGCATCTACTCACAGGATGTGGCAAACCTGAAAGCCTTTTGGGCAAAGCGGGGATTTAAGCCATCAATGAAATCTGTTGGAAACCAAACATTGGCTTCTATGCAAGGTGAATTCGTGCTTACTTCCATGTCTCCTCCAATTACAGAAATCCTAGATTTCACCATGTTGTGGAGCGATAACCTGCTTGCAGAACGCTTGGCTCGACTGGCTTCGAAGGCGGCCGGGCACGAATTAAGCGATCAAGGTGTAGCAGTTACTTTTGCTGAACTTCTAAGTAAGTTTGATATCGATTCATCAAAACTTGTAATAGTTGATGCAAGTGGATTATCTAAGCAGAATCGAATTACTGCACAAATTATCGGGCAGTTACTTTTGAAAACCCGCAGAGATGAGAAATTTGCACTTCTTTATAAATCACTTCCAGTGAGTGGAATCTCAGGGACGTTAAGAAAGCGATTTATCACAACGGCACCAAGTGCTGTTGGCTTGGTGCGAGCTAAAACGGGAACCCTCAACGGAACTGTTACTTTGGCAGGTTATGTCGAATCAACTGATCGTGAGTACATTTTTGTCACTTTAGCCGATGATATTCCTATGGGAAATAGCGCGAGCGACAGGGCACGAAATGCAATTGACCGTTTATTAGGAAGAATTGCAGCACCGAACATACCTGCAGAGATCTCTGAAGTTACACCAGCTCCTTAGCTATTTATTATCAAAGATTTTAATTGAGCCACCGTAACAAGCAACCCAAGTTCGCTGTGTAGGTGCATCAAAAGTTATACCGATCGGTTCATTGCAAACTTTAAGGGTTTGTACTGTTTTCATATCACTCGTGCGGACTTTAGAGATCGTATCGCTGACAAAGTTGACAACAAAGAGGGCAGAGCCATCATCTGAAATTGCAAGACTCCGTGCAGCCTTTCCTGTTTTTACCGATTTACCCATTTTATTCGTTGCCAGATTCCACGAAGCAACCTTGCCTGAGAGATTCATAGTCACGTACATCATGGTGTTATCGGGTGAAAGGACGATTGCACGTGGATTGCTTCCAATTGGAATATAGGAGACTGAGAAATCATCGAGATTTACTACATGGATTCGATTACCCCCCATTTCAGCTATGTAGGCCGTTTTGCTATCACTACTTACAGCGATTCCTCGAGGATAACGGCCGATTTTTATAGTTTTAACGCTCTTCTGTGACTCGACCGAAATGACGTTGAGATCATATGAACACCAGTTAGAGACAAGTACATATTTATTATCAGGTGTCACTTCGACAACTTTTGGTACAGAGCCAACGGGATAGACAGCATCGATTTCGTAACTGCTCAGATTTATTCGATAAAGAAAACTAGAGTCATACTTTGATGATGGCGAGCAAATGTCATGGCCTTCGCGGTTATAACCCTTTCCATACATGGCATAGTTTGTTACATACAAATATTTTCCATCGGGGGAGTATGAGCCCTCAACGGGTGCCCCTTTGTAGATTGATGAGAACTTCGAGTGACCAAATTTAGAGAGCTGAACCGAGTCAGGCACTGTCTTAATTAACTCAAAAGTGTTGGCATCGTAAATTGTGACACTGTGTCTGTACATCATATTGTGGGCACTGACTAGTCCAGTGCCAGAAGATCTAACAGATTTTGGAGAGATCGAGCCAGTAACCGTCTTTACCAACGACATCCTTGTTTCACTGGATAAAACTTCACTCTGTGCCGGAATTGAGATGGCACAGAGTGAGGTTACTACTGCTAAAAATATAACGTTACGGCGCATGCCCTAACTATATTGCTTATAAATTAATCGTCATCGCCTTCATCTTCGTCTTCATCTTCATCTTCATCATCATCGTCTTCATCATCATCTCCGCCGCCCGTAGGCAACATACCGATAGATGGATTTTTCATTGTTGGAGCTGAAGGAGATACAACAGCTGCTCCCTGTGGCGTAAAAGAGGCTTTTGATGTTTGCGTGACTGCCGACTGTGTTTCGACGGTCGCAGGAGAGGGCTCGCTTGACTGAGAGCTTTGAACTACAGGCGCGGCTATCTCAATAGCTGAAGCCGGACTCTGCTCGGCGGTCTGAGCGAAGATGCTGCCGATACCAAGAATGGCTGCCACTGCCACAAGGGCCATGACTGGCAAGCCCTTAGAAATTCCACGTATCGATGCTGATTTATCTGCATCTGAGATTTCAATCCATTCGGGCTTCTGTAGAGGTGACATCTGAAGCTCCTTTCGTTAGAGGAAAAGTAGCCTTCTGGCCTGTGAAGGCACTGTGAACCGACCCCTAGTTTGCTTAGTAATCTAAGCAGGTGAAGATCCTCGTGCGTGGCTATGTAGATTTAATGAAGCTACGGGTCGTCGAACTCCTATTAGTTTCGACTCTTCCAGCCATGGTTCTAGCGGCCAAAGGCTTCCCATCCTTTTCATTAGTGGTTACAACGATTCTCGCTGGGACTTTATCTGCAGGCAGTGCCAATGCTTTCAATATGGTGATCGAAAGTGAGAGCGATAAATTAATGGCGCGCACGTCTAAGCGTCCAATTGTCACTGGCGTCATCAGCAAAACGAATGCCTCAATTTTTGCAACTGTAATTGGAATTTTCTCCCTCATCATTTTTTGGATCTTCACAACACCGTTAGCAACTCTTTTGTCATTCATTGCAATTGCCTTTTACGTATTGGTTTACACAATCGGATTAAAGAGCAGGACATCTCAAAATATTGTTTGGGGCGGTGCGGCAGGTTGCATGCCTGTCTTTATCGGCTGGGCTGCGGTTACAAACTCACTATCGTTAACAGCTTTGGCATTCTTTATGGTTATCTTTTTTTGGACACCACCACATTTTTGGGCGCTGGCCATTAAATACAAAGATGATTATTCGGCAGCTGGTATTCCGATGCTTCCCGTAGTTGCCACTAAAGCAAATGTCTATCGCCAAATGTGGTTTCACACAATTATGATGATTGGATCTTCTATCTGGTTGATTCTTTCTGCAGCCCTACCAACGTGGTCCCTTGTAATAACAATTGGACTTGGTTTAGTTTTCGCCCGCGAACTTATTGCACTCAAAGAGAGCTCACCAGATTATGCCAAAACTGCGGGAAAGATCTTTCAATGGTCGATAACTTATTTAAGTTTGTTATCAGTTGTACTTGTTGTTGCTCAACTAAGTGCTTGAGTTAAATCTTTAATTAATTCTGCTGAGTGTTCAAGACCAACGGATAATCGCAACGCTGAGGGTGTGATGCCCATTTCAGCGTGTACTTCAGCCCCTAGACGCCGACACTTACTGCATTTGTTTGAGGGTGAACATCCCACTACGGTGCCTGCCGTTTAATGCACGGGCGGCAACCCGATGGTGTACTCATGCGCAAAATATGGCAGAGTAATACCTATGTCCAACACTGCAATATCAGTTACTGATTTGAGCAAGAAATACGGCGAGCGGATGGCCGTATCCCATGCAACATTTGAAGTTCCACTAGGTACGATCTGCGGATTCGTTGGACCAAATGGTTCGGGTAAGACAACAACCATGCGAATGCTTCTGGGTCTTATTACTCCGACAGGAGGTACGGGTGAAATTTTAGGGCAATCCATTGAGCATCCTGAAAAGTACTTGCCTCAAGTTGGGGCCATGATTGAGGGTCCGGCTTTCTATCCCGCACTTAGCGGCAGCGAGAACTTAAAATATCTAGCAACGCTCGGAGGTTTTTCAACTGATCGCGTTCAGACCCTGCTTGATCAAGTTGGCCTCGGTGATCGCGCTAAGTCAAAGTACAAGACATACTCATTAGGAATGAAGCAGCGTTTAGGAATTGCAGCGGCATTATTGCCTAATCCAAAGCTGCTGATGTTGGATGAGCCAACAAATGGGTTGGACCCTGAAGGCATTCAAGAAGT
>CAXNCU010000094.1:0-4459 GCA_964200985.1 Candidatus Planktophila sp.
CCATCCCAGCAAGTTCTCTAAATCTTGCTCGACTGGTCCTTCTCCAAATGCAGCGACAACGGTTTCGTGTGCAGATTGAGCACGTGCCTTCGCAAATGCTATTGATGTCCGCGCTTTTGTAAATAAACCACTTGCATCCTCGCCCCGCACACGCTCTTGTGGTTCAAATAGTAAAAACCACCGTGGAGGAATAACCCACGTCTCATTAAGAATATGTGGAACTTTATCTTCAAGTAGATCGACGCCCGCTGTAATCACTTCTTCGATAGCAGGTGTTATGAAAAATGGCACAACAGTGCTTGGCAATGAATCTTTAAAGTTATCAAGGGCTGCCCAACATCGAGTAGCAGTTGCCCATGGTGAAACGTATCGCTCGCCATCAACTTCAATAATGTGAACACCATCTGGTCGACCGGCTGGCGGTTCAGGAAAAACTAAACGACGAAGCGCAAGAGTTTCTTCAAAAACATAACTTGTCGCATCGATATCAATCGACTGCCACCGTAAACGATCAGCGGGCTCAAATGCAGATAGCGGCTCGTAGATACGAAGAGATGCGACGTACGGAGTCGGCCTCACGCACGTGGGATGTAATTGCCCTCAGCAAAGGGATCGTCATCATCTTTATTACTAGATGTATCGACTTCGCCATGGAGCTCTTTTGTTAAGCGATCAAGATCCATATCTTGGGCGTTGTACTTTAAATCTCTGGCAACTTTAGTTTGCTTAGCTTTTGCTCGGCCGCGACCCATAAAGCGACCCCCTTACTTATGTATGTTCGTCAGAGCCGTAGATTAGCGCGCCTTGGCACTTGGCTCCAAAGCCACGGCAAATGAGCGCGTTTTCACCTTGTGGCGCAGGGCAAAATAGCCCATTACTTGAAGAAATACGCTCAAACCCATGGTTGGAATCCGATAGCGATGATCTCCGACAGTGCCCATCGCCACCAGCCAAGTGAGCACAACTGGAACCAATGTCACGTAGGCGATTTTGGCGTAAATCCCCTTCATAGAGCGGAGCCAGAAGAAGCCGATAAACATCATTGAAATGCAGCCCATTACCCAGGCAAAGGAGATGATTTTTCCAGGCAGTTTATTAACTAAATCATTTCCCTGTTGACTGCCCTTAGAAATATTTTCAAGAGGATTGAATTTAAGCCATCGATTTCGGGCCATGGTTCCTTCACCGAGAGGACCAGACCATGGCGACCAGAAGAAAAATCCCTTGTTAATAAATAGGCGCATCGCCTTTACTGGATGACTTGCATACCATTTCACTACACACTTTACGAGATCGCTGTCAGATGGAGCCGTTGCTGGTGCAACTGGTTCGCACGGGACCACTGGCCCAGTATGCGGATATCCGCCAGATGTCTCATCACCGGCGCCGACTGCCATATTACTGCCAAGAATTGATGCAATAACCGCCTTATCAACGGATTGAATATTCCTCTGGATAGTTAACGCCGGTGCAATGGCCATGATGCCAATTACTCCCACGAGAATTACAGCTTGAACTTTTCGATTGTTACACATGAGAGCCCAGACAACTGCAATAACAACAGTGGTTAGGATCCATCGAGGTTGAACGAATGAAGCGATTGCAGAAACTGCACCTACGCTAATGACTCCAAAATAGATTTTATGAGTATCTGCAAGCTGCATTGAATTTATAATCAATCCCATTGTTAATAACATGCAGGAAGAAAGCAGGCTCTCATAGCCGATAACAAGCGTGCTTAAAGAAAGAGTTGGATTAAATGCAATTGCAATAGCAATGAGAAAAATATATGGGCGTAGCTTCGTATCGCGTAGCTGTTTTACAAAATAAAAACTCGCAAAGGCGTAAAAGGCGCTCTGAAAAAAGGAAAGTAGCCAAACGCCATTAACAACTGAGAGTTTTGCCAGCAACCAAATCAGAATTGGATATCCTGCTGGCATGTAGGAAAGAACGCTCGCATCTGAGTAATAACCTTGCTTAAGAAGTCCATCAGCACCTGCAAGCCAACTCTCACCATCAGAGCCCAACCAGCCTCCGCCAGTGGTATTTCCCATCACGATTAGCTTGATTACAAAGGCCAAAAGCGGGATTGCCCACAAATAAAAGTTAACTTTGTTGCTCTTCTTTGACACCTGTTGACGAGCTGCCTTCGATTTACTTGCCATTCAACCTATCCCTTAAAGTCAGATATCAAGTATGAGCGCCGTGTTTCGCTTTGGCCAGAAGGCTCCACGGTGCCTGCGACCCAGGCCTTCATTCCCCGCGCCGCTAGAGAGGCAAGGGCTAAGTCGGCCGAATCTGGCGCCACAATGGCGACCATCCCAATGCCGGCGTTCCATGTGCGCTCCATATCGGCTTGAGGAACTCCGCCGATCTTTGCCATAAACGCCATCTCAACTGGCAATGACCAAGTTGAACGATCATAAATCGCCGTTAAATGATCTGGAATTACGCGCGCAGTATTTTCGGCGATACCGCCGCCTGTTATATGAGTAAAGCCTCGAAGCGCACCTGGCATGGATTTAATAAGTGCTAAACAATCAAGAGTGTAAATCTCAGTCGGCGTTAAGAATACTTCGCCCGAAGTTCTTCCATATTCGCTCACGTGTGCCTCAAGTGAGAGTTTCTGCGTCTTAATAATATGTCGCACAAGCGAGAAACCATTTGCGTGAAAACCGCTCGATGGCATGGCAATTAGAACATCGCCAGCTTTTACTAAATGCGCGCCGAGTTGTTTATCTGAATCGACAACGCCAGTTGCAGCACCTGCGATGTCAAACTCATCATCATCTAATAATCCAGGATGTTCGGCAGTCTCTCCGCCTATGAGCGCAGTATTTGCCTTTTCACAACCGCGGGCGATACCGGCAACTATTTCAGCGATGCGTTCAGGAATAACTTTTCCTACTGCGATGTAGTCGGTCATAAATAAAGGCTCTGCGCCGCAGACCACTAAGTCATCCACAACCATTGCAACTAAATCTTCACCGATCGTGTCGTACTTGCCCATTGCGCGTGCAATTTCAGTTTTAGTACCAACGCCATCCGTTGATGTTGCAAGAAGTGGTCGCTTCATATTCTTGAGAGCACTCGCATCAAAGAGCCCTGCAAAACCACCAATGCCACCCATTGCCTCTGGCCGTGTTGCCTTTGCAATCGATGCCTTCATGAGCTCTACCGCGCGATCTCCCGCATCGATATCAACGCCTGCATCTTTATACGTGCTCATTTAGTGTCCGTGGACTTCAGTAATTTCAAGGCGCATTTTGCCCTCAGACATATCGGCAGGAATGCGTATTGGGTAGAGGCCTGTAAAACATGCAGAACATAGCTTTTTATCCTCGATTTGAGTCGATTCGATAAGCCCTTCAAGTGAGACATAGCCAAGAGAATCGGCACCGATTGAGCGGCGAATCTCTTCGACTTCAAGTCCACTGGCAATGAGCTCCGCGCGCGTTGCAAAGTCGATTCCATAAAAACAGGGCCACTTAACTGGAGGCGAAGATATGCGTACGTGGATTTCGCGAGCTCCAGCTTCGCGTAACATCCGAACAATTGCGCGTTGTGTATTTCCGCGAACAATTGAGTCATCGACAACAACAATACGTTTGCCTTCAATGATTTCACGGAGTGGATTTAACTTTAGACGAATACCTAGTTGGCGAATGGTCTGTGAAGGTTGAATAAAAGTTCTGCCAACATATGAATTCTTTACCAGTCCGATTCCAAATGGAATTCCAGATCCCTTTGCATATCCAATCGCAGCAGGGGTTCCAGACTCTGGAACGGGAATAACTAAGTCTGCTTCAACTGGCGCTTCTTTAGCTAAGCGAACTCCAATGGCAACACGGGTTGCATGAATTCCCTGTCCTGCGATCAATGTATCTGGGCGGGCAAGGTAGACATATTCAAATAGACATCCCTTTGGTTCTGCAACTGCCCATTTTTGTGAGCGCACACCATTTTGATCGATGGCAATAAACTCACCGGGCTCGATTTCGCGCACAAAGGCTGCACCGACAATATCCAGGGCGGCGCTTTCAGATGCAACAACCCAACCAGTCTCTAGTTTTCCAAGAACTAAGGGACGAACTCCATGACGATCACGTGCGGCATACAAAGTGTGTTCATCCATAAATACAAGAGAGAAGGCGCCTTCAAGCTGAGGAAGGACTGCAATCGCACTTGCCTCAACATTCTTTTCATTTTGCAGAGAGATAAGCGCCGTCATAATTTCAGTATCTGTAGTCGCTCCGCGATCG
The DNA here is from genome assembly GCA_964200985.1 of Candidatus Planktophila sp. Classification (GTDB taxonomy): domain Bacteria; phylum Actinomycetota; class Actinomycetes; order Nanopelagicales; family Nanopelagicaceae; genus Planktophila. Next base: position 4,263 of record CAXNCU010000094.1, read on the forward strand.
CGAACGCCTGTTGGCTCTAATTTCTGAACAAGTTCGGCGAGATCGCCAGTATTAGTTAGGTTGCCATTATGGGCTAAAGCTAGTGTTCCGTACTTAGTTGGGCGCAGAGTTGGCTGGGCATTAACCCATGTGCTCGACCCAGTTGTGCTGTAGCGGCAGTGTCCGATTGCTAAATCACCAGGCAGGGTTGCAAGATC
>CAXNCU010000095.1:0-4430 GCA_964200985.1 Candidatus Planktophila sp.
TTGCGAAAAATAATTACCTGTCCGAGACGCTTTGGTTTTACCAGTGGTCCGTTAGCGGCATGGGCGCCTTGCCCAAATAGTGAAAGAACTGAGCCAGAGAGAATGGCGAATAAACTACGGCGCTGAAGATTCATACTCCGTACCGTAACCAGTTGTAAGAAGCTTTGCACGATGAATTCATGGTTTTACCCAATCACTTATCTGCAATCACATCTCTATTGCTTCATAGACCTGCAAGCCGGATTGGCTTGGGCAGGTTTTAGCTATCGCTATCGCCCCATCCATATCATTTGCCTTGATAACCGTATATCCACTAATTGGATTCATCTTTGGAGCGATCTTGGCCGCTGGCCCTGATGTAACAAGCATTCCATCGGTGAAAGGGTTACCCATATCCACGATACTTTCCTTAATCGAATCAAACCAAAGCATCCAAACATCCATATCAGAATCACTAGGAATCGCGTTTGGCTCTGAGTTGTAAAGAAATACAAACTTTTTCATTGTGCTCTCCGTTTCAGTAGGCGTGAAAACCCCTCACCTGCGGGAGATAATTTACTTAGTTGGAAATAAGATTGGAATAGTATTCATGGAATTCTCACTTATCTAACATTTGCGTTAGGAAATTGAAAACTTTATGTGAGGCATTGAAATCGAAAAATTACCGAAGAAATATAGACAGTCCCTATCTCTCCAGTTTAAAACTCCTAAATGCAAGAAAATGTCGACCAGTTCTTTCGCCCCGACGGTTCGCTGATTAGAATCCCAGTCAAGGCGACTAAGAAGATTGCCGTTTTACATCGCATCGCAAATACATTTTCGCCGAATGCAAAATATTCGGAAAAAACTCTTAACGAAGTTATTGAAGTCTTCCATCCTGATAGCGCCGCTATTCGCAGGCATATGATCGAATATGGAATTATGGAGCGCGACGCCGCCAGTATTTATTGGGTAGCAGCGCATTAGGCCTAAGTTCTCTTAATAAAAGGTGAATTTTGCGCGATTTGGCGCCTATCAAACGTAATAGTTGCAAGTCAGAGTTCGCGCGCACCCATAATCAGTTAGCCTTAATCCATAGATGCAATCCCAAATCTGGAGGAACCATGACCGAAGCAGCGCAGTGCCCATATACCGGTAGCAAGCTCAACAAAGAGGGCACATACAACAGCGATTGGTGGCCTAACCATTTAGATCTCTCCGTGCTTCGCCAACACTCCCCTGCATCAGATCCCATGGATCAAGATTTTGATTACGCAGAAGAGTTCTCAAAACTAAACATCAAATCCGTCAAAAAAGATATTGAAGCGTTAATGACAACATCACAAGAGTGGTGGCCCGCAGATTACGGGCACTACGGTCCATTCTTTATCCGCATGGCTTGGCATAGCGCCGGCACCTATCGAACATCCGATGGTCGGGGTGGCGCAGGTGCAGGTATGCAACGTTTCGCGCCGTTAAATAGCTGGCCCGATAACGTCAACCTCGATAAGGCACGACGCCTGCTATGGCCAATCAAACAAAAATATGGAAAGAAACTATCGTGGGCAGATCTAATGATTCTTGCCGGCAACTGTGCAATCGAATCTATGGGGCTAAAGACATTTGGCTTCGGTGGAGGTCGAGCAGATGTCTGGGAGCCAGATGAGACGTACTGGGGCAAAGAGCAAGAGTGGCTAGCCGATGAGCGCTACAGCGGTACACGCGATTTAGAGAATCCATTGGCTGCAGTGCAGATGGGGCTTATTTATGTAAATCCTGAAGGTCCAAATGGTGTTCCAGATATTCTTGCCTCGGCAAAAGATATTCGTGAAACCTTTGCGCGCATGGCGATGAATGATGAAGAGACCGTTGCATTAATTGCCGGTGGACATACATTCGGTAAGGCACACGGAGCCGCAGATCCAAGTAAATACGTTGGCCCAGAGCCAGAAGCTGCAGCAATCGAAGAGATGGGTCTCGGCTGGAAGAGCTCATTCGGCAGCGGAAATGGCGCGCAGACAATTTCAAGTGGTTTAGAAGGCGCTTGGACACCAACGCCTACGAAGTGGGATAACACCTACTTCAAAACTCTATTTAAATATGAGTGGAAGCAGACCAAGAGTCCAGCTGGTGCAACACAGTGGATTCCAACCGATGAATCTGCAGCAAAGGCCGTACCTGATGCACACATCAAGGGTAAAACCCATGCACCGGTTATGTTCACAACTGATTTAGCACTTCGCACAGATCCGGCATATGAAAAGATTTCACGTCACTTTGCCGAAGATCTCGATGCATTTGCCGATGCATTCGCACGCGCCTGGTTCAAATTGACGCACCGCGATATGGGGCCGGTCTCACGCTACTTAGGCGCATTAGTTCCAAAAGAGCAGTTGATTTGGCAGGATCCACTTCCTGCTAAGCCTAAGAAAGTAATCGGTAAGAGTGAGATTCAAACCCTTACCAAGAAGATTCTCGCTAGCGATCTAAGCATCGCGCAGTTAGTAACAACCGCATGGGCATCAGCATCGACTTTCCGCGCAACGGATAAGCGCGGCGGTGCAAACGGTGCACGTATTCGTCTTGAGCCACAGCGCAGTTGGGAGTCCAACCGCCCTAAGGAGCTTAAGAAGACTCTGGCAGCTCTGGAAAAGATTCAAACAAGCTTTAATAAAAAATCAGATAAGAAAGTTTCCATGGCTGATTTAATTGTTCTAGCTGGCTGCGTTGCAATTGAGGCCGCGGCAAAGAACGCCGGTATGAAGGCAAACGTAAAATTTACTCCTGGTCGAGTCGATGCAACACAGGATCAGACCGATGTCGCATCCTTTGCAGTTCTAGAGCCATCAGCCGATGGCTTCCGAAATTACGTGAAGGCATCTGATAACCGTCCAGCCGAGGTTTCACTGGTCGATAAGGCAGCTCTACTTTCACTGACTCCCCCAGAGATGACTGTCTTAGTTGGTGGCATGCGCGTACTAGGTGCTAACTTCGATGGATCAAAGACCGGCGTGCTAACAAAGAAAAAGGAGGCGCTGACTAATGATTTCTTTATCAACATTCTAGATATCAAATACCAGTGGTCTCCTACAAAGGGCTCGACAAATCTATTTGAAGCACATCACGCCAAGAGCACAAAGCCAGTGTGGAGCGCATCTCGCGCAGATCTTGTCTTTGGTTCAAATTCTGAGCTGCGCGCGATATCCGAGGTCTATGCAAGTGATGATGCCGACAAGAAATTTGTCGCCGATTTCATCAAAGCATGGTCCAAGGTCATGGATCTAGATCGTGGCTAGCTCAACGGAGCTATAGATATGCCTCCTAAAGATCCATCCCGCGAAGCCCACTTCCCCGCTATCGAAAAACGCTACGGCGAAAAGATGGCCTACTGGTTTAAGGTCATGGCCGGCCTTGAGGGCAAGAAATACCCAGAACAGATCGCGCACTTAAAAGAAAACTTTGGATTTTCCCAGGCCCATGCAAACGCTCTTGTCATGTACTCGCGTGGCTCAACATCATCTCGTCGCTTTGAAACGCCGAGTGAGTACTTCAAGAGCTTAAGCCCCGAGCAGCGAAAGACGATTAAGGCGATCTTTGCTGCGATCACCAGTAAGTATCCAAAGCTTGAGCTTGTCATCGCATGGAACCAACCCATGCTTCGCCTTGATAAGAAATATATCTTCGGTGTATCTACTACCAAGAACTACCTTCTCTTGGCACCTTTTAGCGCAGATGTATTAGATGCTTTCCGCCCGAAATTAACTGCCTACACAGTCAATAAGAAAACCATCGCCGTACCCAATGACTGGGAAGTCGATGCAAAACTTCTACAATCTTTAGCAAAAGCTCGCTTAGCCGAAGGCGAATAAGGAATCAGCTCTCGTTACTCAGAGTAGTTCGCTTTAGCGCCAATTAATAAAACCCCGTGTAATTAAAAGTGGCCCCGCGTAATGAAATTACGCAGAGCCACCGAGGTCGTGCCCCCGGCAGGAATCGAACCTGCAACCTCTTCCTTCGGCAAAGTAGCGCTCTATCCTTTGAGCTACGAGGGCACCTGCGTAAAGTAGAGATATTCAGATTATTTAATCAGAATGAAAAATTTCCGGTGGATAACTAATACAGTGTCTGCTCCTCTGCTATGGTTGAGCAACTTCGGCAAAGAAGCGTATAGATTTACCGTTGAGTTACAAAAATAGGCCCCGTAGCGAAATCTACGGGGTTTATCTTTTTCCCTATCCACTTCTCTTTATTGAAGTGATACCAAACCATATTATCCATTTGCATCGACGCCGTTTGATAAATACCAGGTCAAGAAGTGGGAATCACGATTTCGTTGTATTGGATAATTCCCGGTTTAAAAGGTGGGTCAAAACGGCAGATTCGGGTTTCCTCAGAAAGAGCAATATTTTCCTCAGCCGCAGCCTTGCGCAGTTGAATCACTTTCTTGGCTG
>CAXNCU010000096.1:0-4339 GCA_964200985.1 Candidatus Planktophila sp.
GTAAACACCATCATCGCTGCCGGTCGCGCAGATCTGTGCGCCGTGGCACGTATGCACCTAGTTAATCCAGCGTGGACGCTTCTAGAGGCGGCAAAAATTGGATATAAGAATGTTACGTGGCCTAAGCAGTATGTATCAGCTAAAGTTCAAATCGAGCGAAATATTGAACGCGAAAAGCAGATGGCCGCTACCGCCAAAAACTCGCTCTCTTACGAGCAAATTACGTTGGCATTTGAAGGTTAGAGCAGTAACTTATTTATTAAGCCAAGATGGCACGAAGTTTTGTGCCATCTTCATCGGCTAATGCCGCTTTGCGAAGTTCGCCAATACGAGTAGCTACTCCGGCTTCATTGCGCAATGAGACTACTTGCTCCATTACTAGCGTGAAATTGCGCCAACCGTTTGCGTGAGTATCACCGTAACCCTTAATTAAGTTGGCACACTCAGCGATTTCATAAGCTAGGTCGTAATTACTTACAATCTCTCGGTTAATCATGGCAATCCATTGATCCATGCGTTCGCGCTCTAGATTAAATCGAAGAGAACGACGGCGTATGGGTTTTAGGCGAGCGATGAAATAAAGCATGATGTAACCGCGGATCGATGTGGTCTGTAGAACTATTCCATTTTTGGCTAACTTCTCAATTGCGCCAGTAACGGGCTTGGTACGCAGAAGCCAACGTCCCACGGCAGTTGGCAACGTATCTGCAAACTCCTCAGAGCGAGGATGCAAGAATTCACGAATCTGCATAATTTGATCGTTTTGAACTTGAGCCTCATCACCAACACGATTAAAGCGAGTCCGACGAATCTTTAAATCGGCCACGCGAATCGTGTCCTCGTATGTCATCCAGAGAGCGGTATATCGGGCAGCCTCTAAAAGAACGCGTGATGTTCCATCGCCATGCTTTGCTTCGGTATCCCTCACACTTGCAAGACGGTTCAAATATTCACCTGCATAAGCGACATCTTGATAATCAGCGCAACGCTTAATTCCATTAACTAACATAATTATCACAGGCTCTGGGAACTCTGCTTTTATGCGTCCGGCAAGCTCTTGTAACTTAAACCCAACTGCGCTCTTTGGATTATTTATAATTGCTAGCTCTTCTTGAGGCGATAACTTCGCTGGTCCAGCCGAGACATCTCTTGGCTTCAATCCTATTGAGATATCAACGCTAGCGACTTTTGGTTTTGGTGAAAGAGCATCGGTTGCAATCTCAAAACTGCTCTCAAAAGCTTTAATCGAATTAGCAACTCCAACACCTGCCCGCTCGATTGAGGCTATAAAATCGCTCTTTTCAAATGGAAGTGCTCCGCTTGCTGCAAGAGCTCCATAAAGTGCGGCCGATATTAAACTTTTCGTGGACTCAGCGACTTTAGCAAAATCTCCAGAGATGAAAACTTTTGCGGCGTTGCGCGATGACTCCAATAAAACGTCGGAGTCAACACGGCCATCTCCGAGTGCAATCTTCTCCGTCATTGAATAAACACGGTGCGTTGATGTAATAAGCGTTGTAATCTCTTTGGATACGAAGCCACGTTGTACTGCACGCCCGGATTCCATTAACTCTGAAGCCACAACGATATCTACTTCACCAGGGGCTGCCATTGTGCTTAAGACCGGCTCTTTCATCTCCCCTGCAATTTGTGGGAAGAACTCAAGGTAATAAACCGTTGTACCTGTGCGCTGTGCAACACCTGGAACCGAAGTTGTTTGGGCAAAGTATCCGCAGTGTTCTGCCATATCAACGGCCCAGTCAGCTAGTACTCCGCCGCCTTCGCCACCCATAGCTAAAATCGCCATAGTTATCGGTCTAGAGGTATTTGTAAACTCTTTTTTGCTAGACATTTATGCCCTCTAAGCGGCGTTCAATTCCATTTTGCAAGAAACCAATGAAAACTTTACGCACTCCTAGTTTCGTTTTATCCCAAAGATTTGGATTACTGATGATCTCTGAACGATAGAAGGAAGGACACAAAACTGCCGCTTGGGCAGCTTCACCGCAGAGCCCACAGCCCACGCAAGAGTGAAGAATTGTTGCAACTGGATCCTTGCGCATCGCATCAGGGTTAGGTGCAATTGTTAATGAAGGACAGCCATTAAGGCGGATACACGAGTGATCTCCCGTACAAGTGTCAGGATCAATTCCAAAACGCTCTTTTACGACGCGCTTTCCAGCCTTAACACGTGCAGCGATTTCTGGTCTCACTCGACGCTGCTTATTGAGTGTGCATTCACTTTGAGCGATGATGACTTTAGGCCCACGAGTTTTGCCTGTGAGCGCTTCCTTCATCAAGTCACGCATTTCGCTTACGCGATAAGTATTTTGTACAGTCTTAACCCACTTAACACCAATACCTCTAACGGCATTTTCAATTGGGTGCTTCGTCGAGCGTATTGTGTTTTCGGCCGTAGATGAAAGCAAATCTTGCCCACCCGTTGCCGCGCTGTATGCGTTATCCACCACAATCATGACACCGTCACTCTGGTTAAATACCGCGTTACCAACTCCACTTGTCAATCCGTTGTGCCAGAAGCCACCGTCGCCCATAAAACTAATTGTTCGCTTGTCGCTATCAGGATCACTTAGCGCTGAAGCACCCGCAGCACCTAGGCCATAACCCATTGTGGTTGCCCCGATATTAAATGGCGGCAAGATTGAAAATAGGTGGCAGCCAATATCTGCACTGATGTGGTGGCTTCCAGTTTCGCGCTCTGCCAACTTAAGAGCTGTAAAAATTGGTCGCTCTGGGCAACCTGTGCAAAATGATGGAGGCCTTGCGTGAACTACCTCTGCTGGAATCACTGCAGATATTGAGTTCGGCTTTTGACCATCTGGGCGAACTAGTGCAGGCAAACTCTCACTATCAATTAAGTGTGGGCCATATTTGGTTACAAACTCTAAAATACCTTTTACAACTGCCGCAGGAGTGTATTCACCGGCAGGTAGTAAGAGATCCTTGCCATGTAGCTTTGTTGTAATGTCCCCGCGACGAAGGACTGCATGGATATTTTGCTCGATGTAATCGGGCTGACCCTCTTCTACAAGCAGAATTGCTTTCTTGCTCTTTGCAAACTCGATAACTTCATCGTCAATTATCGGATACGTGACATTTAGAATATAAAGCGGAATCTTGCTGTTTCCGTAAACATCCGATAAACCCAGCAGCTGAAGCGCACGTATGACAGTGTTATAGAGGCCACCTTGCATAACGATACCAAAATCTTGTGTGCCATCAAAAAATACTTCATTGAGCTTATTTTCTTTAATAAATTTTATAGCTGCTGGCCAGCGTTTCGTTAATTTCTCTTGCTCATGCAAGAAGCTGGCAGGGGGCAAAACAATTCGGCTTGTATCTCGACGCGGATTTTCCATCGCCTCTTTCAATGTATAGGGCGATCGAACATTATCTTTAGCAATAAAGCGGCCATGTAAGTGGCAGGAGCGAAGTCGAAGTTGGAGCATGACTGGTGAATTTGAGGCCTCTGAAAGTTGGAAACCATCTTCAACGGCATCAACAATGGCAGTTAAATTTGGACGTGGATCAAGAAGCCAAATCTGAGATTTCATTGCAAAGGCGTGCGAGCGCTCTTGCATAATGGAGGATCCTTCGCCGTAGTCTTCGCCCACGATAATTAACGCCCCACCGGTGACGCCGCCTGATGAGAGATTAGCCAGGGCGTCAGATGCAACATTTGTTCCGACTGTTGATTTAAAAGTTATAGCCCCGCGCAGTGGGTAATGAACTGAGGCGGCAAGTGAAGCTGCAGCCGTCGCCTCAGATGCGCTATTTTCAAAGTGAATTCCAAGCTCATCTAAAATCTCTTTAGCATCGCCCAGTACATCCATAAGATGAGAGATAGGCGCACCTTGATATCCGCCTACGTATGCCACTCCAGATTGGAGAAGTGCCTTTGTTACAGCCAGAATGCCTTCGCCAAGAAACTCTTCACCTTCGCCAATTCGAAGCTTCTTCACTTCGGCAGCAAACGAGCGCTCAGCCATGGCTCTCCATCCATAAGGGCAATTGACCCGCGTGGGCCAGCAAGTTTGGTTATTGTGCCAGTTGCCTAGCGTGGTGTCCACACCATTTTGACGACCGTCATATCGCGGGGGGACTAGTGAGTTATAGAAAAGCGCGCTAACCTCGCCCAGACGCTCGAACCCAAGAGACCCACACGACCACTAATAAGGAGAAATGAATGGCCAACTTATCGGCTCTTGCACAAGAGCTCGCATCTGGAGCAGTCCAGGTAATTGATTTAACCTCTCCCCTGCATTCGGAGACACCGATTCTTACTCTTCCACCTGAGTTTGGTCAGACTGCAAAATTT
>CAXNCU010000097.1:0-4285 GCA_964200985.1 Candidatus Planktophila sp.
ATAATCGCCGCGCCGTTTTCATAGGACATTGGATATCCCATCGCAGTGGCTAAGTCGCAGGTAACTTCAAACTCGCTCTTGCCGGTTTTAGATTTCATCACGGGGCGAACACGGTTGATTCTTCTTTCGGCATTTGTGAAAGTACCGTCTTTTTCTAAAAAGGATGTTCCTGGCAAAAAGACATGTGCGAACTTCGATGTTTCATTTAAGAAGAGATCTTGCACAATCACCATGTCCATCGCTCGTAATGCTGCATGTACATGCGAGGTATTGGGATCAGATTGGGCAATGTCTTCGCCCTGGACATAGAGACCTCGGTATTGGCCAGCAATAGCTGCATCAAACATATTTGGAATTCTCATGCCGGGACGATCTTGCAGCACTACACCCCATGCATCATTAAAGATCTTTCGTGTATCTGGGTTTGAAATGTGACGGTACCCAGAGAGCTCATGCGGAAATGAACCCATATCGCAAGAGCCTTGCACATTGTTCTGTCCACGCAGTGGATTAACGCCAACGCCTTTGCGGCCTATGTTTCCAGTTGCCATTGCAAGGTTTGCAATTCCCATAACCATTGTTGAACCTTGACTGTGCTCTGTAACTCCAAGACCGTAATAAATCGAGCCATTTCTTGCATTTGCAAACATATGGGCCGCCGCGCGAATCTGTGCGGCCGGAACTCGAGACGATGCCTCTAGCGCTTCGGGTGAGTTCTCACTCAATGATATGAACGCCTCCCACTCTTTAAAGGACTGGGCGTCACAACGTTCTTCGACGAACTCGTGTTTGATGAGACCGTCGGTTGCAATCACATGCGCAAGGGCGTTAATAACGGCAACGTTGGTACCTGGCATTAACTGCAGATGGTGAGAGGCTGAAATACCAGGCGTGCGAACTAAAGGAATGACACGTGGGTCGATCACGATTAGCTTGGCGCCTTTTCGTATCGCCTGTTTCATGCGTGAGGCAAAAACTGGGTGAGCAGAAGTTGGATTGGCACCAATGAGCATGATGACATCACTATGTTCTACCGATTCAAAATCTTGCGTACCGGCCGATGTTCCAAATGTCTGACCTAGCCCATAACCAGTTGGTGAATGGCAGACACGGGCACATGTATCGACATTGTTATTGCCAAAAGCGGCGCGAACCATCTTTTGTACTACGAAAACCTCTTCATTTGTACAGCGAGATGAAGTGATTCCGCCGATTGCATTGACTCCAGTCTCGGCTTGAATACGTTTTAATCCATCGGCAGCAAAAGTAATTGCTTCAATCCATGAGACCTCTTTCCATGGATCTGTAATAGCGCTGCGAATCATTGGTTTTGTTATGCGGTCAGAGTGGGTGGCATATCCATATGCAAAGCGGCCCTTCACGCATGAGTGTCCTTCATTAGCACCACCAGTTTTTAATGGAACCATGCGGACAACTTCATCGCCACGCATCTCGGCTTTAAAGCTACATCCAACGCCGCAATAAGCACACGTTGTGATGACCGAAGATGTTGGCGCACCAATGGTTAATAGAGTTTTTTCAGTAAGGGCTCCAGTTGGGCAGGCCTGTACGCATGCTCCACATGAAACACACTCGCTCTCAATAAATGATGTACCCGATGATGAGACTCTTGCTTCAAAGCCACGATTCTCGATTGTTAATGCAAAAGTTCCCTGCACCTCATCGCATGCTCGTACACAACGGTTGCAGACAATGCACTCGGTTGAATCAAAAGTGAAGTAGGGATTACTCTCATCTTTTTTCAAATCTAAGTGAGTTGCTACGTTTGTGTAGCGGCTAGAGCTCACTCCAATTTTCTTAGCAACACCATGAACTTCACACTCATCTCCCGTCGCACAATCTGCTGGGTGATCGGAGAGATAGAGCTCCATGACGCCTTTACGGATTCGATCAAGTTTTTCAGATTGCGTTGCAACCTTCATGCCTTCGGCAACTGGCGTCGTGCATGATGATGGAGTGCCGTTGCGGCCATCGACTTGAATGACGCATAATCGACATGAACCAAAGGCCTTTAGGCGATCGGTCGAACAGAGTTTTGGGATATCAATGCCGGCTTCAAGGGCGGCACGCATAATCGAAGTTTCTGCAGGTACTGTGATTGCGCGCCCATCGATCTCAAGGCTTACAAGGTCGGTTCGCTCACTAACAGGTGTGCCGAAATCTGGTTCAAAAATCATCGTCATTTGGGCACTCCATTGAAATCTGATGGGAAGTTAAGCATGGCACTTTTTACTGGCAAAGGCGTCAAACCGCCCATGGCGCACAGCGATCCATCGGTCATGACTTCACAAAGGTCGAGAAGTAACTTCTTATTCTCATCCACCCCCACGCCTTTAATAATTAGGTCGATGGTCTCGGCCCCACGGGTTGAGCCGATACGACATGGCGTGCACTTGCCACAGGATTCAATGGCGCAAAACTCCATTGCAAATTTAGCTTGTACCGCTAAATCAACGCTCTCATCAAAGACAACGATGCCACCGTGTCCAAGCATTCCACCTGCAGCGATAAGTGATTCATAATCCATCGACGTATCCATCTGGGCCGTTGAAAAATACGCTCCCAGTGGTCCTCCAATTTGGATTGCGCGAAGTGGTAGACCAGATAACGTGCCGCCTCCATATGTATTGACTAATTCATCAAGTGTTACACCGAAAGATTTTTCAACAATTCCACCCCGTGCGATATTGCCAGCTAGTTGAAAGACCTGCGTTCCAAGGGATCGTCCCACTCCGCGTGCCTTATAGTCGGCTGCACCTTCGGACAAAATCATTGGCACAGTCGAGAGCGTAAGCACATTATTAATTACTGTCGGTTGACCAAAGAGACCTTCAACAGCTGGAAGTGGTGGTTTAGCTCGGACTACGCCGCGTTTGCCTTCGATGCTTTCGAGCATTGCCGTCTCTTCACCACAGACGTATGAGCCGGCTCCAACACGAATCGAAATATCAAATGCGTTCGTGGTTCCAAGAACTCGATTACCCAGCCAATCACTCTCTCGCGCGATATCAATCGCCTTTTGAAGCGTAGCAATCGCATAAGGGTATTCTGAGCGTAAGTAAACAAATCCCTCTGTAGCACCGACTGCAATACCCGCAATTGTCATGCCTTCAATCAGCGTAAAGGGATCACCCTCGATCAACATGCGATCGGCGAATGTCCCACTATCTCCCTCATCGGCATTGCAGCAAATATATTTTTGCGAGCCGTAACTTTGTAAAACAGTGCGCCATTTTATTCCCGCAGGAAAACCGGCGCCGCCTCGTCCTCGAAGCCCTGATTCGGTGACTTCATTAATAATCGCATTCGGTGAAAGCTTGAGCGCTTTGCGCAAGCCGATTAGGCCGCCATGTGCCATATAGTCATCTAGCGATAACGGGTCGATAACTCCTACGCGGGCGAAAGTGACACGGTCTTGAGTTGCTAGCCATTTAATTTGATCAGTTTTACCTAGTGAGAGTGGGTGGATTCCACCGTTGAGGAAATCGGCTTCAAATAATGAGGCTACGTCCTTTGCGGTGACTGGACCATAGGCGACACGGCCATATGGAGTTTGAATTTCAACAAGAGTTTCCAGCCATAACGCCCCGCGCGAACCATTGCGAACAATTCGTGCCGTAGGAGCAAGCTGCGCGATCGCAGCTGCGACTTCATCTGCACCAACTGAGACGGCTGCGCTATCACCCGGAATATAAATTATCATTGGCGGGCGCTCTCAATTTTCTCCAGTGTTGCGCGACCGATAATCTTTCCATCTACCATCACCGCAGGTCCGAGTGCGCAGTTACCAAAGCAGTACGCATCCTTGGTCTCATCGGCAAACTTTGCCTTTATCTCTGTAGAAAGCTCTCGGGCTCCTACTGCTTGACATGCCTCTGCCACACAGATTGAGATTTGATGTTCGGTGGGTGGAGTTGTTTGCAGATCATGATAGAAAGTTAAAACACCATGAACGTCGGCCCGTGATTTATTGAAGTAGTTTGCAATCAGTTCAACACAGGCTTTGTCCACGTAGCCAAACTCTTTTTGCATCAACTGAAGAGCCATCAACACGGGCCCTTTTTCATCGCTCAGGGTCGCAAGAAGTACACGTGCTGCATCCTGAGACCACGGTGAATACTTCATTAGAACAAGCCTACGACCTTTCCATCAACGTAATCAATGCGCTCAGCCGCAGGAACCTTTGGTAGGCCTGGCATAGTCATAATCTCTCCGCAGATCATGACGATGAACTCAGCGCCTGCCGATAATTTAACTTCGCGAA
>CAXNCU010000098.1:0-4280 GCA_964200985.1 Candidatus Planktophila sp.
CATTGGCGCTCTTCGCGATCCTCGATGTACATATATTCAACACCGACAGTGCGACAGTATGAGTCACGCAATAAACCGAGAATCTTGCGAAGTGACATAAAGGTTTTTCCGCCAAAGCCACCCGTTGCAAATTCGCGATCAAGATCCCACAGCGTTAAGCCATGCGTCACGACATCTAAATCTGGGTGTGAGCGCTGCTTGTATTCCAAAGGATCCACATCGGCCATTAAGTGACCAAAGGTTCGGTAGGCGTGAATTAACTGTTGTATACGAGCTGTTTTGTTAATCTGCTCATCTTTGCTGAACTCAAAATCCTTGGCCCATCGAATTGGCTCGTAAGGAATTCGAAGAGAGGCAAAGATTTCATCGTAGAAGCCATCTGCACCTAACAAATATTCATTCATGCGACGCAAGAAATCACCAGATTGTGCGCCTTGAATAACGCGATGATCGTACGTACTTGTAAGAGTTACAACTTTGCTTATCGCCATTCGGGCGAGCGTTTCATCACTAGCTCCATGGAATTCGGCTGGATAATCCAATGCGCCTACTCCAAGAATTAAACCTTGGCCTTGGACTAATCGTGGAACCGAATGAACCGTGCCGATAGTGCCGGGATTAGTAATTGACATGGTCGTTCCAGCAAAATCATCGACAGTTAATGAGCCTCCGCGTGCCTTCTTAATAATGGCTTCATAAGCGCTCCAGAAGGCGGCGAAATCCATTGACTCGCAACCCTTAACCGAGGGCACCAACAATTGACGCGATCCATCGGCCTTGGCTAAATCGATAGCGATACCTAGATTTATATGTTCTGGATGTCCAACGGCCGGCTTTCCATCAATCTCGCCGAAAAACGAGTTCATTTCAGGCATCGCGCGAACCGCTTTAATCATTGCATAGGCGATGATGTGAGTAAATGATGTCTTTCCACCGCGTGCGCGTTTCAAATGATTATTTATTACTATTCGATTATCAATCATTAACTTAGCGGCAACTGCGCGAACCGATGTTGCAGTTGGAACAGATAAAGATGCTTCCATGCTTTGAACTACGCGGGCAGATACACCGCGAATTGGTTCGAGTGTTGATGCACTCGGCGTTGCAAGAACTTGAACTGGTTTAACTACTGGATCTGCAGGTGTCGGTTGTGATGATGCAATGTCTTTAACAATTGGCTGCTGAACTGGCGCTGGCGCACTAGGCGCGGGAGGGACAACGGCGGCAACTTCCTGAACTACTACTTTCTCGACAGCGGCAGCAGGCGGTGCGGTTTGTGTGGGGCTCGGCGCCTGGACGCGTTGCTGCGATTTCGGAACAGGCGGAAGACCCTTTGAAACTATCTGTGAGCTTTGATTGGCTAAAGGCGCGGCCGATGATGGAGTACCTGGCTTATTATTTTTAAAGTACTCAACCCATGTCGGGTCAACCGAAGATGGGTCTGCTAAATAATGCTCGTACATCTCATCTACGAGCCAATCATTTGCACCAAAATCCTGTGCCGACACTGGCGAACTCCTTCTTGGCGTGAATTTGAGCTAAGCCTATCGGCACTGACTCCATGCTCTGAACTCGAAATGAGCCCTACAGCGCGAGATAGGCCACATTGAGGCAAATTCATGAGCCACATTCAGGGGCTCATAGTTGGAAAGCTACTTCTAACTACTCCGGAATCGCGCGAAGGGTTGCCGCCAATGTGGCTGCGGCAAGTACGGCCAATGGAATTGCAACTATCCAGAGCCCAGCCTGGACTTGATAAGAGACAACTCCAAGTGCAATGAGATTTGCAAGCACGGATGGTGCTCTACCAAAGTATTTTCCGCGGCGGTATCCAACTGCTGCGGCAGCTAATCCGCCACTTCCAAGAATGACAAAGAGAAGATCGCCAAGTAGTGGCAAGAATTCAAAACTATCTGCCTTAATTGCCAGAGCAATCAACCACACACCTAATACGGCGATTACTGATGCCTCGAAGATGAGTAGGGATGCCACTACTGCGCGGGCCTTAGCTGCCTTGGAAGAATCCTGTGCCATGGAGGAGAGATTAACTCATTTGCGAGGAGAGAGTCCGCTTTTCACTCACGACGGTATCCACGATTCTCAAACACATTTAGCGGCTCCCTCATTTTTTTATGAGCAGCTTCGCAGAGAACTGGCAATCGTTAAGCGGAGTAAAACTAATTTCTCTCTTATCAAGTTAGTTTTTGAGAGAAATACTGTCGATGGCGCGCGAATTGTTGTGAGCGCAGAAGATATTTTGCACTTTTCCTGCGAGCTTCGGCGGTTGACTCGAAACTCAGAGTGCATCGGTCGCTTAGGAATTAATGAGTGCGTGATACTGATGAGTGAGGGAGAAGAAGCGGCCAAGCACATGCTCTCCCGATTGCATTTAGCCCCATCACTTACAGTTAATGGTTCATTACATATTTCTCTATCAATGGTCACCTCATTTCCCAGTGAAAGCGGCTTGGAAATATTGAATCGATTGGACCTGGCACTCTTATCCACGCATTGATAATCGCCAACCAGTAACACTGCGTCACGGTCATAGATTCCCCACATGGACCTAGATATAGATATTACTTTCGGAGCAATCGCCCCTTTCATGAGCGACCCAACTATTGAAGAGATTTGGATTAACTCCCCCGAGCGAATTTTCATCGCCCGCTCTGGTAAAAGTGAGTTAACGAATCTTCTTCTTACGAGTGAGGAGGTGCGTAACATCGTAGAGCGGGCATTAATGTGGAGTGGCCGGCGTTTGGATCTTTCTCATCCATTTGTTGACGCTCGTCTTCCAGATGGTTCTCGTTTACATGTTGCCATCCCAGAGATAACGGCGCAGCACTGGGCCGTAAATATTCGTAAGCATTTAATGCGAAACCTTGGTATTGATGATTTGGTGGAACGGGCCGTGATGACACCTTTCATCGCAACAGCCCTAAAGAACTCTGTACGTGCTGGATTAAATATCTTAGTAAGTGGCGGAACTCAGGCTGGGAAAACCACGATGCTCAACGCACTTGCTGGTGCGATCCCCCGCACAGAGCGAGTAGTGACTATCGAAGAGGTATTTGAACTAAGTCCTCAACTTCCCGATGTTGTCGCCCTGCAAACACGAAGCGCCAACTTGCAAGGTGAGGGAGAGATTCCATTGCGCCGATTAATTAAAGAGTCGCTTCGGATGCGCCCTTCACGCATAATTGTCGGAGAAGTTCGAGAGGCCGAGGCTTTAGATCTTCTCATCGCGCTTAACTCTGGTCTTCCTGGAATGGGCACTTTGCATGCGAACTCTCCCCGTGATGCGATTATTAAACTTCAAACACTGCCTCTTCTGGCCGGTGAGAATATTTCGCACAAATTCATTGCACCAACAGTTGCATCGGCCTTTGATCTGATTGTCCATGTATCCCTTGATCAAAGTGGGATGCGTCGAGTTAAAGAGGTCTCAGCTCTGACTGGTAGATATGAAAATGATCGCGCAGAGATTGAAACTTTGTGGCTGTGGAACGGCAGCGATTACGATCGCGGCGTTGGGACACTTCCGCATCCCGATAAATTCACGGCCATTGGGGCTCCACTTGCTTCCTGGTGGCGCCAATGAAAATCAAACTTCGTGCCGCCGCCTTTGCATCGGTCGCCATAGCAATCATATTCCTCGCAACAGGGGCTCTAACAATTGCTCTCGCCTTTGGCGCTTTGGTTGCAGGAATCACTTTTGTGACATTGCGAGGCAGAAATCTCCATAACGAATCGGCGTTAATTGCCGCATGGCCAGAGGTTATTGATCACTTAATGTCAGGTATCCAATCCGGGTTATCGCTGACTGAATCCTTAGCCGGTCTAGCAACGCGCGGTCCCGAAATTCTGCGGCCAGCATTTACAGAGTTCCGTACCTCTTTATATCGGCATGGTGACGTTGGTGAGGCAATCAATGAGCTAAAAGATCTCTTTCACCACCACGGAAGTGATCAAATCTTCGAGGCGTTATTGATCTCCAAAGCTCTAGGTGGCAGTGAACTCTTAGCAATTCTTAGAACGCTTGGGGATTTTCTTCGTCAAGACCTAGCCCTTCGTAGAGAGATCGAAGTTAAGCATGGATGGATAAAGAACTCCGCCCATCTGTCGGCAGCTGCGCCATGGATTCTTTTACTCTTGCTCTCAACTCAACCAAGTACAGCTGCGGCATATTCAACCCCGACCGGCAGTGCAATCTTGATCGCCGGTCTTGTCATGACTGCTATCGCGTATGCATGGATGAACCGATTGGGAAGGCTGCCTGA
>CAXNCU010000099.1:0-4158 GCA_964200985.1 Candidatus Planktophila sp.
CTATTTGCCATAAATGTGATTTCAGGCGTTGAGCGATATCCAGTGGTTAAGCGAACTACTTCCGCCTCAGGAAAGCGATTAGTAAACGAGTTGAGAAAGACCGGAGTTGCTCCAGCAAATGAGTAAATTGTCTGCGCGGGATCTCCAACGACGCAAATCTCTTGACGTGAACCAAGCCATGCATTTATAAGTCGCTGTTGCAGTGGGGAAATATCTTGATACTCATCGACAGTAAAGAATCGGTATTGATCTTGAACGCGTTCGCGAACTTCGCGTTCTTGCTCGATCATCGCCGTTGTCAGTAGCAGCACATCTTCAAAATCCATCGCGCGCTCTTGCGTCTTCACAGATTCATATGCGGTGTAGACCTTGGCGATTTGTTCGGCATTAATTCTTGGCTTTGTTGCCCGCTTGCCGAGTTCGGATAAATAATCGGTAGGTGCAACCTGAGAAACCTTGGCCCACTCAATCTCGGATGCGATATCGCGCAGTAGATCGCGCGAGGTAATGGATAGCTCACCTGTTAGTTCGGCACGCTTAATAGCTTCGGTAATGAAGCTGGCCTTTGATGTAATCAAGTCAGGGGTGCGTCCGCCGAAGACTTGAGGCCAGAAGAAGGTGATTTGCTTAAGAGCGGCGGCGTGAATTGTGCGTGCGGCAACTGCCGGTACGCCTAATGAGCGAAGACGCATCCGCATCTCCCCCGCAGCCCTTGCAGTAAAAGTTAGTGCCAATACTTTGTGCGGATCCATCACGCCAATTGCTGCGGCGTAGGCAATGCGGTGCGTGATTGCGCGGGTCTTTCCTGTACCCGCACCAGCAATAACGCAGACAGGTCCGCGAGTAGCCAGTGCCACTGCACGCTGTTCGTTATCTAGAGCTTCAAGGATCTCTTCGGCGCGAACCTCGTTGCTCACGTTCTCCAACCACCGGTGACCTCGATGCGGATCAAATAAGAAAACGGAGAGCTACTGATCATGGTCTCCAACTTTCGCCACCATTTAAATCTTCAACGCCATACCCGGACATGGCCGTGTACCAGCCTGTAATCATTTTGCGGGCAACTGAAATCGTTGGAGGTAGAAGTAACTCCCCCGATGCAACTGCAGCTTTTAACTCTTCTCGGCTAAACCATGCAATCTCAGTAATCTCAACTCCATCGGCTTTAGCAGTATCTGGATGATCGGTTATCGCTTCAAATGCAATCATGATCGATGCAGGAAATGGCCAAGCTTGTGATGCTAAGTAATTAATATCGTTGCAGTAAACACCGGCCTCTTCAAAGACTTCGCGCGATACACACTCTTCAAAGGATTCACCGGGTTCGACAAATCCGGCAAAAGTTGAGAAACGTTTTTCTGGCCAGATAGGTTGATGCCCGAGCAAGATACGATCGGCGGCATCTTTCACTAAAACGATAACGGCTGGATCAGTGCGTGGATGATGTTGAGAAGAGTCGCTCACACAGACGCGTACGCTTCCACCTAAATCACTAATAGTTTCGGCGCCGCACCGTGAACATCGCGGATGTGTTGCGTGCCAATTACTCAATCCCACCGCGTGCATGGCAAGTGTTAGATCGACATCACTTAAATCTCCGCCAACTTCACGCAGAGTTCTAAAGCCCTCAAACTTCACGCTCTCATCGGCAGGTTCGTTTATCCATGACGTGCGCCACGCAAAATATGCCTGCCCACCATCTCTTGCTACACCTAAGAAATATCGCTCTCCTGCATCAAAGGATGCCGCTAAGAAATCAACGCTTTCGGCGTTTAAAAAACGAAGCTCGCCATCATTTGCACCGATATGGCCACCAATGACGGGCAGTATCTGTGCAGATTCCCAGAGCAGCGCAAGATTGGCCGCATCGTTGCGCAAATGGCTAACGCGGTCGATCGGTGAGAGTGATTGGTTTCGAGCGCTCATGTTAGGCGTCAGACTACTAGCATCGCCCCATGCGCATAACATCGTGGAATCTCCTGCACGGAGAGGCGATGCCGCCCAATAAAGAGGCCGATAATGCCGCACTGCTTGAGGCTGAAGTGCTCCATTTAAATAGTGATGTGCTTGGACTCCAAGAGGTTGATTATTTCTTAGCTCGTTCTGGAACCCACAACCAAGTTGGAAATGTTGCATCAATGATGGCAGCAGAACACTGGGCTTTTGCACCCTCACTTATGGGTTCACCCGATGAGGATTGGCGCAATCCAAATAACAGCGATGAAAAAGTGGTAACTAATACAAGTGAGATTGCCCTACCTGGATATGGAATCGGAATGGTTTCCCGAATTCCAGTTACCTCATGGCACCGTTTAGATTTAAAAGGATCCCCTGTTGGCGTTCTGATGGCATTTCCGGTTGATGGAAAAATGAAACGTTTCTATGTTCGCGATCATCCTCGAAGCGCACTGGGTGCTGTGTTGGATAATGGTTGGCTAATAATTAACACTCATCTTTCCTTTGTTCCATTCTTTAATTTCTTTCAGTTGGTCAAGATTAAGCACTGGGCAAATACCTTAGGTATCACAGATAAGTCGAAAATAATTATCATGGGCGATTTAAATATTCCATTTACACGCTTTGTTCAGGGCTTTAAATGGAAATCGCTTGCCACCCAACGTACATTCCCAAGTTGGTCCCCAAGAGTCCAGATTGACTTTTTTCTTTCACAGAAATTAAATCCGTCCGATGTTCGGCACATTAACTATCCGCACTCTGGTATGAGTGATCATCTGCCTCTGCAGATTGATACGGAAATCAATTAGTTTTTACTAGATGCATCAATTGATGTAATCAAGGCAATCAACGCGTCTTCATCCAATAAGTCGGCTGGGCGATCGGTGACCGATGTCGGAACGTAGTGAAAAGCAGCGCTCACCGATGAGATATCGGATCCGGATAGTTTGGCCCAGGCTAGGCGATACATCGCTAACTGCACCGCTGCCGATGCTCCTAACGTTGTAGATCCAGTCTTCCAGTCAACGACTTCAAAGCCAGTCGGTGTTGCATAGACAGCATCGATACGGCCACGGATTAAAACGCCACCAATAGTGGTTTCAAAGGGAACTTCAACGCGCACAGGGGTGCGATTAGCAAACTCGCTAGATAGCCAGGCCTTCTTTAAATCCTCAAGCTTTGAATCCTCATCGAGTGGATCTAAATAATCCAAGTACTCATCGCCAAATAAAGTGTCGGCATCGGTAAATTGACGCTCTACCCATAAGTGAAAGGCCGTACCGCGACGCGAATATTGATCCTGCCCGCGTGGCATTGGACGTCTGATGTTTAACGCTAACTCTTGAGGATCTTTATGGAGTGCAACTAACGTCGATGTTGAAAGCCTTGGTGGCAGTGGAACTTGTATTGCTCCTCGTGAGCGCTGCTGGATTTCGGTGATAAGAGCTTGTGCATCATCGATCCACGAAGTAATTTCGAGGTTGTTGATTTCTTCCAGCGTGTGAGCTGGACTGGCATTGACTAATTCAATCGCTGCGTTAAAGGCAGTACGTCGATCACCCAGTTGATCAAAAGGCCACGGCGCAATTATTGGATTTTCAATGCTGGGATTTTCAGCTCCAACTTCGGGAGCAGGTGCATCAGAGAGCATGAAACCTCCTAGAGCGCTGGCGGACCCAGCAATCAAGTAGAAAATCTCACTTGGTTCAACGGCTCGACTACCATCTCGCCAGCGCGATGTTGTGCAAATCAAATGCGACTTAGCCCGTGTGACGGCAACGTATGCAAGTCGCATCTCTTCGCGCATTTTAATATTTTCAGAGCAAAGCGAACCATATGCCTTGATTACTTTCGCGGCCTCACTATTTTTTGTAACACCATGCAAGGAAAAGACTGGTAATTCATTAGCATCGCCACGAAGTACAAAGGGAATGTGTTTCTCATTTTTTATCCAGTTATCGGGATCACTTGAATTATTTCCAGGGAAAGTTCCCTCTGCCAAACCCGGAACCGCAACCACATCCCACTCAGCGCCTTTTGCCATATGGATAGTCAGAATCTGGACTACATCGCTGCGAACGTCAGGGGCGCCTGCTTTTAGCCCCCCTTCTGTATCGGCTGCTACATCTAACCAATCTAAAAAGGCAGTGATCGTGCCGCCGGTGCGCTCAAATTTCGCCGCTTCATCTAAGAATCGATCGA
>CAXNCU010000100.1:0-4139 GCA_964200985.1 Candidatus Planktophila sp.
AGAGATTGCATCGACACCAGCAGAAACCAAGAGAACTAGACCGGTAACAATGAACTTAATGCCAGCTGCATAGCCCAGTAGTCCCATGCCGTTATCAATGACGGCAACTACTAGGCCACCGAGAATCGCATCTCGCATCTTTCCTTTTCCACCAAATAGCGATGTTCCGCCGATAACGGCTGCGCCAACTGCATATAGAAGAGTTGAACTTCCACCGGTTGTGGGAGAGACAGAGTTTTGGCGAGAGGCAAAGATCATTCCAGCGTTTGCATTCTGAATATCTACTTTAACTCCAGCTGCATCAAATGCCGCTTGTAGGAATCCGCGATCAGCGGTTTCCCAACGGTTTGATGATGCTGCATCCGGGAGAATTACTCCGACGAAGCCTTCTGCAGCTTCGTCAGCCTTTGAGCAACCTGTGAGTGCGATTGCAATTGCAGCAAATGCTGCAGTAATCGCGAGGCGGCGCTTTGTTATATATGAAACACCTTTCGATGGGAGAAACACCCCAGGGCAAAGGTTTTTCGCCCAGATGAGCAGGGTGCTGCTGTGGAGTTACGCTAGTAGAAATCCAGGAAAAGGGCACCAGGAAATAGTCTGATAACACTCTTCTCCACCTAACGATTGGGTAACGGCGGGAAGGCTTCGAGGGTAACCTTGCACCTATGTCTTCACAGATTGAACAACTCGAAGCGGCGATACAGGCTGCGATAAGCAGAGCGATTGAATCTGGTGATGTAGCGGGGTTAACCCCCGCATCGATTACATTAGAGCGACCTAAGAATCGCGAACACGGTGACTATGCAACATCAGTTGCTCTGCAGTTGGCGAAGACGGCAGGAAAAAATCCACGCGAAGTTGCGCAAATAATTTTAGAGCAGTTAAAAGGCGTTGAAGGAATTTCGAAGTTAGAGATTGCAGGACCTGGTTTTATTAATATTACTTTGATTCGCGCTGGTCAGGCCGAACTCGTATCTACAATCTTGGTAGCTGGAAAAGATTATGGCAGGGGCAAGGCGCTGGCGGGCGTGCGTATTAACTTAGAGTTCATCAGTGCAAATCCAACTGGACCTCTGCACTTAGGTCACACTCGATGGGCCGCCGTTGGTGATGCACTTGGCCGAGTACTGAGTGCTGCAGGGGCTGAAGTAACGCGTGAGTTTTATATTAATGATCGCGGAAATCAGATGGAGTTATTTGGTGCATCCGTTGAAGCGGCGGCTTTGGGAAATCCAATTCCAGAAGATGGCTATAAAGGCGAGTACATCGCAGATTTAGCTAAAGAAGTTGTTGCAAATAATCCTGCAATTAAATCCCTACCTGAAGGCGCACGACATTCAGCATTTCGCGAAGCTGCATATGCACTTCAACTAAAGGATCAACAGCGAGTTTTAGATGGATTTGGTACACATTTTGATATCTGGTTTTCGGAGCGCTCGTTGCACGAGCAAGGCGCAGTTGAACACGGAGTAGAAAAACTTCGTGGTCAGGGCCATGTATTTGAGCAAGAGGGTGCAATTTGGCTTCGTACAACTGATTTTGGTGATGACAAAGATCGCGTTCTAACTAAATCAGATGGCTCACTTACCTATTTTTCTTCAGATACTGCTTACTACATTAATAAGCGCGAGCGCGGCTTTGATATCTGCATCTATATGTTGGGCGCCGATCATCACGGTTATATTGGACGCCTAAAAGCTATTGCAGCATGCGCCGGCGATGATCCTGAGTACAACATAGACGTCTTAATCGGGCAGTTAGTCAAGATTATGGAGGGCGGCCAAGAGGTAAAACTCTCTAAACGTGCCGGAACGATTATCACTCTAGAAGAGTTAGTCGAAAAAGTAGGGGTCGATGCCGCGCGCTATACATTAATTAGATTTCCCGTAGATACGCCGATGGTTATGGATGTCGATGTTCTAAAGCGCAATACAAATGAAAACCCTGTTTATTATGTTCAGTACGCACATGCGCGCATCGCTGCAGTCTTGCGAAATGCAGCCGACCTAAATATTTCACTTGATCGCAGTAGTTTTGATCCAACGCAATTAACCCATGATCGAGAGAATGAACTATTAGGCAAACTTGCAGAGTTCCCCCGCATTGTTGCGACCGCCGCCGAATTGCGACAGCCACATCGGATCGCGCGTTACTTAGAGGAGTTAGCAGGTACGTATCACGGCTTCTATGCCGATTGTCGCTTGCTACCAATGGGTGAGGAAAATCCAACCGCATTGCACACGGCCCGACTACTACTGTGTACATCTACAAAGGTAGTGATTTCCAACGGTTTGGATTTATTAGGCGTTAGTGCACCGGAGAGGATGTAAGCATGTGGTCTGCTAACGTTTCAACGGGCAAAGAACTTTCAATTTCGGGAATCACTGCAACAACCCTTGCCAAAGAGTTCCAAACTCCTGCCTTTATTATGGATGAGGCAGATTTTCGAGCGCGCGCTACCAATTGGAATAGCGCACTTAATGACGGATTCGGCGACAATGCTGGCACTGTTTACTACGCGGCAAAGGCCTTTATCTGCACCGAAGTTGCGCGATGGATTAAAGATATCGGTATCGGAATCGATGTTTGCACCGGAGGTGAACTCGCAGTTGCTCTTGCAGGTGGCATTGATCCATTAAAGATTCAGGTTCATGGCAATAATAAATCTGTATCAGAGATTGAAAAGGCGGTCTCAGTCGGCGTAAGTACGATTGTAATTGATTCGCTTTTTGAAATTGAGCGCGTTGCAACTGCGGCCAAAAACCTTGGGAGAGTTCAAAGAGTTTTGCTGCGCCTAACTCCAGGTATCGAAGCCCATACTCACGAATCAATCGCTACGGCTCACGAGGATGTTAAATTTGGGTTTTCAATTGCTAGCGGTGCTGCATGGAAGGCTATTGAAGAGGTTCGCAAGCATCCATCGATCGAACTGCGCGGTTTACACGCACACATTGGTTCGCAGATTTTAGATACCGATTCATTTGAAATTAGTGCCGAGCGACTCATAGCTTTACTTGCCAAGTATCGCGATGCATTCGGGGCAGAGCTTCCCGAACTTGATTTAGGTGGGGGATATGGAATTCACTATCTGCCAGGTGATGAAGAGTTAACGCCAACTGTTGTTATGCAAGCGCTATCAAAGGCAGTGCGTACAAATTGCGAGAACAATAATTTACAGATCCCTCGAATATCAATTGAGCCAGGCAGAGCAATTGTTGGACCAACTATGTTTACTTTGTATGAAGTTGGCACAGTAAAAGATGTGACGCTTGAAAATGGTGATAATCGGCGATACATATCTGTTGATGGAGGAATGAGCGAAAATATTCGACCTGCCCTTTACGCAGCTGAGTACACCGCGGTATTAGCCAATCGCACGAGCAGTGCACCGCTTCTATCTACACGTCTAGTTGGAAAGCACTGCGAAACAGGTGACATTCTTATTCGTAATATCGCCTTGGCTAGTGATATCGCACCTGGTGATTTATTAGCTACTCCTGCAACTGGAGCATATGGTCGCAGTATGGCTAGCAACTACAACCATGTTCCACGTCCGCCAGTTATCGCAGTGATTAATGGAAAAGCCCGCGTTATTGTGCGCCGTGAGACCGAGGCAGATCTGCTGGGATTGGATTGTTAACGCCGATACACGCATCTGTGAAAGAATAACCCGCATGGATGAAGGCCTGAAAACAATCTCAATTGGCATGCTCGGAGCCGGCGTAGTCGGCAGCCAAGTCGCTCGCCTGCTTCAATCCGATCGACAAGAGCTCTCCGATCGCTCCGGAGCCCTGCTTGTTTTGAAAAAAGTTGGCGTGCGCAGCAACTCACCTCGCGAAGGTATATCTGCATCAATGATTACGACAGATTTGCACTCCATCGTGACTGATCCTGAGATAAATATCGTGATCGAAGTTTTGGGTGGAATAGAACCGGCGAGAACATTAATCCTAGAGGCGATAAAGAATAAGAAATCGGTGATTACTGCCAACAAGGCCCTTCTTGCAACACATGGCCATGAGCTATTTACTGCAGCCGATGCAGCCAAAGTTGATTTGTATTACGAGGCGGCCGTTGCAGGTGCTATTCCAATTATTCGCTCGATGCGCGAGTCATTGGCCGGTGATCAAATTACTCGA
>CAXNCU010000101.1:0-3985 GCA_964200985.1 Candidatus Planktophila sp.
TGAAGCCATGAGTTCACTGAGAGTTTCGGCACCGTTGCTCGACGCCTACCTTTCTTACTTCGAGCACCAGCGCCAACCGTTCACGATCCCGGGGCATAAGCAGCGAGCTTCACGCTTAGATGCCGGTCTTGGTTTAGTCGTCGATAGCGATACTCCTTTATATGGAGGTCTTGATGAGATTAAATTGAGTAATCACGTCTTAAAAAGAGCTGAAGCGCTAGCTGCCACGTTGTGGGGCGCCGACTATGCGCGCTTTTCAACTGGTGGCTCAACCCATGCAAATCAAGCGATGATTTTCGCCCTAGGAAAACCTGGAGATAAAGTTGCACTCTCTCGTACCGCGCATCGCTCAGTTTTAAGTGCACTGGTTTTAGCTGGTTTAGAGCCCATCTGGCTTTCACCCGAAATCGATACGGCAACCGGTGTACCCATCGGAATTCCAGTAGCTGAGTTCGAAAAAATAATCGACCAAAAGCCAATTGCACTTTTATTAACTGAGCCAGGTTATTTAGGTACGTTGTCAGACCTGCCCGCACTTATCAATGCAGCACACGAGCATTCGATCCCAGTCATTGTTGATGCGGCATGGGGAGGCCACTTTGGTTTTTCACACTTAGTACCCGAGCACTGCTTAGCCATGGGGGCAGATGCGTTAATAACGAGTACCCATAAGGCTCTGCCGGGTTACAGTGCATCGGCTTTGCTAATTGCACAGGGAAAATATTTAAACTTAGATCGTATCGAGCAAAGTTTTGAAACGACCCACACTACATCACCTGCTGGTGCGCCACTGGCATCAATTGATGGCTGTCGAGCGCTTTTACAAACTCGGGGCCAGGAATTGATTTCACAGTTAGTTGCAGATGTCGCGGCATTTAAAAGCGAAGTACAGTCACACTTTGACCTTCCAATATTTCTTAACACCAGTGATTTCCCGGCCGGCCGCTTTGATCCAACAAAAATTGTTTTGCGCGCTAATCAATTAGGTGCCTCAGGAGTTGATATTGAAAAAGCACTACAAGCACTCAATATCCGAGTAGAAATGGCTGATGGCGATACCGTGGTTTTTCTGGCAACGCTTGCCGATTCTAAAGTTGAATTTGATGAGCTTGCCCGGGCGTTAATACCTATCCTTAAAGCTGAGCAAAAAGCACCACGTGCGACTGCTACCTCTCTTAGTTGGTCCACTGTTCCGACAGTTGCGCTATCCATGCGGGATGCCTACTTTGCTGAAACCGAAATGGTGGCAGCGGCGCAAGCCATTGGAAGGATCTCTGCCGACTTAATTGCGCCTTATCCACCTGGGGTTGCTGTCATTGCTCCCGGTGAAGTATTAACAAAAGTTATAGTGGAAGGTTTGGCAGCAACCAAGGCCGCTGGTGTGCGCATCGCTTATGCGACCGATTCGAGTCTGGCTTCTTATCGCGTAGTTACAAGATAACATCGGCACCATGTCACCGACCAAAACTTGGCAAGAGCGAGCAGTTGAACTAAGACCACAGTCAAAGTTATTTATCAACGGAAACTATGTGGATGCAGCATCCGGTAAAACTTTCGATAATTTTTCTCCGAGTGATGGCCATTTAATCTGCAAGGTTGCATCTGGTGATTCAGAAGATGTAAATCGCGCGGTTGCATCTAGTAAAAAAGTATTTGACGATGGAATTTGGCGCGAGATGAATCCGCGCGACAAGAAAGCGATTATGTTGCGCTGGGCTCAACTTCTAAATGAAAACAGGGAAGAGTTGGCTCTGTTAGAGGCAATCGATACTGGGCGTCCCATAAGCGATGCGTTGAGCGTTGATGCACCTAATTCTGCTCGTGTTATTCAATGGTATGCCGAAACTATAGATAAAACTTATGACGAGATTGCTCCAGCCCCACGAAATGCATTAGCAATGATCACGCGCGAACCACTTGGCGTCATCGGTGCAGTTGTTCCTTGGAACTACCCAATGATGATTACAAGTTGGAAACTTGGACCCGCAATTGCGATGGGCAATAGCATCGTTGTAAAACCCGCTGAAAACTCATCATTGAGTGCGCTAAAGATGGCCGAACTCGCCATTGCCGCCGGATTGCCGGCCGGTGTTTTCAATGTCGTACCCGGACTTGGCGCCGAGGCTGGTCAATCACTCGCTCGTCACATGGATGTAACTAAATTAGCCTTTACCGGAAGCGGCCCTACTGGGCGTAAAATGATGCAGTACGCGGCCGAATCAAATATGAAGCAAGTGTCTCTTGAATTGGGCGGCAAGAGTCCACAGGTTGTTCTCAATGACTGCGCCGACTTAGCTGCGGCGGCATCCACGATTGGCTGGGCTATTTATTACAACGCTGGCCAAACCTGTAATGCAGGTTCACGCATCATCGTTGAAAAGGGCGTGAAGGACGAGCTTTTTGCCCACCTTCGTACGTTCTTAGAGAGTTTCATAGTTGGAAATCAATTCGATCCTGCAACTCAGATGGCGGGCTTGGTTTCACCTCTTCAACGTGACCGAGTTAATGCTTATTTGGATTTAATAGGCCAAGACGGTGAGAAACTGATTTTCGGTGGAGAAAAAACTTCTGGTAACGATCTTTTAATTATGCCAACTCTTATTGATAACGTAAAAGAAGATTCTCGTCTGGCTCAGGAAGAGATTTTTGGACCAGTCCTTGTTGCAATCGATGCAAAAGATGAGGCCGATGCGTTGCGACTTGCCAATGCCACCGAGTACGGATTGGCGGCATCAGTATGGACCAGCAATATCGCAAAGGCCCACAAATTTGCGCGCAAACTACGAGCCGGAACCGTATGGATTAACACTTTCGATATGTTGGATGTAATCACTCCATTTGGAGGTTTTGGCGCTTCTGGCAGCGGTAGGGATAAGTCGCTACATGCCTTAGATGCATACAGTGCACTCAAAACAACTTGGGTGGATCTCAATTGATTTGTTTCAAAACTACTAGAGGAGAAATCGAGTGAAGATCAAGGCAGCAGTTCTAGATGGAGTTGGATCTAAATTCGAAGTCCGCGAAATAGATTTGGATAAACCAAAATCTGGTGAGCTACTGGTTAAAATTGCTGCAAGTGGGTTATGCGCAAGTGACCTTAATGCCGTTGATGGAAAGCGAAAGTTAGTTCCGTTTCCTGCCGTCATCGGCCATGAAGCCTCTGGGGTGATTGTTGAAATCGGACCTGAAACCATTGGGTATGCAGTTGGTGATCATGTCATCATGTCGATCGTTCCAAATTGTGGAAAATGTGATTACTGCGAATCTGGGCGCCCCAACTACTGTTCAACTGCCGGAAATGCTATGTCGGTCGGTGGATTATTCGACGGCACAAGCCGCTTAAGCCACGATGGTGAGAAAATTAATCACTTTTTAACTGTTGCATCATTTGCTGAATACGTAGTTGTGCCAGCATCTGGCGCAGTTGTGATTCCAAAAGAGATGCCTTTAGATCGTGCGGCGCTTATTAGTTGCGCGGTTTTAACTGGCTATGGAGCTGTGATGAATACGGCCAAAGTTAAGGCCGGTTCGCGCGTTGCAGTCTTTGGCTGCGGTGGGGTTGGCCTCAATATCGTCCAAGGCGCACGCATTGCCGGGGCTACAACAATCATCGCGGTTGACGTTACTGAGGAAAAGTTAGAGCTGGCACGAAAAGTAGGAGCGACTCATACGATCAATGCCGCAACCACCGATCCCGTGGCAGAGGTTAAGAAGATTTGCGGCGGAGTTGACTACGCCTTTGAGGCTCTAGGGCGTGAGGCAACGATCCAGCAGGCTTGGGGCACGGTCGATGTCGACGGTGGGCTTATTTTGGTAGGTCTCTTAAAAAATGGAGCCACGCTTACCCTAGATGCTGGCCCTTTTGTCAATGAACAGTGGATTAAAGGCTGTTACTTTGGCTCGGCAAACCTTAAAGTCGATGTCCCAACGTTAGTCAAAAGTTATCTAAATGGACATCTTTTCCTAGACGAACTCATATCGGAGC
>CAXNCU010000102.1:0-3982 GCA_964200985.1 Candidatus Planktophila sp.
CTCACTGAGGCTGGCTACCAGCCTGAGGTTGCTTACTTTGAGTGCTTACATGAGCTTAAATTAATCGTAGATTTAATGTACGAAGGCGGAATTGCAAAGCAGCGCTGGTCAGTATCTGACACAGCAGAGTTCGGCGACTACGTATCTGGACCTCGAGTTATCGATCCACATGTTAAAGAGAACATGAAGGCCGTTCTTGCCGATATCCAAAGCGGAGTTTTTGCTAAGCGCTTTATCGATGACCAAGAAGCTGGCGCACCTGAGTTCAAGGCACTTCGTGCACAAGGTGAAGTTCATCCAATCGAGGCAGTCGGTCGCGAACTTCGCAAGATGTTCTCGTGGATGAAGCAATCAAAGGGTGACGATTACAAAGAGGGTAGCGTCGCGCGTGGCTAAACCCGTTGTATTAATCGCTGAAGAGTTAAGCCCGGCAACCCTTGAGGCGTTGGGCCCAGATTTTGATGTCGTTAACTGCGACGGAGCAAATCGCACCGAGCTTTTAGCAGTACTTGCTAAAGGCGTAGATGCAGTGCTTATTCGCTCGGCAACAAAGATGGATGCCGAGGCAATCGCTGCGGCCAAAGGGTTAAAGGTAATCGCGCGTGCAGGTGTTGGCTTAGATAACGTTGATATTCCTGCAGCAACTGCAGCAGGGGTCATGGTTGTTAACGCGCCGACATCAAACATTGTTAGCGCTGCCGAACTCGCAATCTCTTTACTGCTTGCATCGGCACGTTTTATCTCTCCAGCCCATGCTGCTTTGCGAAATGGTAAGTGGGCAAGGTCTAAGTACACCGGCGCCGAATTATTTGAAAAAACACTAGGCATTGTTGGCTTTGGTCGCATTGGTCAATTAGTTGCCCAACGCATGCAGGCATTTGGCATGGATATCATCGCTTACGACCCATATTTACAACCCGCACGTGCCGCACAACTCGGCGTGCGTTTAGTAGATCTCGATGAACTTCTGCGTACGGCAGATTTCATAACAATTCACTTACCTAAGACGAAAGAGACGGCTAATTTAATCGGCGTTGAAGCTCTGAAAAAAGTTAAGCCCGCAGTTCGCATTGTTAATGCAGCGCGAGGGGGAGTATTAGATGAAGCTGCGCTCTACGATGCAATCGTCGAAGGCCGCGTTGCAGGTGCTGGGCTAGATGTATTTTCAACCGAACCCTGCACAGATTCACCACTATTTACTTTAGATAATGTTGTTGCAACTCCACACTTAGGTGCATCAACTGATGAGGCCCAAGAGCGTGCAGGTATTGCCGTTGCAGTATCGGTACGTAAAGCGCTAGCGGGCGAGCTCGTTCCGGATGCCGTCAATGTTAAGGGTGGAGTTATTGCCCAAGAGATTCGACCATCGCTTCCTCTCGTTGAGAAGATGGCACAGATTGCAACAGAATTACTTGGCGAAGTTCCAGTGCATATGGATATTCAAGTACGTGGTGAAATCGCAGTTCATGATTCCTCCATTCTGGCAATTAGCGCACTCAAAGGCGCGCTCATCGCAGTCGGTGCCGAAGAGGTCACCTACGTTAACGCACCAGGTTTGGCTGCCGAGCGTGGAATGACATCTAACGTGACAACGACTGCCGATAGCGCCGAGTATCGCTCAATGATTTCATTGCGCGCAGCGACTGGTAGTGGAAAATCTATGATTGTCGATGGCACGTTAATGGGAATCAGACAGACCGAAAAAATTATCGGGATTGATACTTTCTCACTCGACTTACCACCAACTGCCCATATTTTATTCTTACGCTACGTTGATCAACCTGGCGTCATCGGCACCGTTGGCCACACGTTAGGTCAAGCCCATATCAATATTGCTGGCATGCAGGTTGCTCGCAGTACTGCCGGCGGACAGGCTCTCATGGCACTTTCTGTCGATTCTGATGTTAGCGAAGAAATCCTTGCAACTATTAAGAAAGAGACTGGCGCTGAATCTGTTCGCGCCGTCGTATTGGTGGATTAATGACAACAATTAACTTAGCTGTTATCGCAGGCGATGGCATTGGACCTGAAGTTGTAAAAGAAGGTCTCAAGGTTTTAGATGCCGTTGCAACAAAGTATTCAATTGAGTTTAAACAAACTCCTTATGACCTAGGTGCTGCGCAGTGGCATCGCACGGGTGTTGCATTGAGTGATGAAACAATGGCAGAGCTCGCAAAGGCCGATGTAATTCTTCTCGGCGCGGTGGGAGATCCAAACGTTCCCAGCGGAGTTTTAGAGCGTGGTCTTTTGCTCAAATTACGCTTTGCCTTTGATCACTACGTAAATTTGCGCCCAGCGAAGTTAATGCCGGGTGTCACAGGTCCACTTGCAACTAAGGCTGCAATTGATTTCGTAGTTGTTCGCGAAGGAACTGAAGGTCCTTACTCTGGCGCTGGAGGAGTCATGGCCGTTGGAACAGAGGCTGAAATCGCAACGGAGGAGAGTATTAATACTCGCCGCGGCGCCGAACGCGTGATTCGCGATGCTTTTGAGCGCGCATTAAAGCGCGATCGTAAGAAAGTAACGATGGTGCATAAGAACAATGTTTTGGTGCACTCTGGAAACCTGTGGACCCGTACTTTTAACGAAGTAGCTAAAGAGTACCCAGGTGTTTCAACAGAGTACCTACATGCCGATGCCGCTGCAATGTTTCTGATTACAAACCCAGAGCGCTTCGATGTTGTTGTCACTGATAATTTATTTGGCGACATCTTGACCGATATTGCCGCAGCAATCTGTGGCGGTATAGGTCTTGCAGCATCTGGCAATATAAATCCAACGGGCAAATTTCCATCGATGTTCGAACCCGTCCATGGCTCTGCCCCAGATATTGCCGGTAAGAATATCGCCGATCCAACGGCCACCGTTATGTCAGTTGCGATGATGCTCGATCACTTAGGTTTTAGCGATGCTGCACGCGATATTGAGCGCGCAGTAGCCGCAGATTTATTAGTTCGAGGCGCAACAAAGCGAAGTACTAGTGAAATAGGAGATGCGCTGGTCGCAGCGCTATAACACCATGAAAATTACTCTCAACTCACACGCTAAAGATGGTGCAACCCGCGATGCTCTTGTCGCAGAGGGTGGATTTGGAAAGCATTACACCGACCACATGGTTGTATGTGAGTGGAGTGAAAAAGATGGCTGGTCTGAGCCCGAACTAAAACCATACGGCCCAATCTCGCTAGATCCAGCAACGGCAGTTTTTCATTATGGGCAGGAAATCTTTGAGGGTATGAAGGCATATCGCCAACCAGATGGTGGCATTGCACTCTTTCGCCCCGAAGCAAACGCTAAGCGCTTTGCAAAATCGGCCGCCCGCTTAGCTCTGCCCGAGATGTCAGAGGCACTTTTTCTTGAAACCGTTGAAACTTTAGTTAAGACCGATGCGGGTTGGGTTCCAAGCAAAGTGGGCGAGTCTTTGTACATCCGCCCCTTTATGTTTGCAAGTGAAGTTGGCTTAGGTGTTAGGCCTTCAAATAAAGCGACCTACATGTTGATTGCAACTCCCGCCGGTGCCTAATTTGATCCATCAAAGGCAGTGTCGGTGTGGATTTCAACCGAGTATGTTCGCGCCGCTATCGGTGGAACGGGTGAGGCAAAGTGCGGTGGAAATTACGCTGCATCACTCGTTGCTCAAAAAGCTGCAGCTGCGCAAGGTTGTGATCAAGTTGTTTGGATTGATGCCAAAGAGCGCAAATGGGTCGAAGAGATGGGCGGCATGAACCTTTACTTTGTAAAGGGTAAAGGCGCCGATGCAACGGTCATTACCCCAATGTTGACTGGAACTTTGTTGCCAGGAATTACGCGCGATTCGATTTTATCTGTAGCAAAAGATTTGGGATATAA
Source organism: Candidatus Planktophila sp. (assembly GCA_964200985.1). Taxonomy (GTDB): domain Bacteria; phylum Actinomycetota; class Actinomycetes; order Nanopelagicales; family Nanopelagicaceae; genus Planktophila. The sequence goes on from CAXNCU010000102.1 coordinate 3,850, forward strand.
AACCGAAGAGGTCATGCTCAGTATCGATGATTGGCGCGATGGCGTTGCTAGCGGTGAGATCACTGAAATCTTTGCTTGCGGTACGGCAGCAGTTGTCTCTCCCGTTGGCCAAGCAAAGAGCGCCATGGGTACA
>CAXNCU010000103.1:0-3944 GCA_964200985.1 Candidatus Planktophila sp.
GAGCCTCAACCTCGGCCGTAAATTCATGCACTTCTGGCCGCCTTTTTTATAATATTTCGAAGCATAGTTGGAAAGACAAAGAAGTGAAATGGCGAGATTAGATACCAGTAGAGCTGTCCGCCAAGACCTCGGGGATTAAAGGTTGCCTCCTGCACAATTCGAGTTTTGCCATTTTCCTCTGTGACGGTGAACTCCAGCCAGGCTTTACCTGGCAAAACCATTTCAGCATAAAGTTTCAAGCGATGACCTTGCTCGAGGGCTTCAACCCGCCAAAAATCTAAACTCTCACCAACTCGCAAATAATCTGGATCTCGGCGCCCACGGCGCAAACCAACGCCGCCCACAAAACGATCTAGAACACCACGGCCCCACCATAGAAAATCAGAGCCGAACCATCCATGCTCTCCGCCGATGCCCTCAATCTGGCGCCAGATTTTTTCAATAGCAACATCAGTAAGCGCTTCTCGGCGATCACTTAAAACACTCTCACCAGCCCACTCGGGATCGCCTTGTGCTTTTTGCCATGGAGCAGTTGGTCCAGTTGCATCCGACCAACGTGTTTCAACGCCGTGATCGGTAATTTTGGAGAGAGCTAAGTTAATAGCCGTTGCAACATCGGATAAACCTTCTGGTGGAGGCGGGATGATTGCATCAATACTTTTCGCCGGATCGGCAACGACTTCACTAATTAGAGATCCAACGAGTGGGCGTGCAAGAGCCGTTGGTACCGGTGTGACTAAACCAATCCACAAACTGGAAAGCCCAGGGGTGAGTACTGGGACTTTGATAATCCAACGCTTTTTTAAGCCAGAAAGTTTGGCGAATTTTTGCATCATGTCGGCATACGTCAGAACTTCCGGCCCGCCAATATCAAAGACTTTCCCGACTGGCTCTTTTAACAGTGCCGCATTCTTTAAGTAATACAGGACATCGCGAATAGCAATCGGATGGGTTCGGTTCATCACCCATTTAGGTGTCGTCATGATTGGTAGTCGATGGGTTAAGTGGCGCAGCATTTCAAAGCTTGCCGAACCTGAACCAATAATGATGCCAGCTCGTAACTCCATGACGGGGACTGACGTGCTTGCTAACTCTGTGCCTGTTCGTGCGCGCGAAGCTAAATGTTTACTTATATTTACATCATTTGCGATACCGCCGAGATAAACAATCTGTGCAACACCGGCAGCCTGCGCCGCTTGTGCAAAGTCGCGCGCCATTTGCGCTTCAATATCGTGAAAGTTTGGACCGAGGTTGATGGAGTGAAGTAAGTAATAAGCGGTATGAACTCCAGCTAAAGCTGCATCCAAATCCGCTCGGTTTTCGGCACTGCCTTCGCTAATTTCGACGGCTTGTGCCCACGGCTGACCTTTTACCTTATTGCGATCGCGAACAAGAATTCGCACATCAAGGTTTTCATCGACCAATGTGCGAACTAATCGACCACCAACATAGCCAGATGCGCCGGTAATTAGATATCTACGGGTTTGGATTGGAGCACTCATGGATGAAAGCCTAGACTCAGGTGCATGCAAAGGAAACTTGAAAAACCTCGCGTGGTTATTCTTGGCGCCGGTTTTGGAGGCTTAACTGCCGCCAAAGCAATGGCCGAATTTGCCGATGTCACCCTCGTTGATCGGCATAATTTCCAAACATTTCTCCCTCTTTTGTACCAGGTCTCAACCGCCGGACTTGCCGCCGATCACGTCGCACATCCAGTCCGTGGCGCCCTTCGTAAAACAGGAGTTGCTTTTCGAATGGGATCTCCGATTGCAATCGACCACAAAAACAAAACCATAAAGTTAGATAGCAGTGAAACCCTTGAATTCGACCACCTGGTAGTCGCGCTTGGATCAGTAACGGCCGACTTTGGAACCCCTGGAGTTCATGAGCACGCTCTCGGAATGAAAAGTGTTCATGAGGCAATCACAATCCGTGCCGAGGTAATGCGTCGCTTTGAGGATCTTTGTCGGTTCGAGGATGAAACTATTTTTACGATTGCCGTTGTTGGGGGTGGGCCAACCGGTGTTGAAATGGCTGGGGCCTTTGCCGAACTTGTTCGAGGACCGCTAAAAAATGACCAGGCGCATGCCGCCGCCCATATTGATATTGTTTTAATTGAAGCTGGACCGCGTTTATTGCCTAGTTTCTCAGAAAGCCTTTCATCACGTACAAAGGCAGATCTAGAAAAACTTGGCGTAAAGGTTCGACTTAACACAGCGGTCGCGCGCATTAAGTCGAAGGAGATCGAGATTAAAAGTGGTGATTCAATTCAAGCTCAAGTGATTATTTGGGCCGCAGGAGTGCAGGGCGAACCAACTGCAGCCAAATTAAACCTCCCACTTGTGAATTCCCGCATAGATGTTGAGCAATCACTGCAAGTTAAAAACTATCCTTACATCTGGGCGATTGGCGATATCGCTGGAATAAAGGGAAAAGACGGGCGATTCATGCCGATGGTCGCCCCTGTTGCCCTGCAGCAAGGAAGATTTGTTGCGCGGCAGATACGGCGAATTTTAAAAAATCAACCGTTACTACCCTTTGCTTATCGTGACAAAGGCTCAATGGCAACTATCGGTCGTCACAAGGCCGTCGTGGAAGTGAAGCGTTTTAAATTAGTAGGCATTCCAGCTTGGTATGCCTGGCTATTTTTACACTTGTTTTATCTCTTAGGCGGGCGCAATAAGATTGGGACTATGGCCGACTGGACGTGGAACTACTTAACTTTCGATCGCGGTAACCGACATATTATGGATTCAATGTAATGCCCGAATACATAAACCTTCGAGGGCATCAAATTTATAGTTATGAGTGGGAAAACGATGGTGAAGCTGTGGTTTTACTTCATGGCGGCTTGAGTAAAACTTCGAGTTGGGACTACATCATGGTTCCGCCACTTGAAGATGAGTTTCATGTCTTTGCCTACGACCGCACTGCTCATGGCTTCACCGGGGATCAATCAGGTAGCCTGCACTTTGACTTTCAAACTCTTGAAGCGATTGCATATTTAGAAGATATCGTGAAAGAGCCTGCACATTTAATTGGCTGGAGTGACGGCGGAAATATTGCGCTGAAGGTTGCGATTGCGCGTCCTGATCTTGTTAAATCTATCGTTGCAATCGGAGCGAATTATCACTTTAGCGGGGTAATGCAGGCATTTGATGACCCTGAGATTTCCGAAGACGACCAAGCCGAGTACAACTTAATATCACCAGATGCACCACACACATTGCTAGAAAAAACTATTCGGATGCATGCAATTTGGGAGAGCGAGCCCACGCTTACGCTTGAGGATATATCCACGATTCAATGCCCTGTGCTCGTACTAGTAGGTGATGATGATGTCATCAATCATTCACATACAATCGCCCTTTTTGAAGCGCTGCCACTTGGACAGCTAGCGGTTATTCCCGGTACATCGCACATAGTTGTCAAAGAAAAACCTGGATTAATGAATGCTGTGATTGTGCAGTTCTTGGAGGATTTAAGTTATCCAAATACTCGTTCACCGGTACGACGAACTAACAATCAACCGGAGTAATTTTTCCATTCGTAACATCGTAAATCGCACCGCCAACTACAACGCCTTCATTTAATAATGGATACGAGCGAACGCGATTTACATCGGTGATTAGAGCTTTGGTTTGATCAGAGACCGTGCGGAACTCAAGGCTGCGAGTATCAACACCATGCTCTTTTTGAATGAGTGCGTGAATATCTGATTCTTCGCCCATGGCCATTCGACAGTTTGTATGCGGCATAATCAAAATACGCCGTACTCCGAGTAAATATGTGGCCAAAACCAGTGTTCGAAGTACGTCCTCGGTGACACGTGCTCCAGCGTTACGTAGAATTTTTGCATCGCCCGATTTCATGCCCACAACAGATAGTGGATTTATGCGCGAATCCATACAGGTGACGATGGCTATACCTTTTTGAGCAACACC
>CAXNCU010000104.1:0-3926 GCA_964200985.1 Candidatus Planktophila sp.
GCCCCTATAGTCTTGCCCGCATGAGTACTTCAGCCCGAATCCTGCATGCTGCAACTGGTTCAAATCTAACAGCCAAGGGATGGGCGCAAGAGGCAGCGATCCGTATGTTGCACAACAACCTAGACCCAGCCGTTGCCGAACACCCAGAGAATCTAGTTGTCTACGGGGGCACAGGAAAGGCGGCACGTAACTGGCCATCTTTTGATGCAATTGTTAAGAGCCTTACCAATTTAAGAGATGATGAGACGCTGCTAGTTCAATCGGGTAAGCCTGTCGGAGTTTTTCAGACTCATGAGTGGGCACCTCGCGTTTTAATTGCAAACTCTAACCTCGTGGGTGATTGGGCTAACTGGCCAGAGTTTCGCCGCTTAGAGCATTTAGGTTTAACAATGTATGGACAGATGACTGCCGGATCGTGGATCTACATTGGAACGCAGGGAATTTTGCAAGGTACATACGAAACCTTTGCAGCCGTTGCTCAAAAACGTTTTAAGGGAACTCTACAAGGCACGCTTACTTTAACTGGAGGTTGCGGCGGAATGGGTGGCGCTCAGCCGCTAGCAGTAACAATGAATGGTGGCGTCTGCTTAATAATAGATGTAGATAAGTCGCGTCTTGAAAAGCGAATTCAAACTAGATACTTAGATGAGATTGCAGATGGTGTTGATGATGCAATCGAGCGCGTATTGAAAGCTAAGACTTTAGGTACTCCACTTTCAGTTGGATTAGTTGGCAATGCCGCCGAGCTTTTCCCGCTTCTACTTTCCATGGATGTTCCAATCGATATCGTCACCGATCAGACATCTGCCCATGATCCATTTTCATATATTCCAATCGGCGTCGATATTAATGAGGCCGCACAAATGGCTAAAGATGACCCAGCCGATTTCACAAAGCGATCTCAAGCCTCGATGGCAAAACATGTCGAAGCGATGGTGGGCTTTATGGATAAAGGCGCCGAAGTTTTTGATTACGGTAATTCAATTCGCGATGAGGCCCGACAAGGGGGCTACTCACGCGCCTTTGCCTTTCCTGGCTTTGTCCCGGCCTATATTCGACCTCAATTTTGTGAAGGCAGGGGTCCATTTCGTTGGGTCGCTTTATCTGGAGATCCTAAAGATATTTATCGCACCGATAAGGCCGTTCTTGATTTATTTCCAGAAAATGAAGGCCTGCATCGCTGGATAACAATGGCTCAGGAAAAAGTTGCCTTCCAAGGCCTTCCCGCACGCATCTGCTGGTTGGGCTATGGAGAGCGCGATAAGGCAGGCCTTGCCTTTAACGAGTTAGTTGCCCGCGGTGAAGTCTCAGCCCCGATTGTCATTGGCCGCGATCACTTAGATTGCGGCTCTGTGGCCTCTCCTTACCGTGAAACTGAGGCGATGATGGATGGCTCAGATGCCATCGCCGATTGGCCACTGCTTAATGCGATGGTCAATATCTCATCCGGTGCATCATGGGTATCGATTCACCATGGTGGCGGCGTCGGGATGGGCCGATCAATTCACGCAGGTCAGGTTTCGATTGCTGATGGTACAAAGCTTGCTGCACAAAAGTTAGCGCGCGTATTAACAAATGATCCTGGCATGGGAGTTATTCGCCATGCCGATGCTGGATATGAAGGCGCAATCGATACGGCACGCGAGCGTCATGTTCATGTTCCGATGTTAGATATTGAATAGACCATGACAAGTACCCTCATTACAAATATCGGGCAGCTAGTAACCAATGACCCTACCCACGACGGAACCAAACTTGGATTGATCAAAGATGGTGCGCTGTTAATCGAAGATGGTGTCATTGCTTGGGCTGGTCCAAAGGCTGATGCGCCAACGAAACAGATTAAGAAGACGATCGATGCCGAGGGAATGTGCGTGCTTCCTGGCTATGTTGATAGCCATACTCACATGATCTTTGCCGGAGATCGCAGCAGCGAATTTCGTGCCCGGATGTTGGGGGAGAGTTACACGGCCGGTGGGATTGCATCCACGGTTGAAAAAACGCGAAATGCCAGCGATGCTCTTTTGCTCTCACATGCGAAATTCTTACTTTCCGAGGCAAACGCGGGTGGCACAACAACGGTAGAAATCAAGTCAGGCTACGGTTTAACTGTAAAAGATGAGCGCCGGTCACTTGAAATCGCCAGCGAGATTACCGATGAAACAACTTTTCTTGGCGCACATGTTGTTCCGGTTGAATACAAAAATTCGCCCAAAGATTATGTTGATTTAGTCTGCGGGCCAATGCTCGATGCCGTGCAGCCCTATGCAAAGTGGATCGATGTCTTCTGTGACAAAGGCGCATTTGCCGTCGATGATGCGCGCAGGATTTTGAAGGCCGGAATCGCAATGGGACTGCTGCCGCGGATTCACGCCAACCAATTACAAGAGGGTGCTGGCATACGCCTAGGCGTTGAATTAGATGCAGCATCAGTTGATCACGTTTCACATGTGAGTGAAAAAGACATTGAGTTACTTTCTAAGTCCAAGACAGTTGCTACATTATTGCCAGGTGCTGAATTCTCAACTAAGTCACCATATCCCGATGTTCGACCGCTACTTGAGGCCAGCATTACCGTGGCACTTGCATCGGACTGTAATCCGGGTTCTTCTTACACAACAAGCATGGCATTTATCATCGCCGTTGCAGTACGCGAGATGCATTTTTCTCCTGAGCAAGCTATCTGGTCGGCCACTATGGGCGGTGCCAAAGCTCTGCGCCGCACAGACATCGGTCATTTAGTTGAAGGCGCACGCGCAGATTTCCAGATTCTTAACGCACCATCGTATATTCACTTGGCATATCGCCCCGGTGTTAACCTAGTAGAACAGGTTTGGCGAAATGGCCTCCAACTCATCTAAAACAATTACGCTCTCGACTTCCGGCGTCACTTTCGACGATGTAATTTCCGTTGCTAGATTCGGCGCACAAGTAGTTCTTTCACAAACTGCAATCGATGCCATGAACACAACGCGCAGTTTTATTGAGGGATATGCAGCTGGTGGTGTGCCTGTCTATGGAGTATCAACTGGCTTTGGCGCCCTTGCTAACCGCCACATTGATGTTAAAGATCGCGTGCAGTTGCAGAAGTCATTGATTAGATCTCATGCCGCAGGCGTAGGCCCAGCAATTGAACGCGAAGTTGTGCGGGCACTGATGTTTCTTCGCCTTCGCACAATGGCATCGGGACGTACAGGTGTTCGTGTTGCTTTGGCACAGACCTATGTTGAGTTTTTGAATAAAGGCATCACACCAGTTGTTCCAGAGTTTGGATCATTGGGATGTAGTGGTGATTTGGCTCCACTTTCACACTGCGCATTAGCACTGATGGGTGAAGGTCGCGTCCATGATGCAAACGGTGTTGAAATGCCAACGATGCAGGCCTTAGATGCTGCGGGGATTAATCCGATTGAACTCGAAGCAAAAGAAGGCCTAGCTTTAATTAATGGCACCGATGGCATGCTCGGAATGTTGATTATGGCCTGCGCCGATTTAGAGCACTTGTGTGCAGTAGCCGATATAACAACGGCGATGAGTATTGAAGGCCTGCTCGGTACAGACCGCGTCTTTGCGCCAGATTTACATGGACCACTTCGACCACAAGTTGGTCAAAGCGTAAGTGCGGCCAACATATATGCCATGTTAAAGGGATCAGGAATCGTTGCATCGCACTTGGAAAATGATTCGCGCGTACAAGATGCTTACTCACTTCGTTGTGCGCCGCAAGTAAATGGTGCGGTACGCGACACGATTTCTTATGCATCCACAATCGCCGCCCGTGAGTTAGCCAGTTCGATCGATAATCCAGTGGTCATGCCCGATGGTCGCGTTGAATCAAATGGAAACTTTCATGGCGCACCTGTTGGCTATGTTCTAGATTTTCTTGCAATTGCCGCAACGGATTTGGGTTCAATGGCCGAGCGCCG
>CAXNCU010000105.1:0-3913 GCA_964200985.1 Candidatus Planktophila sp.
GTTATCTCACTCTCCAGCGTTAAATAGTTTTCAATCTCGCTGATCAAGTCACTTATCTGACCCCCAGCGCGAGAACGTAATCGGCGTAGATCGCCAGCAAAACCCACTAAACGTTGAAAACCAATTTCGCCAAAACCACTCTTTTTTGCATTATTAATCTCATCTAAGGCATCGATGATCGAGCCTGGAAATTGATCATCTGCCTCTAGCTGATCGGGGTTTCCAGCGGCGATTTTCTTAATAAAGCTCTTCGAATCAGCATGGAGCTCTTTTGCGCGATCGCGGCTGAACGCACCAAGTGCTGCGATATCGCGTGGGCCTAAGTTAATGCGTGGTCCAGTTAAATGACGCATCAAAGATGAACCTGAGTCGGGATTAGTAATTATTTTTAGCATTGATACGACATCGGCAACTTCCGGTACGTGAATCAGACCACCGATACCTATTACCTCAACGGGCAGACCCAGTTCGCGAAGTGCGTTTTCTATCGCCGTAATCTGAGCACGTTTGCGAACTAGAACAGCGGCTTTCTTACCAGATGTTGGGCTCCAGTTTTCCTTTATGTATTCAGCAACGGCTGCAGCTTCGGCATCAATAGTTTCAAAGATTCCATAGGCGATTTCGCCATCGCCAGCGTCGGGTCGCGCCTGTAGCTCAACAACGCTTTGGCCACCCGCCAACTTAATCTCATCGCTAATGCGATTTGCCGCGGCCAAAATCATTACATCATTTCTAAATGTCGTGGGTAATGTAAATTCTTCAACGCCACTTTGATCTGCGCACTTAGGAAAATACTTAGTAAAAGATGCCATTGTGCCGGCCGAAGCTCCGCGCCAGGTATAAATAGCCTGTGATGGGTCTCCAACGGCCATCACTGGGTGCCCACCACCAAAGAGGGAAGAGAGCATGCGCACCTGAGATTGCGAAGTGTCTTGGTATTCATCGAGTAACACAACTCGATATTTTCCACGCTCTAATACTCCAACATCGGTAAAGTTTTGCGCGATATCGGCGGCCAATGACATTTGATCATCGAATGAGAATTCACCTGCCGCTTTGCGTCGTTGCATAAAAGCATCCACCATAGGCAAGAGGGAATTGCGTTGGAGCATTGCGCGCTCAACGGCTCGAACCTCTTCATTGCGCGCACCGGCTAGTGGTGCCAACTCCCGCAAAATCTCTTCGCCAATTGCTGCAATGTCTTCAGCTTTAACTTGATGTTCAAGCATCAACTTTGAAAGACCCAAGAGATCCTTAATGACTGTGCTCACTGCGCTCTGGTTTCGATACGTATCATCGGACCAGTTACGCACGACATCGGATGCGATCTGCCAAATCGCGGCTTCGCCTAGTGGTTCAGCATCGGCATCAATTCCATATCTAATTGCATGCTCGCTGAGTAGTTTGCCTGCATAGGAGTGATAAGTCGTTACCGATGTTGCCAATGAGGGAATGTTTCCGAACTCAGGAAGCGCTTTGAGTTGGCGAAGTCGTTTGCGTATTCGTACAGAGAGCTCCCCTGCCGCTTTCCGTGTGAAGGTTAGACCCAAAATCTGATCGGGTTTTACAAAACCGTTAGCGACTAAGAAGAGAACGCGATTGCTCATCGTCTCTGTTTTACCTGAGCCAGCACCCGCAATGACAACAGATGGTTCGAGGTCGCTACTAATGATTGCCGATTGAAACTTGGTTATTGGGGATATCGTTTTGCCAAATTTAGGATGTGCTTGAAGCTTGGCAATTATTTCTTCAGGAGAGAACTGTGCATCCAGGCTCATGAGATCACCGTCCGACCATCGCTTTGGACGGGGCAGGATTTACGTACTGGGCAGCCTTTACAGCGCTTATTGACCGTTGCAAAGAAGGTCGCAGCGCCCATGCCTTCGCCGATTTCATTGAGTTTACTTTTGATCTCATCTACAACGATTCCATGTTGAGATCGAATCGTTGCCCCGGCAGTGCTAGTACCTAGATAGACAAGTTCGGCACCAGCGCTGATCACGCCTTGCGTAAATCCACCTTCGGCGATTCCGAGTTGATAGCTGGCTAACTGAAGGTTCTCTTTGGCATCTTTTACACTAATTGCAGTGCCACCTGTTTTGAAATCAACAATAAAGAGTGAACCGTCGGCTTCAACTTCTAAACGATCAACACTTCCTTTAATTCGAGCACGACCTAATTTCACATCAAATTTTATTTCAGCATCGACAACGGTTCGGGTGGTATTAACATGGTATTCAACGAATTTTTCGAGCATCTCAACGGCATATTCTAAATGCGAAGCACTTACCCATCCTGAATCTGGATCGATGAGCTTCCATGAACTCTGCAGATTCGAAATTAACTCTTCCTTTGTAGTGCCTGGTTCTTCAACCATAGTTGCTGCAAATGCGTGAATTGCGGAGCCAAGAACTTGTGCGGTGCTATCGCCATCTGTGCCGCCGCTATTTTGTAAAAACCATTTGACTCCACACTCTTCAAATGATTCGGCGCTACTGGGAGATACAACGACTTCTTTGTCGGGATCAATAACTGGTGCATCGGTACTCAACGCCACAGAGCCAATCCATGAATCGGTGGAAGCTAGTTTGACTCCATTTTCACTCATTGCCTTGAGTATCGCCGCAGCGGTGGCCGCGTTTTCGCCAAGTAATTGGCTGCGAAGTTCGGCAACTAGCGCAGGCGCGGTTATTGGACGGGGGACTTCAGTAAATGTGAGTTCTTCTACATGCGCCCCACTGTCGGCATCTGGTTCTTCAGTGGATTCAGGCAGCTTAAATAAATCTTCGATGTCATTAAAGAACTTCGAGGGCTCTTCGTCGTCTCGCTGGACGGCAGTGATGAAAAGTGAGCTTCTGGCACGGGTTAGAGCAACATGGAACAAGCGCTCCTCGTCCTGCATGAGGCCATTTGCAGCGATGACATCTAACTGGTCTCGTGCAGTGTCGGGGTTGCGTTGGCGCTCAACTAAACGTTCGGCACCTAATAGCGATGATCGCTGCTTTAAATTTGGCCAGGTTCCCTCTTGAAGCCCCGCGACTGCAACAACATCCCACTCGCGACCCTTTGCACTATGCACAGTGAGAATCTCCACAAAATCCGGACGTACGCCTTTGGCGGTAATGACATCGCCTGCAATATCTTCGGTAGCGATTTCAGCTATGAAAGCAGCCGGTCCCGAAAGTGGAAAACGCTCTGAGTATCTTGCTGCGCTTTCAAATAACTGCATCATTGCATCTAAGTCGCGATCGGCGGCCGCTCCTCGTACCCCAGGTCGTAGGGATTGCATGCGCCAAGCATCACTGAGTTTTTGGCCATCGCTTGTCATTGCATTGTTCCAAATTGCCCACAGACGATCATCGGCGAGTGCAGATTTGTTTCGAGCAACGGCGCGAGCTTTTTCTAACAATGTATGTACACGATTTACCGAATCCGCACCTTCGATCGCGGCATCACCTTCGTTTATCGCATCGAGTAACAACTGTGTTCCCGAGCGCTCATCTCCATCGGCGCGCGTGGTTATCATCGCTCGGCGGATCCGACGAAGTGAGATTGAATCAGCGCCACCAAATTCGCTCATTAATAATCTTTCGGCTGTCTCTAGATTCAGCGGTTGCACATTAATTGCAACACGAGCTAATAACAGAAAGGGCGCGATTGCAGGATTTCCAGCTAAGGCCTGTAACTCACTTGCTACAGGTATGCCAACGTATGAAAATGCCCTTCGTAGCGCCGATGCGGTAAGGCCAGGGCTGCGCAGAATTACTGCCATATCGCTATAAGAAATACCTTCGCGCAGATGCGCACTGCGAAATTGATGGGCGATAAATGCCGCTTCCTCTGCCCCAGATCTAAAGCGATGCACTGCCACCGTGCCTGAATTTTCACTGCCACAGCTGCGTTTGCGAGTGAT
>CAXNCU010000106.1:0-3887 GCA_964200985.1 Candidatus Planktophila sp.
CCAGAAAAGCATCGAAGCTTTGCGCCAGGTGGGATAATTGACCCAGAAATTGTCTTCGCAGTTAACCCCTTGTCCGATAAAGATGGCTGGGCTTCAAGCATGCAAATTCATCCAGATGGAAGTGCCGATTTTGTGCGTCACAGGCCAACAGAATTTGCACATAGTGTCCGTTGGATTTGCCGAAGTGGAGATCAAAAGGCTTTGGGACTATTGCTGCCTTCAACTGCTGAACCAGGTGGCTATCTAGCCGAGCGCGCAAAGGGAAATCTTTTGACAATCGACTCAAACGCCGAATTACGCTTTGCCTTTGAGTGCGGAGCTTTAGATGCCTCCGACGCGATGAAACTTTCGAAGGACATTGCAGATGTTCGCTCTGCAGGTAAATAGCAATAAAATTTATGCAATCAGAGTCAGGGGAAAAAGTCATGACATCACAAATGACAAATGTTGACCTGCTTGTTCGGCATGGTTACGTCATAACAATGGATGCAGAGCGCAGAATCATTTCGGATGGTGCGATTGCGATCATGGATCGTCGCATCGTAGAAGTGGGAGAGGACTCTGATTTATCAAAGCGATATCTGCCAGATAGAACAATTGATGCCGGAGGAGCTCCTGTGCATCCCGGTCTTATCGAATGTCACATGCATGCATCTTTCCAAACATACCGTGGCGTAATTCCAGATCACATTCCGGAAGATCAAGTTTTCGATGCAATTGAACTAGTTGTTTACAATACCGTCACCGATGAAGAAGAGTATCTTGGCGTTTTGCTGGCCTCTATTGAAATGGTTCGAAATGGCACTACCTGCTTCTTAGAAGCTGGCACAATTCTTGAGCCAGATGCAGCCGCACGTGCGGCTCAAACAGTAGGTATCAGAGCGATCTTGGGTGATGCTTTTATTTGGGATCGACCTGCAGGACTTGCGCAAGGAAAAGAGACACCAGACCAAGGTCCAACGCGCGTTAAAGGCGCGATCGAGCGCGCACCACGCAATCTTGAAGAAGCGCTAGCTAGCATGGGTGGTCAAGTTCGGCGTAACTCAGATCCGAATGCACTCGTCACCGGACACATTGCACTTCTCGGACTCGGAACTGCAAGTGAAGAACTTTTAATTGAAGCCAAGCGACAAGCAGATGCTGCCGATGTAGTACTCAACATGCACCATGCCTATAGCCCAGCCGATACTGCGGCCGATCAAGTTCGTTATGGAATGGACCCTCTTTTACACTTGGCAAATATCGGAGTCTTAGGGAGAAATGTCACGCTAGGCCATGCCAATCACCTCACCGATGCAGAAACAGATGTGCTCATAGAGTTAGGCGCAAGTCTGGCGTGGGCGCCAGGTGCATCAATGATGTGGGGCCATGGCTCCACTCTTCACGGCCGTCATGCTGAACTATGGCGACGTGGTGCAAATATCTCCCTTGGTTCGGATTCAGCAAATTGGTCAAATGTTTTTGATCTTTTCCGCCAAGCAAATCTCGCTCTTCTGACTGCGCGTGAAGCCCATCAAGATCGCAACTACCTACATGCCGAAGATGTTCTTGAAATGGCAACTCTGGGTGGTGCCCGTGCATGTGGAATGGAGGATCGAATTGGTTCACTGGAAGTAGGAAAGCGCGCCGACATAGTTATTCATACACTTCGAAGGACTGAACTTTTGCCAGTTACCGATCTGCTCAGAAATCTTATGTATTCCTCTGGCTCTAAATCAGTCGATACGGTAATTATCGATGGAAAAGTAATTCTCGATCGAGGAGAGTTTCAGCATTTTGATGAGCAGGCCCTACTTGCCCAAGTTAATGCAGGATCAAAGGCCATGCTCAAACGAATGGGCCATCAGGTTGCGAGAAATAAAAGACCAACTCCGGGTTCAATACGAAAATAGATATCTGTTAATCACAGTGCAACAGGCTGGCCGCTGAGGCAAACTCCTTAAGACTAGGATTGTCCCCATGAGCGATATGTCGGCAAAGGTGCGTGAAGCACTCGATGCTGCAGTTACGGCAATTGGTGGTGCACCTCGCGAGGGCCAGATTGAAATGGCCGAGGCAGTTGCAAACGCATTAACGGATCGACATCACTTAATGGTTCAAGCTGGAACGGGTACAGGAAAATCACTTGCCTACATAATTCCGCCGCTTGTCCATGGGCGAAAAGTCTTGGTAGCAACTGCCACCTTGGCGTTGCAACGCCAATTAGTCGAACGTGATTTACCGGCAGTTGTACCTGCTCTAGAAAAAGTTTTGGGCCGCGAAATTACCTACGCTATATATAAGGGCGTGGGTAATTACATCTGTTTGCAAAAGATGAATAGCGAAGAGCCCGACCCAGATGGCGAACTCATGTTAGGTGTTTCCTCGTTAGAAAAAGATGCCAAGCGGCTACATGAATGGGCGCGCAAAGCCGGAGTATCGGGGGATCGCGATGACGCCCCCGAAGTCGATAGACGTGTTTGGGCAGCAAACTCAGTTTCGGGGCGTGAGTGCGTAGGAGCCGATAAATGCGCATTTGGTTCGCAGTGCTTTGCCGCTAACGCTAAAGGCAAAGCGCAGACTGCCGATGTTGTAGTCACTAACCACACGTTATTGGCCATTGAAATCGTTGATTCGCATCCGATTTTGCCAGAGCGCGACGCAGTCGTACTTGATGAGGCGCATGAGTTTATGGATCGCGCAACGCAGGCGGTGACCGAGGAGCTCACATCGGCTCGTGTTCTGCGTGCATCTGCGATGGCACGTAAATTCATGCGGGGCAAACTAGCCGATGCTTTTCATAAAGCGGCAAATGACTTTCATGAATCAATGGTGGATTACGGCGAGTCCATTCGCGGAGATTTCACTGCGCAAGGGCGTCTGGAGGAAATCCCACAGTCCCTTGAATCACCGATTCGTAAAGTGAGAGAAAGCGCCCAGGCGATCACTCAGTTTTTGTCGGCAGATGATGAAATCATCGATACTGATGTATTGGCCGAGCGGGCGCGTGTAAAAGGGGCAGTCAGTGAGATCTCTACTACGGCTGCAACTCTATTAAAACTCGGCGATGGCTTTGTGCTGTGGTATGAACCAACTTATTCAACGCTGCATTTGGCTCCATTGTCAGTATCTGATGTATTGCGCGAAAATCTCTTAACACAGACTCCTGTCATTGCAACGTCGGCAACGCTAACCGTTGGTAATTCATTTAACGCCCTTGCAAAGAGCATCGGCTTCTTAGTGGGCGATGAATTAAATGCCGAACTTAGTGATGGTGAGTTAGATCCTGCCAATGTGAAGATGCTCGATGTTGGCTCGCCTTTCGACTTTGCAAATCAAGGTGTTTTATACATGCCAAAACATCTTCCCGAACCTGGCCGCGATGGCCCAAGCATTGAAGTTCTTACCGAACTCGGCGAACTCATCGATGCCGCAGGAGGCCGCACGTTGGCGCTATTTTCTTCATGGCGTGGGGTAGAGGCAGCCGATGCGCATTTGCGTAAAGTTTTAGCTGAACTTCCGATAAAGATCTTTACACAAAAACGTGGCGATTCAGTTGGCCCGCTCGTGGAAAAATTTGCAAAAGATGAGACATCGATTCTGCTCGGTACAATGTCGCTCTGGCAGGGCGTTGATGTACCAGGAAATAGTTGCATTCTTGTTGCAATCGATCGCATTCCCTTTCCACGTCCCGATGAGCCGGTGATGTCGGCGCGCGCAGCCCAGGCCGATGCCGCAGGTGGAAGTGGATTTATGCAGGTCTCACTTCCGCGTGCAGCGCTACTTTTAGCCCAGGGCACTGGCCGTTTAATTAGATCTGTTGAAGACCGAGGTGTTGTTGCGATATTAGATTCAAGAATCGTAACTAAGCGATATGGCAGCGTACTTTTAAACTCTATGCCACCGTT
>CAXNCU010000107.1:0-3767 GCA_964200985.1 Candidatus Planktophila sp.
GTTGAGCTCGCAATTGTCATTGGAAAGCGCGCGCTTTATCTAGACAATCCCGACCAATCCCCCGACTATATTCTGGGATACACAATCAGCCAAGATATCAGTGAGCGTTACTGGCAGATTGAGCGATCGGGTCAATGGGTTAAGGGAAAGTCATTTCCTACTTTTAATCCAATTGGACCATCCATCGTTACTGGTGATTCAATTAATCCTCATAACCTGCGTTTATGGTGTGAAGTTGACGGTGCCATGAAGCAAGATTCAAATACAGATGATCTTCTATTTGGTATCAACCACATCGTTTGGTACATCAGTCAATTCATGGAGCTCTTTCCAGGCGACATCATCAATACGGGAACACCATTTGGTGTGGGTCTTGGCTTTAAGCCACCGATATATCTACATGACGGACAAGTGATTCGTACAGGCATTGAAGGTATCGGCGAGATCGAATCAAAAGTAGTTGATTTTAAGAAATAAACTTTTCCATATTTTTTAACAGTGAATGGAGTAGAAATATGAGCGGAGACTTCAAAGGACTCACTGCAGTTGTTAGTGGTGCCGGTTCTGGAATTGGTTTGGCCGTTGCCCGCTCTCTTCATGCCCAAGGTGCCCGAATCTTTGGTCTTGACCTGAACGAGGGCGAGATGTCAGAAGTTGCTACGTGGATTCCATGCAATGTAGGTGATACAGGGCAGGTACAAACTGCCTTTGAGCAGATTGGCGCTCAAACAGACACGATAGACATTCTGATCAATAACGCAGGCATCGGTGCAATTGGGACGGTAGAGGATTCAACTGATGAGGAGTGGCACCGAGTTCTTAACATCAACGTCGTGAGCATTAGTCGAGTCTCTTCAGCTGCGATGCCATTTCTTCGAAAGAGCTCTTGTCCCTCAATTGTTAATACATGTTCCATCGCTGCAACCGTTGGACTCCCCAGCCGCGCCGTTTATTCTGCAAGTAAGGGTGCGGTTATGTCACTGACTTTAGCCATGGCGGCCGATGCGGTGAAGGAAAAGATTCGAGTTAACTGCGTTAATCCCGGCACTGCAGATACGCCATGGATTGGACGATTACTTGCACAGGCAAGTGATCCAGCTGCAGAGCGAGAGAGCCTTCAAGCTCGACAGCCGATGGGTCGTTTAGTTTCACCCGAGGAAGTCGCCAGTGCGATTATCTATCTGGCCAACCCTGCGCAAGGTTCAACTACTGGAACTGTTCTTGCCGTAGATGGTGGCATGCATGGGCTGCGACTTCCACGCTAGGAATCACATGCACATCTTTTATGAAAATCTGCTTCCTCGATGAAGGCAGTTAATCCACTCGTTACCAAAGCATCGGCACGTAGCTCTGTCCTCTCGGATGAGACGTATGCCAAGATTAAAGAGATGATTGTGACTTATGAAATCTCCCCTGGCTCCAAAGTTAATATCGATGCACTCTCTCTTCGACTTAAAACATCTCAGACACCAATTCGAGAGGCGCTAGCCCGGCTTGAATCCGATGGACTCATCAAGAAAGAGCCGCTCAAGGGTTACAGTGCAACTAATCTTCTCACGCTTGATGAATTCCACGACCTATTTCAATTTCGTCTCCTCATAGAACCGTGGGCGGCCGAACAAGCGGCTCATCAAATCACTGCAGATGGAAAAAAAATCCTCATATCCGAAATGAAAAGCACAATAAAATCTCTGAAGCAGAAGAATGTCGATGAATTTAAGAGTCTGACTGAGCATGATGCGCGCTTTCATAAACTGGTGGCACAGTTATCTGGCAGCAAGTCTGTGGAGTCTGCCTTTGAGCGAACCCACTGCCATCTCCACTTATTTCGACTCTTTATGGCCCATAGGCTTCAGTTGATCGAAAACAACTCAAGAGCCAAATTCGTTGAGTGGATGTTTGAAAACTACTATCAAAATGGTTCAGGGCAACTGGCAATTATTGAGCACAGTGCTATCTCCAATGCCATCATCGAGGGGGATTCCAAAGCTGCACGAGCGAGTATGCACTCGCATATTCAATCTTCACTGAAACGCTTTTCATCTTCGGTGGAGTAAGTAAGAGGATTTAATCTCTCTAGCGAAGCGGGCCTGCGACAATATTTGCTAATGGCTGACCAGTTGCAAAGCGCTTCAGCTGACTCTCAATAAGTGCGCGAACGCGTGGATTGAATGCACTTGAGTCGCCACCAACATGGGGCGTGATGATTACATTTGGGGCGTTCCACAATGGATGTCCCTTTGGAAGTGGTTCAGGATCTGTAACATCTAAGCCCGCGGTAATTTGTCCGCGGTTTAAAGCATCTACCAGCGCTTCGGTATCGATAATGCCACCTCGAGCAACGTTGACAAGAGTCGCACCCGGTTTCATCGCATCAATCCTGGTTCGATTCATTAAATGACGGGACTCACTAGTTAATGGCAGAATTAGAATAACAACATCCAAGGTTGGCAGTAATTGATCAAACTCTGCCATGGTCTTACTTGCATTTTTGCCACTGCGACTAAAACCGATTACCTCAACATCAAATACTTCAAGTTGTCGGGCAATCATCGAACCAATACTCCCCGTACCAACAATTCCAACACGTGAATCGGCTAAGGCGCTATAACGATCATGAACCCACTCGCCCTTGCTTTGGTTGGCCATGAATGTTGCAAATCCACGTCTAGCGCTAATCGCTAATGCAATTGCTAACTCTGCCGTTGATGCATCGTGGACACCTTTAGCGTTACACAATGTAACCCCAGGCGGAAGAATTTCAAGAAGATCGTCTACCCCAGCATTTGGGCTTTGAATAACTTGCAGGGAAGTCATTCTTGAAATGGGTTCTACGGCTCGCGCACCAGACATGTAACGTGGAATGTAAAATTCAATTGATGCGAGAATTTCAGGCTCAGGAATTTCTCCGAGGATTGGAAAAGCTTCTAAAGACTCGGGAATTGCTAACCCAGAGAATTCACACCAAATTGTTGGCAGCGTCATATCGTTTGCATCCACATAATTGAAATTCTATAGGAGTCTGGTGAGCTTCATGCCTGCCTCAAAGAGGTATTTATCCGCATTGTGGATTGCTAGCGCAGAATTTCCCGCAATTTCAGATAGCGATACTCCCCCAATGCACTGCGATGGAAAAACTCCTTCAAGTGAACCAACACAGTATGCAATTGGAACGTGTGCAGCGGCGGCACGTTGACTCATGTGGCCTACAACTTTGCCTTGAAAGCTTTGAGAATCTAAACGTCCCTCACCAGTGATTACTAAATCAGTGCCAATCAATGCACTCTCGATTCCACAGAGATCTGCAATTTTGGCAGCACCATTTTCAATCGTTGCACCCCAGAGCGTACTAAGGCCAAATGCACTTCCACCTGCTGCTCCACTACCGGGGCTATCGTCTTGCCCTGTCAGAGTTGCGAAATGTTGTAGCCCATATTCGAGTTCTGACACCTGCTCTTGTGTTGCACCTTTTTGTGGAGCAAATACTGAAGCCGCACCCTTTGCTCCAAGAAGTGGTGATTGCACATCCACCAAGAGAATGACTCCATCGCGTGGAGGATCGATGGCGCGCGAGGTTGAAATGCTTGCAATCTTTCGTAGAGCCTGACCACCTAAACCAACACTGACTCCATGTGAATCCAAGAAATCAAAACCCAGAGCCATTAATGCACCAACTCCGGCATCGGTGCTCGCCGATCCGCCGAGTGCGCAATAAATCCGTCTCACCCGTGGATCTTGGGCGGCCATTGCTAAAACTTGACCAAAGG
>CAXNCU010000108.1:0-3755 GCA_964200985.1 Candidatus Planktophila sp.
CTAGCAGGAGCATTAATTGGAGTCTTAGTTGAGGCCTTTGCATCAAAGGCCCTTCGCCCAGTGATGCAGTTAAGTATCACCGTTGGCACTTTGGTGCTATCACTTGCACAAGTTTGGAGAATTCGTAACGAAACTTCCATGACCGCAGCGATGGGATCTGTTGTTATCGACGGCCCAGCTATCTTGTTGCAGGCCTCAATCCTTATCATCGCGATTATCTCTGTTTTTGTAATTGCAGATACCGATAACTTCACGGCTCTAGCGGCAGCTTTGCCAGGCTCTGATGAAGAGCGCCATGCAGTGCAGTCCGGCAACCAAGTAACCGAGGTTTATCCACTCACACTATTTGCAATCTCGGGAATGATGTTGTTCCCAATCTCAACTGATTTGATCACTTTATTTGTAGCCCTTGAAATGCTCTCATTGCCACTGTATTTAATGGCCGGACTTTCACGTCGACGTCGACTAGCCTCACAGGAGGCGGCGCTTAAGTACTTCCTCCTGGGTGCATTCTCATCGGCGTTTTTCCTCTTTGGAATGGCCTATTTATATGGCTATTCAGCTTCCGTAACCTTCGCCGGAATCCGCGAAGCCGTTGTCGGCGGAAGCGGCAACGATGTTTTACTTTTGATTGGCATAGCCTTTGTTTCAATTGGTCTGCTCTTTAAAGTTGGGGCAGTTCCTTTCCATGCCTGGTCACCCGATGTATACCAAGGTGCACCAACCCCTATCACCGGCTTCATGGCCGCTGCTACCAAGGTTGCGGCCTTTGGAGCAATGTTACGTATTTACTACACAGTCTTTGCAAATGCGCAGTGGTCATGGTCACCCTTACTTTCGGCGATAGCCATTGTCACGATGTTATTTGGTTCGTTAGTTGCAATCGCACAGCGTGATGTAAAGCGTATGTTGGCCTACTCATCGATTGCCCATGCTGGCTTCTTACTTGCAGGAGTCATTGCATTAAATAAGGCTGGCCTTGATGCCTCAATCTTTTATCTATTTGCCTACGGCGTTGCAACCGTTGGAGCATTTGCGATCGTGACATTAGTTCGCGACTCTGGGGGAGAAGTTACTGATCTAAATCGTTGGAGAGGCTTAGGAAAGCGCTCTCCCTGGGTTGCCACTACATTTGCTGGCTTCCTATTAGCATTTGCTGGAATTCCTCTTACTAGCGGTTTCATTGGAAAGTTTTCAATCTTTTCAGCAGCCTATGAAAGTGGAGCTAGAGGCGTTGTAATCGCCGGCGTACTGTCAAGTGCAATCGCTGCATTCTTTTATATTCGAGTGATAGTCCTGATGTTCTTTACCGATCCAGTTCAAGATGGAACAAGCGTTGAGATTCCATCAGTATTAACACGAACAACCATCATTTTCTCAATTACTCTTACGATCGCACTTGGTGTCTACCCAGCCCCGCTTCTTAATGTGATTACAAACCTCGCGACCTTTATTCGCTAATGTCCTCTTTCGGCATCCCCAACGTTGCGCCAGAGTTGGAGGCAACATTGGTTGCCCAAATGCTGCAAGTGGAAGCGCTGCTTTTAAGCCACACTAGAAGTGACTACCCATTTGTCGATGAGACTGCCCATCACTTGGTCGCAGCCGGAGGCAAGCGTCTTCGCCCCCTATTAACCCTATTAACGGCTCAGTTTGGCGATCAAACAGGCCAAGGTGTTATCGCCGCGGCCGTTGCCTGCGAGATTACCCACCTTGCAACTCTTTATCACGATGATGTTATGGATGAGGCACCACTTCGCCGCGGTGTAGAGAGTGCAAATATGCGTTGGGGTAATACCATCGCAATATTGACTGGTGATTTCCTTTTCGCAAAATCCTCAGATTTATTAGCCGATCTTGGACCCGATGCGGTTCGTTTACAGGCCCGCACTTTTGAACGACTCGTTATTGGGCAGATTATGGAAACGCAGGGACCAAATCCTGGCCAAGATCCACTAGAACATTACCTACAAGTTGTCGCCGATAAAACAGGTTCTCTCATTGCAGCAAGTGCACGTTATGGTGCCATGGTGTCAGGCGCCTCCCTTGAGATTATGAATACTGTTACCGTCTTTGGCGAAAAAATCGGTGTAGCTTTTCAGTTAGCCGATGACGTTATAGATATTGCAAGCGAATCAAATCAATCGGGCAAGACACCGGGTACTGATCTACGTGAAGGTGTACCAACACTCGTAACTTTAAATGTAATGAAGTCGACGGATTCTGCAGATCGCGAACTGCAACAGCTTTTGTCGGCACCTATTGAAGATGAAGCCACTGTGCAAGAAGTATTAGTAGCTCTTCGAAACCACAAGGCCTTGGGTGAATCTCGCGAGCAGTTACACCAAGTCGCAAAAGATGCCCGGCTTGCACTTGGACCGCTCCCTGTCTGTGATGCAACTGGAGCATTAATGTCGCTTTGTGATGCCGTTATTGACCGCTCTGCTTAATCTCAGCAAAACTAGAGCCGGTACGTCCAATATCCCGACTTGTGGACAGGTTTGTAGGGTAGCTACGCTTAATTATCAGGAATTTTCGCATTGTAATAATTACTATTTCAAATCTCTGTGAATTCGGGCAGACTAGGGCAAGCCCTTGAATCGCCTACAATGAAAGTTGAGGAAGCCATATGAAAGCTGCCATTCTTCGCCAAGTCAATGTTCCAATGAAGATTGAAGAAGTGGAGCTTCATGACCCTCGCGAGGGCGAGGTTAAAGTTGCAATGACTGCAACTGGAATTTGCCATAGCTGCTTGCATGTTATTGATGGAAGCTTGCCAGGAATTCAACTCCCAATGGTTTTAGGTGATGAAGGTGCAGGAGTAGTTACTGCTATTGGTCCAGGAGTGACTAATGTAAAAGTCGGTGATCACATCATCGTTTCGTGGTCTCCCACTTGTGGCCGTTGTAAGTATTGTGTCTCCGGTCGACCAGTGTTGTGCATTAATCAACCGCCTTTTGGTTTTCTAGCAGATGGCACCACCCGGATGAAGATAGGCAAGGAAGATATTTTGCACTTTGGTCCAGCGACATATGCGACAGAGAATGTTATTCCAGCAAGTTGTGCGATTCCTATCAATCCCAAGATGCCTTTAGATATGGCAGCACTTATTGGTTGCTCGGTGATGACAGGCGTTGGCGCCGTTACACAAACTGCGAACGTTCCAGCGGGTGCCTCTTTAGCAGTATTTGGATGCGGTGGAATTGGACTTAACTCAATTCAAGGTGGAGTTATCGCCGGGGCGTCAAAGATTATTGCCGTAGATATAAGCGATGAAAAATTGAAGACAGCAGCATCACTCGGCGCAACTCATCTTGTGAGAGCTGACAAGAATGCGATAGAGGAAATTATTAAGATCACTAATGGCGGCGTTGACTATGCGGTCGTAGCCGTTGGAAATAACAAGGCCCTAGGACAGGCATGGGAGTCGTTGGCCCCTGGTGGAACGTGCGTTTCCCTCGCCTTGTATCCACCTGATCAAAAAATGGATCTTGATCCAAATAAGTTTGCGGCCAAGGAGCTCAAGCTTATTGGATCTCGATATGGATCAGCACGTCCTTCTATTGATTTTGCAACGATGGTAGATCTCTATATGAGCGGAAAGCTCAAGTTGGATGAATTGGTTTCTAAGCGTTATGGTTTTGACGAGATCAATGAGGCACATCGTGCTCTAGCAGCTGGAGAGAGTGCACGCACTATCGTTGTTTTCTAACTCCATCGTCGGCTAGCCGGCAGTGTCGCTATGCGATACTGGT
>CAXNCU010000109.1:0-3710 GCA_964200985.1 Candidatus Planktophila sp.
GAAGTCTTCTGGGGCGTCGGAATCGATCCAAATACGACAACGGCATCACTTAAGGCTGTCGTGTCTGCCATTAATCGCGCAATTCGCTAGTCCACGTACTACCTTTATCGCTATGAGTTTATATAGGGATGAAGCCATTGTGCTACGTACTCAAAAACTCGGTGAAGCAGACCGCATTATTACCCTTTTAACTCGTGATCACGGTCGAATCCGTGGCGTTGCAAAAGGTGTACGCCGTACGATGTCAAAGTTTGGTGCACGCCTTGAACCTGGAAGTCATATCGATGCCCAACTCTATGTTGGAAAAACTTTTGACACGATCACACAGGTAGAAGCGCTAATGAATTATGGCGAAGCCCTAACCGATGATTATCAGCGCTGGACAGTGGCTTCAGCCATTCTTGAAGCGGCCGAGCGATTTAGCCCCAATGAACATGAACCGGCATTTAAGGAGTTTCAATTAGTTGTCGGTGCGATGAAAGTTTTAGCTGAAAATCGCTACGAACCATTGCTAATTCTCGATGCTTTTTTATTGCGCTCATTAGATGTTGCCGGCTATGCACCCTCAATGACGATCTGCTCGAACTGTGAAAAGCCTGGACCGCACCGTTATTTTTCATTAGTTGGCGGCGGGTCGGTCTGTGCCGATTGCAGACCTTCGGCTTGTGCAACGCCAGCCCCAGAAACGCTTGCATTAATGGATGCCCTACTTCGAAGTGATTGGGAGATTGCATCTTCAAGTGAAGGGAAATTTCGGCGAGAGGCTAGTGGTTTAATCGCAGCATATTTACAATGGCATCTCGAGCGGGGTCTAAGGAGTTTGCCGATGGTAGAGCGCGTATGACGATTCATATTCCTAACCACGTTGCAATCGTTATGGATGGCAATGGGCGCTGGGCTAAGCAACAGGGATTGCCTCGAACTGCCGGTCATGAGGCAGGGGAGGCCGCACTCTTTGACGTTGTGGCTGGCGCGATTGAATACGGAGTAAAAGAGATCAGTGCCTATGCATTTTCAACTGAAAATTGGCGCAGGTCCCCGGAAGAAGTTAAGTTTTTAATGGGTTTTAATCGCGATGTGATTCGACGTCGGCGGGATGAGATGAACGAGATGGGTGTAAGAGTTCGCTGGGTTGGGCGACCAAAGCGTTTATGGAGCAGCGTTATAAATGAACTTGAAGCGGCCGAAGAGTTAACTAAGAAAAATAAAGTTTTGACGCTAAACATGTGCGTTAACTACGGTGGTCGCTCTGAAATTGTCGATGCCGCTACAGAACTAGCCCGCGATGTAAAGCGTGGAAAGGTAAAGGCCGATTCAATAACTGAAAAAACTTTTGCTAAGTATTTGGATTCACCAACAATGAGTGATGTGGACCTGTTTTTACGCTCATCGGGTGAACAGCGCACGAGCAACTTTTTGCCCTGGCAATCGGTCTACGCCGAGTTTGTATTCATGGATGTGTTGTGGCCCGATGTCACTCGTAAAACTCTATGGAAAGCTATTGAGGAGTATTCAAAGCGCGATCGTAGGTTCGGAAAAGCTTAAGAATTAGCACTTTGAGCAGAGTCCAAAGATCTCTGCAGTATGTCCGACATCCCTAAAGCCATGCTCTTCTGCAAGCGATTTTGCCCATTTTTCAACTGCACCGCCCTCAATTTCAATCGTATCGCCACAACCTTTGCAGACTAGATGATGATGATGGCTATCTCCGCATAATCGGTAGATCGCCTCCCCATCTTCGCGTCGCAAAATATCTACGATTTTGTCATTTACGAGAGATTGAAGCGCACGATAAACAGTTGTAAGTCCAATACTTTGGCCTTCTCGTTGCATGAGTCGATATACCTCTTGAGCGCTGGCAAATCCGCCTGCGCGTTCAAGAGTATTTAGAACACGTGGATTAGATCGGCTCAACCAATGTTCCCAACAATTAACCACATAGCTACTACACCGGTCACTGTTGCCACCATCGTCATCCTCGAAGGGTGACGTGAATGCGCCTCAGGTAAAATATGAGATGTTGCAAGATAGATAACAAAACCTGAAAACATTGCTAAGTAGAGGGCTAGGGAAGAGTCGCTAATTACGACGTACGTGCCGAGGGCAGCGCCACCTATACGCATGACTGCATCTAGTCCCAGTAGCGCAATAGCTCTCTTTGTCCAATGCCCACTCTTGATTAATAGAGAAACGGTATTGAGACCATCTGAAAATGCATGCGACAAAATCGCAATGAAAACGGCCAGCCCCAAAGCGTTACTGATCTTAAAAGACAGACCGAGTGCGACTCCATCTAAAAAAACATGGCCGCCCATTGCAAGCGCGCCGAGAGTTCCAGCGATGTTGGCAGAGTGGTCGTGCTCATGACCGTAATCAGATTCGGCAGGTTCGTGAGCGCCAAAAATCTGCTCGGCAAAGTGCAGAGCTAGAAATCCAAGAACAAAGGCGATAGAAACAACGGGTACATTGCCAAATTTATTGGTATTGAGCTCGAAGACCTCAGGTAAGAGGTCGAAGGCAACGAGTCCAAGAAGGAGACCGGCTGATAGACCGAGCACAAGATGCAGACGATCGCGTGAACGGATAGCAAGGAAGCCACCTGCAGAGGTAGCGATGGCTGTTATGGCGGCCAGGCCGATAGCGATATTCATGGCCTGACCATATCACAAATGAAAATGATTATCATTATCAAAAGGATTTTTCGCTCGCCACTAGGCTCACACCATGCATGCAATCGCCCGATTTTCTATCCCACTCGGCGAAGCCAGCGCATTTCGCGCACAGCTCGAGAGCGTCCGAAGCGTTTTAGCCGAGGCGCCTGGATTCATTGATGGCGTAATCGGGCAAAATCTCGATGACCCAACGCTTTGGCACTTATCGACTAACTGGGAAAACGTCGGCTCCTATCGAAGGGGCTTAAGCTCAACTCGCGCGAAGTTAGAAGCGATTCCAATTCTGGCCCGTGCAATCGATGAACCTGGTGCGTACGAGTAAACTTACAGCCACGCAAAGTAACGTTCGTTGCTTTTCGCCGACATCCAGCCGGACGGAGAAAATTACATGGCAACGGATCGCTTAGAAAATATCGTAGCTCTTTCAAAACGCAGAGGTTTTGTCTACCCGTCATCTGAAATTTATGGTGGACTGCGAGCATCGTGGGATTACGGCCCATTAGGCGTTGAACTAAAAAACAATGTCAAGCGCCAATGGTGGAAAGCCATGGTTACAGGGCGAGAAGATGTTGTTGGTCTCGACTCATGCGTAATTTTATCCAAAGAGGTCTGGGAAGCATCGGGCCACATTGCAACTTTTAGTGATCCGCTCACCGAATGCACTGCATGTCATAAGAGATATCGCGCAGATCATTTGATGGAGGCCTATGAGGCCAAACATAAAAAAGAGGCGACCGCGCTTTCTGAAATTAACTGTCCGGCATGTGGCAACAAGGGCCAGTTCACTGAGCCAAAACAATTTAGCGGAATGTTAAAGACGTACCTGGGACCCGTTGAAGATGAATCAGGGCTGGCATATTTGCGCCCAGAGACTGCGCAGGGAATCTTCATTAACTTTGATCAAGTAATGACAACATCGCGCAAAAAACCACCATTTGGAATTGGACAGATTGGTAAGTCTTTCCGTAATGAAATTACGCCTGGAAACTTTATCTTTCGTACCCGCGAATTTGAGCAGATGGAGATGGAGTTTTTTGT
>CAXNCU010000110.1:0-3693 GCA_964200985.1 Candidatus Planktophila sp.
ACTTGGGTAACTAAATATGGTTTGGATTTAATACCTTGTGCGGCAAAAGTTGCATATGCATTTGCAACATCGATGACGTGAGGACTGGCAACTCCGAGGACTACAGACGGCGTTGGCATCATTGCAACTGCCTCTGGAATCCCCGCCCGTCGTGCAACATCTACAACGGCCGTTGGGCCAACTTGAATTCCAAGTGGAACAAAGACGGTATTGATTGAGTGTTTGGTTGCAAATAACAAATCAACTTGGCCCCAGCCCTCATTGCCATAATTTGAAACCTCATAGGGCTTGCCTGCGTCATCGAATACCTGTGGTGAATCACCGTTCCACATTGAAGTCAGTGGAATTCCCTGTTCAAGGGCTGCAATAATTGCAAAGGGTTTAAATGTTGAACCAGCTAGTGCAATTGACTGCGTTGCATCGCTGAGTTGGCGCGCCAGATAATCCCGGCCGCCATATAAGGCAACGATTTCGCCCGTTCCTGGCCGAATTGCGACCAGTCCGATACGTAAATTATCTGGAGCTTTAGATGGGTAGAACTTATTTACGGCATCAACTGCTGACTGTTGGGCTCTTTGATCAAGTGTTGTTTTAATAACAAGACCGCCAACTAATAATTGATCTTGACTAAACCCAAGCTTTGCTAACTCTTTTTGTACCGCTTCAATAATGTGCCCCTTTGGACCACTTAACTGTCCAGATGTGGAGCGAGGCGCAACGGTCGGCAGCTTCATCTTTGCTGCATCTTCTTTACTAATCCAACCCGCTTCAATCATGCCATTTTTTACATATTCAAAACGGGCAATCAATCGCGCTTCATTTCCCTCTTTAAATGCGGGATCATATAAACCTGGGGATCGTAATATCGATGCAATAACGGCGGCTTGGGAGTTGGTTAACTGATCGACGTTGCGGTTGAAATACTGTTGCGAGGCGGTCATGACTCCATATGAACCGCGACCAAAATAGATAGTGTTCAAATAACTTTCAAAAATTTGATCTTTCGATAATTGATTCTCTAACTTGATTGAGATGACAAGCTCTTTAATCTTTCGTTGAATCGTTCGACTTGGCGTTAAGAATGCCGTTTTTGCATACTGCTGCGTGATAGTTGAGCCACCTTGCAAGGATCCACCCTTTAGATTATTAATTACTGCACGCGCGATTCCAGTAATACTGAAAGCTCGGTTGGAGTAAAAGCCACGATCTTCAGCGGCAAGTACTGCGTGGCGAACGTTGAGTGGAATTTTTGCAAGCGGAACAATTTGGCGGTTTTGAGTTCCAACTCGACCAATTTCAGCACCGTTTGAGTATTGGATAATTGTGGACTGGCTATTGACGTAGGCATTTGCATCTGGGATTTCAACAGTGAAATATGCCAAGGCAAAGAGAACCGCGGCGGCGATAAAGCCAAAACCACCTAGAAAGATCGTGGTTCTAATGAGGAATTTGCGGAGCATTAGTTAAGGCTACCGTGCCGCGTAATCTTCGTCCTCTAAGGTGCGTACCTTGCGGGGCGCCTTGCGTTCACGCCCGTCGCCTAAGATAAATGAGGCGCATAAGTGGTTCCACAAACAGTCTTTGCAAACCTCCACGATATAAACACGAAACTCACCGAACTCACTCTCCATCTCGTGGAGCTCCTTCGGGGACTTAATGCGACCTGAGTACTGCCCGAGTTGTTCGCCAAAGGTATAGCGAAGCTCTACCAGCCCATTCTTTTTACATACAGGGCAGTTGCGAGTGGTCTTTTCGCCATGCCATTTGGCTGCACGCACTAAATAAGGGTCGGCGTCGCAGGCATCAACGGCTCCGCGAAAGAGGGCAAGCAGGGTCGCCCTCTTATCGAGTGAATAATCGATGTAGGAACGTTGCGACTTCATAGATGATAAGAATAAACCAACTTCTGCGACTACGCTCTTTCTTATGGGTTTTGTTGATTTACTCAAGCACCCCAGATTTTCGCGATTATTGGCAGTCCGCTGGAGCGGGCAGGTTACCGATGGAATTTTTCAAAGCGCCCTTGCATCCTTTGTGCTCTTTTCCCCCGATCGCCAAGCAAATGCACTTAGTGCAGCCCTTGCTTTCGCTGTAGTCCTATTACCTTATTCAATCGTCGGCCCATTTGTCGGAACGATTTTAGATCGAATATCCCGACAGCGAGCCCTATTTTTCTCAAATCTTCTTCGCAGTATCAATTTATTGATTGTTGCGCTGCTCGTTTTTAGTGGCACTACCGGATTAGTTTTAACAATTGTTGTTCTCGTTGCATTTGGAATCAACCGTTTAATTCTCGCCGCTCTCTCGGCAGGTTTGCCACTGCTCGTAGATTCGAATTCATTAGTTACCGCAAATGCAATGGCAGTTACTGGAGGCTCAGTACTTGTCGTTGTAGGTGGTGGTCTCGGTGTGGGGGTGCGCGCACTTGTTGATTCGCTGGCCATTGCCAACCATGCCGATGCGCTTTTGATTGTACTTGCGAGCGTCGGATACCTCATTACTGCATTACTAACAACCAGGCTTAAGAAATCCGAAATTGGGCCGCAAAAGCATGAGATTCATAGCGCCAGTTTTTCTCAAGGTTTTAAAGATATGCGCGAGGGTTTTAGTTTTCTTGCAATTCACTCAGATGCTGCGCGCGGAATTATTGCAACAGCTGTTCATCGAGGTGGACTAACCGCACTTACATTGACGGCACTTTTACTCGAGAGAAATACTTTCAATGATCCATTACTTCCTGAAGATGGTTTGAAAGGTTTTGGTTTTGCTCTCTCTTTCGCCGGCTTAGGTGTATTTCTTGGTGCCTTCCTTGCACCCTTCGGTGTTAGGAAAGTTGGGCGACATCGCTGGATGAGGTTCGCCCTCTTTGTAAGTGCTTTTTGCCCACTTATTTTGGCAGCGTCGCAAACTCAAATCGCATTAATCGCTACCGCTTTTTTAACATCCTTCTTTGGGCAAAATCTTAAAGTTACCAATGATGCTTTAGTGCAATCAAAGATTGATGACTATTTCCGAGGGCGCGTTTTTGCCGTCTATGACGTTGTAGTTAACGGGGCAATTGTTTCGGGTGGGATTATTGCGGCGTTGCTACTTCCACCATCAGGTGTTTCTTCAGCCGTTCCGCTCTGTGTTAGTGCGGCGTACTTACTAGTTGTTGTGCGATTACTTCGCACCTCTGTTTTTCCACCAGTTAAGTAGCTCAACGGTGGCTTTTTCTTCGCCTATTTGACCTTGATCTAAGCGTAGCTCCATCAGAAAATTCATGGCTGCGCCTACCTCGCGAGATGGCTTCAAATTAAGCAGGGCCATAACTTGAGCGCCGTCTAAATCTGGCCGAATTTTCGAGAGCTCTTCCTGTTCCATCAATATATCGATGCGTGCTTCGAGTGAGTCATAGACACCAGAGAGTCTTGTGGCTTTTGCTTTGTTCCGTGTTGTGCAATCAGCGCGAGTAAGAACGTGTAGATGGGTTAAGAGTTCACCGGCATCTCGAACATACCTGCGAACAGCCGAATCACTCCATTCGCCATCTCCATAGCCGTGAAAGCGCAAATGAAGGGCGGTTAAAGTCTCTACCGCTTCGACTGTGTGGCTATCAAAACGAAGCTCTTGTAATCGTTTCTTAACTAACCGTGCGCCAACAACTTCATGGTGGTGAAAAGAAACTCCACCGCCATCTATAAAGCTACGTGT
>CAXNCU010000111.1:0-3664 GCA_964200985.1 Candidatus Planktophila sp.
TTATTGATCTCAAGTGTGCTTGGTTCAACGCCATATGAAATATACGAAGTCACGGTATTGGCAGCGAGAATTTCTGGGGTATTCAAAATAATTCCAAAACTTGATGGAATAAATTTTTGGCTCCGTTCGCGTCGCAATCTTTCGCGAAGCTCTTTTTTGACTGTGCTCTGATTCATCTAGCTCTCCCTTTAATTTGCAGGCCTAAATCCCAAAGAAAGGTGGGCCTAACAAGTAAGGTGTGATTATGGCAGAGCACACGAGAGTAGATGGGTTTCTCGCCTCATTAATCGCCATCTGCACCCCACTGGACTCATTTGATATGCCCCTCTTAGATGCCCACGGTGCCACACTCTCTGAAGATATTTATGCAGGTGAGCGCTTGGTCATGCGCGCCGGTAGTCGAATTCGATCGACACAAATCGGTCTTGCGGCATCGATCGGGAGAGACCACCTACCGACTCGCCCACATCCCCGCGTTGTCGTTCTCTCAGCAGGTCCGGATTTGGTTGAACCTGGAAATAACCTTGTCGGCGAAGAAGAGTTCGAAGTAAATTCGTGGCTGCTTACGACGGCTGTACGAGAAGTTGGCGCAGTTGCATATCGAGTTCACTCCATCCCAGACGACGAGGACGAGCTTCAGAGCCTCATTGAAGATCAATTGGTTCGTGCCGACTTAATAATCATAAGCGGCGAGAGACAAGATGATTCATTCGATCTTATTACTAGAACCCTTTCTAGGATGGGCGAGATAACTACTGTTGACATGGCCGTTGAAGTAAGTGGCCGACATAATTATGGACAGATTGGACCGGATAAGACGCCTGTCGTTACCCTTCCAGGAGATCCGATTGCCGCTTACATATCTTTTGAACTCTTTGTTCGTCCAATGATTCGAACAATGCTCGGTGCGGCAACTATTCATCGCCCCTCTGTTAGGGCGAAACTTGAAAAAGCTGTCGAGTCGACTCCAGGAATGCGCTCCTATATACGTGCAGTGCTATCTGAAGATGCAAAATCCGTGATGCCGCTCACTGATCAAGAAGAGTTGTCAACACTCTCAGATGCCAATGCTTTTATCGCCGTTGGAGAAAACGAGACGTCGTTAAGCGCTGGCGATGAAGTGACTGTAGTAATTCTTGAGCGCAGATACATTTAAGTAAGCGATGAAGCACCCTTGGCCCGTCGCTCTAATCGGAGATGAAATCTCCTTGCGACCACTTAGATTTAGAGACCACGGTCGATGGAATGCTGTTCGCGCAGAGAATCGAGCTTGGTTATCGCCATGGGAGGCGACAATTCCACTCATTTATCCAGGAGATGAAGGCGATGAACTCGCAATCGCCCTTCCCTCGTACTTTGAAATGGTTCGAAATCTCAATAGTGAGGCTCGCAACGGACATTCATTCTCTTTTGCCATCTGGAAGGGAAGTAATTTAATAGGGCAAATCTCTCTCGGAGGGGTTATTTATGGGGCTTTGCGCGGGGGATACATCGGCTATTGGATTGATCGCAACTATGCAAATAAAGGCTATACGAGCGCAGCAGTTGTCCAACTCACTGACTTTGCATTTAAGACATTAAGGCTCCACCGCATTGAGATAAATCTTCGGCCAGAAAATGGCGCATCGCGAAGAGTGGCCGAGAAAGCCGGCTACACATTTGAGTCAAACCGACCTAGATACTTGCATATCGATGGAAATTGGCGTGACCATATCTGTTTTGTTAAGGAAAATCTCTCCATTAAGTAGCGCCTAAATCCCCGAAAGAGAAGGGTTTTTCCCTTATCTTTATACATCATGGCTTCCGGACTAATCTATATTGCGATCATCGGTATGTGGGTCGCATATTTTGCACCCCGCTGGATCCATGACCGGAACGAATTTTCAGGTAAATCAGTTGAACGATTTAAAGTTGCACTGACGGTTGTTGCAAATTCTTCGTCAAATGCTAATCACAGTGGAGGACTTCTCCATATTGACTTAGACCGTGAAGCTAAAATTGCACAATTACTTATGCGAAGACGAATAATTTTTGTATTACTAACTTTTTCATTAACATCAACGCTTGTAGGTGGGTTTATGAATACGATGCCTTTCTTGTACGCACTTGTTCCTGCAACTGGAATTTTGATTTATGTTGCAAATGTTCGACGTCAAAGTGTTGCGGAGCGAATTCAACATCGACGTATTCAACAGCTACATAGACGCACATCCGGAGTTTCGGCAACAAATCTAGTTGAAGTGGTAACACCTAAACCATCTCAAGAACACTGGGTTCCATTATCTGAACGAGAACTCAAAGGCGTAGTGATATTGCCTCAAGGAACTGCAAGCATGCGCAACGCTTGGCAACCAGCAGAAGTTCCTATTCCAACATATGTGAGCGCCCCGAAAGCTATAGTTCCTAAGCGAGTCATAGATTTAACTACGCCTGGAGCATGGAGTGAAGAGCAAGAGCGTCTCGAGCGCGAAGCTTTGGCGGCGACATCTCCCTCACGAAATGAGATATTCGATCAGCAACTTGCCGATGAAGCGGTGCAACGGTTGAATCAATCTCGAGCCTCTAACGAGTAGTTAGATCCACGAGCTCAGCCACATACGCCTTAACCACTCATCGTAATTAATAATCTCACCAGTAAAGAGTGGTAAAAAATAGATAAAATTGAGGAAAATTAAAATCATTGCGCTCGCCACTAGCGCTATTGACACTCTGGGATTTAGTGCGCTATCGAGAATGAGTTTGGCGCAGTAGATAATTGCTAAGAGCACAAATGGTTCAAAAATGATTGCATAGAAGGTAAATACAGTTCGTTGTTGGATAAAGAACCAAGGAAGATAACCTGCAATAATTCCAAGGACGGTTAGATTTAACACTGCATCAGTACTGCGTCGATACATTGAAGCTATCCAGTACCCAATCACGACAGCAACTGCGATAGTGCCAATCCACCAGAGAATAGGCGTTCCTATCGCCAAAATCTCTTGCGCGCAGTTCTTAGAATCACATCCCTGCGGCGATGCATAGAAGAATGATGTTGGTCGCCCCATTATCATCCAACTCCACGGGTTTGCTTGGTAGGAATGTTTTTCAGTAAGACCAGTATGAAATCCCAACATCTCGGCGTGGTAATGCCACCAGGATCCGAATACGTTTGAAGACCATTCTCGATCCCATCCACGCTTACTAATAAACCAACCACTCCATGTGCTTACATAAACAACGATTGGAAGAAGACCGTACTGAGCAACCTTAACCAGTGAAGGTCGGATTAATTTTCGACCTGAGTACGATGAAAAAACTCGGTATATTGAAACGAGGGCCATTGCTAGCAAAAAATAGAGAGCGCTCCACTTTGTACCCATTGCTAAGCCAATAGCAATTGCCGCATACCAATGACGTTGACGATGCCACAGATATACGGCGAGCAATACAAAGAAGGTTAAGAATAAATCCAATAGCGCAGTCCGGGAATGAACAAGCACTAACCCATCCATTGCCATGAGCGCTGCAGCCATCGCAGTTAACAAAGGTGAGAAGAATAGAATATGAACTAAACGTGCGAAGAGAAGTATCAATAGGGTTCCAACTAATGCCGTCGCAAATCTCCACCCAAATTCGTTGTCGCCGAAAATTTTGATGCCACTGGCAATCAGCCATTTTCCAA
>CAXNCU010000112.1:0-3648 GCA_964200985.1 Candidatus Planktophila sp.
ATGACAAGGTTCGCTTTCTCAGAAGTGTCGGCTCAATTTCGCCCGATAAGGCATGTAAGTCAACGATGCAGTAAAAGGCATCGTGTCCATCTTGAAGTTCAACCCATTGCTTGAGTGCGCCTAAATAATTACCGAGATGAAAGGAATCACTTGTTGGTTGAATGCCCGAAAAGACACGCTTCATACTCATGGCGTGATTCTTTCACACATCATGCTGTTCGAGAGATTAATAACTGGCCAGCACGCTTGCCCTCCATGGACAGGACTGTGATTCGAAGACCATTGATGTTTACAACGTCATGTTCGCGCGGAATGCGCCCTAAATGGTGCATGACAAAACCACTCGCGGTCTCATAGGGGCCGTCGGGGATTTCTAGCTCGACCTGCTCAATGAGATCTTCGATCGAGATCAGGCCATCGACTTCAAAGTCACCGGTGCGCGCTTCAACTGTGACATCGGAATCTACTTCATCGTATTCGTCGCGGATATCACCGATTAAACACTCAACTAAATCCTCTAGCGTCACGATGCCATCGGTGCCGCCGTATTCATCCAAGACGATTGCCACATGCTGTCCTTGCAATCGCATCTCAGTGAGCGCAGGCAATACACCTTTTGTGCCAGGCAAAAACATAATGGTACGAACAAGTTCAATGATCTTGGTCGACTTGCTCGCAAGAGATGTATCTAATAAATCGCGCACGTGAATAAAGCCAACGACTTCATCTGTTGAGCCACGAACTACTGGATAGCGTGAGTGGGCTTTATCGACAGCTAATTCAATCGCCCTACCAACGGAAAATGATGCATCCATAAAATCAACTTCAGTACGAGGAACCATGACCTCGTGAATCTGTCGCTCAGATGCGTTAAATACTTCTTCAACGATGTCGCGCTCTTCGTCAGTTAATGCCGCATGCCCTGCGACTAAATCGAGGAGCTCCTCTTCGCTCATCGCACTGCGTTGCTCTTTTGGATCGACACCAAATAAACGCACAACAAAGTCCGTGGAATGGGAGAGCAGCCAGATAACTGGGCGGAATATTTTTGCGATGACATCGATGAATCCTGCCGATGCCAAAGAAATCTCTTCAGAGCGAAAAAGTGCAAGGCGCTTAGGTACGAGCTCGCCAAAGACAAGTGAGAAATAAGCAATTACGAGTGTTACCCCGATGATTGAAAGGGTCGTACTCAGGCCAGTGGATAGGCCTTTGTCCTCAAGCCAAGGGATCACATATCCGCCAAGCTTTTCAGCACCAAGGGCGGCCGATAGGAAGCCGCAGACTGTAACCCCTACTTGGGCAGCGGCAAGAAATCGATTGGGATTTTCAGCTAATTTAGCAACGCGAGCGCCGCGTTTTCCACGCAGAGCTATTTGGCGAACCTGGCTGTCTCGAAGTGAGATTAGCGCGATTTCTGCGGCAACAAAGAGTGAGGCTGTCAGAATCAGCGCGGCGACTATTCCAATGTCACCCAGCAAAGCGCCCAACGAGTGCGATTCCATTATGAAGGAAAGTATAGGTCACCCAGCTCAGCCTTTCATTTACCGGTTTTTACGCGTAATCTAGCCGCGTTGGCCGACCGGCCATCACCTTCATCCTCGGACCGTCGGGCACGTACCTGCCCGGAGAAGGAGAGAAATCTCATGGCATCAGTAGTTTTCGAAGCCGCATCACGTATCTATCCAGGCACCACAGCACCTGCAGTTGATAAATTAAATCTCACTGTCAATGACGGTGAGTTTTTGGTTTTAGTTGGACCATCAGGTTGCGGAAAGTCAACGTCACTTCGTATGTTGGCAGGACTTGAAGAAATCGACACTGGTCGAATCTTGATTGGCGATCGCGACGTTACAAACGTTGCACCAAAAGATCGCGACATTGCAATGGTCTTCCAGTCATATGCTCTTTACCCACATATGACAGTTGCAGAGAATATGGGCTTTGCATTAAAGATCGCAGGCACACCAAAAGAAGAGCGCGAGCGTCGTGTATTAGAAGCGGCAAAGCTGCTCGACCTTGAGCCATACCTAGAGCGCAAGCCAAAGGCTCTTTCAGGCGGACAACGTCAGCGCGTTGCAATGGGTCGCGCAATTGTTCGCGAGCCACAGGTCTTCCTTATGGATGAGCCTCTTTCAAACCTTGATGCGAAGTTGCGTGTTGCAACTCGTACACAGATCGCTGCACTGCAGCGCCGCCTTGGAATCACAACTGTTTACGTAACACACGACCAGGTCGAAGCTATGACTATGGGTGATCGCGTAGCGGTACTTAAAGATGGTTTGCTACAGCAGGTAGATACACCACGTAATCTTTACGACAATCCAGCAAATGCTTTCGTTGCTGGCTTTATCGGCTCTCCTGCAATGAACTTACTTAACGCTCCAATCGTTAATGGCAAGGCAATGCTTGGAAATCTTGGCCTCGCAGTTCCAGCATCAGCTGGAAACGAGATTACTGTTGGCGTTCGCCCAGAGGGCTTTACTCCAGCAAGTGATGGCTTCCACGTAATGGTCGAAGTTGTTGAAGAGCTTGGATCGGATGCCTTCGTTTATGGAAAGCCAGCCGATACAAACGTTAAGTTTGCTAATGCAGGCGATGAAGGCGCACAGATCATCGTGCGTTGGGATCCAAAGAATCCTCCAAAGCCGGGCGAGACAGTCGCAGTTACTGCAAATCCAAATGCAGTGCACTTGTTTAGCTCAGTTACTGGAGAGCGTATTTAATCTCTTTACTAAAAAACCCGCGGACCATATCGGTTCGCGGGTTTTTTAATGCCGATTAATACTTGATGCGCTCCCAGCCTGGACGGGCTTTACGGTTACCTGCAACGCCGCGACCATCGCGGGTCCGATAGACAATAGATGGGCGGAATAGATATCCAACGGGTGCACTTAGTGAGTGAACTAAGCGAGTAAAGGGCCAGATGATGAAGAGTGACATTCCAATCACTGCATGGACTCTAAATGCAATGGGGCTGGCCATCATGAGCTCTCCATTTGGACTAAGGGTCAGAATTGAGCGAACCCATGGGCCAACGGTTTCACGGTAGTTATGTTCTTCGCCTATAACTCCGGCACTAGAAAGCGTCGCTGCACTTCCTGCCAAAAGCGTTGCAACAAGAAAGACATACATTGTCTTGTCGTTCTTAGTTGTTTGCGCAAAGACCATGGCAGTTGTTCGACGGCGATAAATCAAAAGTGTGATTCCAAGAAGTGTTGCGATACCAGCAGCACCACCCAGAGTTACTGCGCCTAAGTGATAAGCCTCGTGGCTTAGGCCCAGTGAGTCAGTAAATGTTTGTGGAACAAGTAGACCAACGATGTGACCCCCGATTACGGCGAAGAGACCTAAGTGAAAGAGTGGTCCGGCAATACTCAATAACTTACCTTCGTAGATCTGGGATGAACGCGTTGTCCAGTTGAATTTGTCATACTTGAAACGCCAGACTAGGCCGATTATAAAAGATGAGATGGCGATGTACGGCAGTACAGACCAAAGAAGAATATTTGTAGAACTCATCGTGATACTCCCTCTAATGAGAAATCTTTATGGGGTGAAAATGGCTCTAGCGCCACGGCAACCGCGCCACTTAAACCAACAAACTCTTTTGGCGGTCCAGTAATTGCTAAAGCTTTAGCTCGCGCC
>CAXNCU010000113.1:0-3591 GCA_964200985.1 Candidatus Planktophila sp.
AGAGCTCTTATCTCGCATGGAGTCGGATGAATCCGCAGAAGTCTTACGTGATTTAGATGATGAGCACCGTGAAGATATTTTAAATGCCAGGGAATCAAAGTTGGCTAAGCAGCTCCGCCACTTAATTTCATTTGATGAAACTATGGCCGGTGGACTCATGACCTCGCACATGGTCATCGCCAATGAAAGTGAGACTGTTACCCAAGCCCTGGCTCGATTGGTCGAAAGCCGTGACCGTGATATTTCAGATGGTGTCGTCATCGTTGACGGCAAAGGCAAATTAATTGATCACATTCCAATCATCGAACTCGTCGCAGCGAAAGCCAATACGCCTCTTCGGGCTTTAATTGGTCCTCCCTATCCAACATCGGTGCAAATCGACTCTCACCTGAACGAAGTTATTGAGGAGTTTTCCAACAACCGTGGCGCCTCTATCGTTGTAATTGATGCAAAAGGAAGGCCAGTCGGACGAATCATGGCCGATGATTTAGTAGATGCACTGCGGCCCGAGGGTCAACATGGACTCTCTAAAGGCACCGGTGCGCTTTCATGATAACAACTCGCAAAATCCGTATTGCCGCACTCTTATCCGTAATGGGTCCTGGCGTAATCGCTGGATTATCCGATGATGATCCAGCAGGTATTACTACGTACTCCCAACTCGGAGCTAAGTTCGGATATCAAATGTTGTGGGTGCTTGTCATATCAACTGCGGCGCTCATTATTTTCCAGGATCTCGGTGCACGAATAGGTGTTGTAACACGTCAAGGTTTAATTGGCTTAGTGCGTCAAAAATACGGTGCACGCTCTGGAACGTTGAGTGCAACTGCCCTCATTATCGCTAACTTTGGAACACTGACGGCAGAGTTTGCAGGAATCGCCGCGGCTGGACAGCTCTTTGGCTATTCGCGTTTTATTACCGTACCTGTCGCAGCCCTTGTGGTCTCCTTCTTAGTCTTACGAGGCTCATTTGCTCGAGTTGAAAAGGTCTTCTTTGCACTCGCCGCCGTTTTCATCTCCTATATCGTCGCAGGATTTGTTGCACACCCTGATTGGGGTAAAGCCTTGCATGGATCCGTTGTCCCGACCATGCCACTGACTCATGATGCGATTTATATTGCTACGGCTACGTTAGGTACAACTCTTGCGCCATGGGGACTTGCCTTTATTCAATCCTATGCAGTTGATAAACGCCTTACCCGAGATGATTTAAAGCTTTTGCGTATTGATGTGTGGACCGGATCTTTGCTGACAGGCATCATCGGCTTCTTTGTCGTCGTTACATGCGCGGCAACGTTAAATAAAGAGGGTGACTTCGACATCACAGATGCAGCTCAAGCCGCTCGTGCATTAGAACCTCTGGCCGGATCCATGGCGAAAGTTCTATTTGCAGTGGGCTTAGTCGGTGCAGCCTTATTAGCTGCATCAATCTTGCCGTTATCAACGGCATACTCGGTCGGTGATTTAACTGGACAGCCTGCGGCGCTAGATGATGGACCGAAGGAGGCCCCGCTTTTCTATGCGACCTTTGGCGTCATGACTTTCTTTGCAGCCGGGCTAATTCTTTTGCCGGGGATACCTTTGATACGCGTCTTAGTTTTGACTCAGATTCTCAATGCAGTTTTACTATTGCCACTTCTTTTATTTATGTATGGCATCTCAAAAGATCGACGCCTTATGGGTGAGTTCGCTTCGACTTCTAGAATGCGCTTTGTTTACGGCTTTGTCATCAGTCTCGTTGCACTGTGCGTCACTGCGCTTTTATGGTTCACCATTACTCAATAAGTACTGTCGGTTTCGCAGAGATATCCCCCGAAGAGCAAATTTAACCTCTCATAGTTCTAACTTATTGTGAATTATTATTCGTTATCTTCACGAAATCGTTACCCATCTAAAGTTTATTTACAAAAACCTAACTGGTAATATCTCATTACAACAATACATCGGTAACATTTTTGATTGAGGTGAAGGCAAATGGCCCCTAAGGCACATACATGGTGGTCGATTGCGATGGTGATTGTTGTGCTTGCTGCCGTTGGATATGTGAATATTTATACCGGTGATGCGGCTACCGAATCTATTTTGGTTCCAGGTGTGAAGATTTTAAGCTCCGAGCAGGCGGTCGGTGCACGCGTGGTTGTGAATCCAGATTTGTTGATTGCCTGCGCCCATAATTCGACCGGTGTGGTGCGCTTGCTATCAAAAGGCAAGTGCGATTCCAAGAAGGAAAAACAGATTAACTGGACGGTTCCTGGAGGAGTAGGCCCATCCGGAGTTGATGGTAGCAACGCTGGTAGAACTTACTATTTAGATCCAACCTTTGAGAGCGACATATCTGGTTATCGATTGGCAACGAGTGCGCCGGCAGATAAGAATGAATTCCCTGTTCGAGTCAACCTTGCAGGTGACTCTGAAGTTCTAGTCGCTGCATTTATAACACCAAGCGGAGATCCTAATACGGCAACACTTCCACCCGGTACCGCACGCCGCAATTTTTGGGTAAATACAGGATCTCCAGATAACTTGATTCAACTTCGACTTTCTCTGCTTAAGCGTTCAAAGACAGGTGTCGAAACAGCTTTACGGACCGGCAGCTCCCCTATTTTCGCATCGTTGTTTCCTGGACTACTGACATGGACTTATCCCGACACAACGGGCTACCTTCTTTCCTTAACTGATCGCATTGTTTTCAAGCTTTACGCTATGCGGATAGGCGGTGCACAAGATATTCCGCTGATAATTTATTTCAACGCTCATCAACATGCCAGCAATATTCAAACAACAATTACAACTGGATATACCGGCGCAACGGGCGCAAAAGGCGAGAAGGGCGATACCGGTGCAACGGGTGCAACGGGTGCAAAGGGCGACAAGGGTGATACCTGAGCTTCTGGTTAATCAAGCGTTCAGATGAATGCGTGCAAATTCTGCAGAGCTCATTTCGTAGATCTCCTCCGGGCCATCGATTTCATCTAACTGCTCGCCGATACGTGTAAATCCGAACTTATTTACAAGGGCGATTGATGGAAGATTCGTTATTGAGACGGTATAGCGCAGAGTTTTAATCCCTTCTTGCGAACAAGCCCATCCCCACATTCCAGTGAGCGCTTCGAATCCATAACCCTGATTCTGAAACTTTGGATCAATCCCTAAACCAATTTCAATCATTCCATTTTCATTGGGTGCGCCATGAAAGCTGCTGCTACCGATTATCTCGTGTGTGCTCTTTTGAACTATCCAGCGAACAAACCACTTATTTACACTTGGATTAGCCTTTACTTGCGGAACGCGCCAGGCTAGAGGTCCTGAATCATCGACTAACTGACGATAAGGATTCGTATAGCTTTTACCCTCGTAAATCCACTTCTCTTCTGGGGTTTCAAAAAGTGAGATAATTTCAGCCGCAGTTAAGTGGTGTAGCTCTAGTCGAGGCGTATCTATGACGCTTTGACGTAAATCGAGATCTGACATTGCCCTTAATCAACCATCAATAGAGTTAATCTCGCCAGCGATATCAGAGTATGCCCACACATCAATCTCATCAAGATCGAGAATACGTATTCCATGCACTTTCAACGTGTCGGAAATCTG
>CAXNCU010000114.1:0-3559 GCA_964200985.1 Candidatus Planktophila sp.
CCGGCCGAGTTGGCCAAGATTGCAATAATAATTGGAATGTCGATGTTGCTATCAGAGCGCACGCATGACAGCGATGAACCAACGTCACGCGATGTGCTGCAGGCGTTAGTTGTTGCAGCTATTCCAGTCCTGCTAATTATTTTGCAACCCGATATGGGGACGGTCTTTATTATTAGCGCCTCAGTTGTCACCATCATCGCAGTTTCAGGTGCACCTTCACGATGGGTGGCAGGGCTTTTGATTGTTGCAGTTTTAGGAGCAGTCGTTGCTACCAAGGCGGGCGTGATTAGTGAGTATCAACTTAATCGTTTACAAACATTTGTCGATCCCACTGCAGATACACAAGGTGCGGGCTATCAACTACGACAAGCACGTATAACCGTCGGGTCTGGCGGATTAATTGGTACTGGATTATTTAAAGGTCCGCAAACAAATGGTCGATTTGTTCCAGAGCAGCAGACCGACTTCATCTTTACCGTTGCAGGAGAAGAGCTGGGCTTCTTAGGAAGTGGATTAATTATCTTTCTCTATCTGCTGATATTAATGCGGGCCTTTTCTATCGCTCGAAGAACTAGCGATCCATTTGGTAGGTTGATGACAACCGGTGTTATCGCCTGGTTTGCCTTTCAAATCTTTGAAAATATCGGCATGACGCTCGGACTTATGCCGATGACGGGAGTACCACTTCCATTCATCTCATATGGTGGCTCTTCCATGTTTGCGACTTTGATCGGTTTTGGCCTCTTGCAGAACGTTCATGCGCGCTCAAAAGGCTAAATTCGAGGAATGAAGTAGGCAATTTCGCCCTCCTCTGCCATACTTGGGCCAATAGTTCAGCGCGGCTCGCGAATCCTTCGCGGCAAAAGCCCAGCGCGGACAGGTAAGAAAAAACCTAAACGGGGATTTTTTTAACATTAGAGCGTTTTTAACAGACGCATAGAGGATTTGGTGCCATGGCGATTGAGCCTAAAACACCGCGCAAGCGTGCGGTCAAGAAAGCATCTGCTAAAGCAGAGGCAACCGTTACTGAAGTAGTCAGTGATGAAGTAAAGAAGCCGGTTCGCAAGAAAACAGCGGCCGTTCCAGTTCCAATTTTCCAAGCAGCACCTGATGAGCCCATCGCAAAGACGGCTCGGAAGAAGGTAGCGGCCCCACAAGCACAGGCGGAAAAGAGCGAAGCCCCAGCAGCGGCCGCAAGTGAGAACTCTGACGATCAAGAAAACCGTAACCGCCGTCGCCGCCGTGGTGGACGAGGCCGTCGCAAGCCAGGCAGTGATGTCGTTGGCAGCGATGAGGAGAGCACTGAAAGCTCTGAGGAATCTGCTGAAGGTTCGACACATCGTCGCCGTCGCCGCCGAGTAGCTGGCAGCGAAGGTGTTACACCAGGTGAGAGCGTTGTAGAAGATGGCGTTGTAACAGTTGTTAAGGTCCGAGAAGTTCGCGAACGTCCCGTACGTCCTGCGCGCACCGAACGTGCCGAGCGAACAGAGCGTCGTGGTGGGCGTACTGCGCGCACAGAGCGCAATGATCGCGGGGGCCGCACTGAATACCGCGAGCCATATCGCAAGCGCGGAACAATTATTACCGATGGCGAATTCTTAGCGCGCCGTGAAAACGTTGATCGCGAGATGTTAGTTCGACAGATTGCCGATCGCACGCAGATCGCAGTTATCGAAGATGGCGTCATGGTTGAGCATTACGTCAACCGCAACAGCAACGTCTCATACGTTGGAAACGTTTACTTAGGTCGCGTACAGAATGTGCTTCCCTCTATGGAGGCAGCTTTCGTCGATATTGGTAAGGGCCGTAACGCCGTTCTCTATGCCGGCGAAGTTAACTGGGATGCTGCAGGAATTTCAGAGTCGCAGCCACGCAAAATCGAAACTGTTTTAAAGAGCGGACAGAGCGTTCTTGTTCAGGTAACTAAAGATCCAATTGGCCAAAAGGGCGCTCGCCTTACAAGCCAAATTTCATTGCCAGGGCGCTATGTCGTCTATGTTCCAGGCGGTGGAATGTCGGGAATTTCAAAGCGACTTCCAGAGTCAGAGCGCACACGCCTGAAGGCGATTCTAAAGAATCTTATTCCTGAAACCGCTGGCGTAATTGTTCGTACCGCTGCAGAAGGCGTAAGCGAAGAGGATCTAACCAGCGATGTAGCCCGCCTTAAAGCACAGTGGGATGACATCTATGCAAAGAGTGAGAATCCAAACTTTCATCCACCTGCCGCTCTTTACCAGGAGCCAGATTTAGCTGTCCGTGTTATTCGCGATATCTTCAATGAGGATTTCCGCAAATTAACTGTTCAGGGATCTAGTGCATGGGATGAAGTTACAAACTATCTCGGTTTTATCGCACCTGAGCTCACTACCAAGATTGAAAAATACACGGGCACTGGTGACTTGTTCTCAGACTTCCGTGTTGAAGAGCAGTTAGCTAAGGCATTTGATCGCAAGGTTTATCTACCTTCAGGTGGATCACTTGTTATCGATCGCACAGAGGCCATGATCGTTATCGATGTTAACACCGGTAAGTTCATCGGCAAGGGCGGAAACCTTGAAGAGACTGTTACTAAAAACAACCTCGAGGCCGCTGAAGAGATTGCACGTCAACTACGTCTTCGCGACTTAGGTGGAATCGTTGTTATCGACTTCATCGACATGATTCTTGAATCAAACCGCGAAATGGTTCTACGTCGTTTAGTTGAATCACTCGGTCGCGATCGCACGAAGCATCAAGTTGCAGAAGTTACATCGCTTGGTCTCGTCCAGATGACGCGCAAGCGTGTTGGACAGGGTCTGATCGAAGCCTTCTCAACTACATGTGATGCATGTAGCGGACGCGGAATTCATATTCACATGGAGCCAGTCAAGATGAAAGCGCCAATGCCACAACTCGATGTTCCATCATCTCGTCATGAAGATGCCGATGAAAAAGATGCCACCGAGCATGAGTTCCATGAATCACTCAACGCCGATGCAGTAGTTGATGCACCGGCCAAGATTGAGCCTGAAAAGACCGAAGTAAAGGCTGGGGGGCGTAAACGCCGCCGAGCCTCATCCTCAGGCATCATTACTGCATGATTTGAGCCCCAATTTGAGCCCCAGCGCTCAAGCGGGTAACCTTAACCCTTCACTAACTACAAGAGTCCGGAGTACCACAGCGTGGCAAATATCAAGTCTCAGA
Source organism: Candidatus Planktophila sp. (assembly GCA_964200985.1). Lineage (GTDB taxonomy): Bacteria > Actinomycetota > Actinomycetes > Nanopelagicales > Nanopelagicaceae > Planktophila. The sequence goes on from CAXNCU010000114.1 coordinate 3,184, forward strand.
TCAAGCGCATTAAGACCAACGAGAAGGCACGCCTTCGTAATAAGTCTGTGAGCTCATCTATCAAGACCGCTGTCCGCAAGTTCCGCGACGCAGTAACTGGTGGCGATGCCGCTGCAATCACAACTGAGCTTCGTAGCGCCTCACAGGCACTCGATGTTGCAGTTCAAAAAGGTGTTCTTCACAAGAACTCTGCAGCCAACAAGAAGTCATCAATGGCTAAGGCTGCTGCCAAAGCCGGCGCACGTTAATTCTTCTAACACTTTAAAGCGAGGCTAGGTTCATGCCTGCAATTTCACTTGCCAAGGCGCCGCAACCAGCATCAACTGATCCGGCGCAGATACGTAACTTCTGCATCATCGCTCACATCGACCACGGT
>CAXNCU010000115.1:0-3439 GCA_964200985.1 Candidatus Planktophila sp.
CCCACGAGCCATCGCTTATGCCACGAAGCTCGGCATCGGATTCATGTAAATCCAAAATATCCTCGCTGTGCCAAATGTTATTGGCGGTGCGCCGCGTCTGGGCGCCAACGTTGTACTGGCTCAAAACTCTGCCAGTCGTCAGTAGTAACGGGAATTGGCGCGTGGCCTTTTCATCGGTCGGAACATACTGCGTCTTCATAAAGCGGCCCTCACCACGTACGAATTTATCCACGTGCATCATCGGAGTTCCCTCTGGATTTAGCTCATTGCATGGCCACTGAATACTTCCCAGCTCATCCAACTTAGCAAAGGAGACTCCAGCAAAAGTCGGTGTGGTGGCCGCAATCTCATCCATAATCGCTGCGCCATTTTCATAGGACATTGGATAACCCATCGCAGTTGCCAAGTCGCAGGTAACTTCGAACTCACTTTTGCCGGTTTTAGATTTCATCACGGGGCGAACACGATTGATTCGACGCTCTGCATTTGTGAACGTGCCATCTTTTTCTAAGAAAGATGTACCCGGTAGAAAGACATGTGCGAACTTCGATGTCTCATTCAAGAAGAGATCTTGGACAATCACCATATCCATCGCTCTTAAGGCTGCATGTACATGCGAGGTGTTGGGATCAGATTGTGCGATGTCTTCGCCCTGCACATATAGGCCACGATATTGGCCGGCAATAGCTGCATCAAACATATTTGGAATTCGCATTCCTGGACGATCTTGAAGTACTACACCCCATGCATCATTAAAGATTTTCCGTGTATCTGGGTTTGAAATGTGACGATAGCCAGAGAGCTCATGCGGGAATGAGCCCATATCGCAAGAGCCCTGCACATTGTTCTGTCCCCGAAGTGGATTAACGCCAACGCCTTTGCGGCCAATATTTCCAGGTGCCATGGCAAGGTTTGCAATTCCCATAACCATTGTTGAACCTTGACTGTGCTCTGTAACTCCAAGACCGTAATAAATAGAGCCGTTTCTAGCATTGGCAAACATATGCGCCGCTGCGCGAATCTGAGCGGCGGGAACTCGCGAAGATGCTTCAAGGGCTTCGGGTGAGTTCTCGCCCAGTGAAATGAACGTCTCCCACTCTTTGAAGGATTGGGCATCACAACGCTCTTCAACAAACTCACGTTTAATAAGGCCATCGGTTGCAATCACATGGGCCAGAGCGTTGATAACGGCGACATTTGTACCTGGCATTAACTGCAGATGGTGTGATGCAGTAATTCCAGGAGTACGAACTAATGCAATGACACGGGGATCGATAACGATTAACTTGGCGCCTTTTCGTATCGCCTGCTTCATGCGTGAGGCAAAGACTGGGTGGGCCGAGGTTGGATTAGCGCCGATGAGCATGATGACATCACTGTGTTCTACCGACTCAAAATCTTGAGTTCCGGCCGATGTTCCAAATGTCTGACCGAGCCCATAACCTGTTGGCGAATGACACACACGGGCACAGGTATCGACGTTGTTATTACCAAAAGCGGCTCGAACCATCTTTTGTACTACGAAGACCTCTTCATTAGTACAGCGCGAAGAAGTGATTCCGCCGATTGCATTGACTCCAGTTTCTGCCTGAATGCGTTTTAATCCATCGGCGGCAAAAGTAATAGCTTCGCTCCATGAAACCTCTTTCCATGGATCAGTGATTGCGCTTCGAATCATTGGCTTTGTTATACGATCAGAGTGAGTGGCATATCCATATGAAAAGCGGCCCTTCACGCATGAGTGTCCTTCATTTGCGCCACCGGTTTTCAATGGAACCATGCGCACAACTTGATCACCGCGCATCTCAGCTTTAAAGCTGCAACCAACGCCGCAGTAGGCACACGTTGTAATAACTGAAGAGGTTGGCGCACCGATAGTTAATAGCGTTTTTTCAGTAAGGGCTCCAGTTGGGCAGGCCTGCACGCAGGCTCCACATGAAACACACTCGCTCTCAATAAATGATGTGCCCGATGATGAGACTCTTGCTTCAAAGCCACGATTCTCGATTGTTAATGCAAAAGTTCCCTGCACTTCATCGCAGGCTCGTACACATCGGTTGCAGACGATGCACTCAGTTGAATCAAAGGTGAAGTAGGGATTACTCTCATCTTTTTTCAAATCTAAGTGCGTGGCAACGTTTGTATAGCGGCTAGAACCTATTCCAATTTTCTTAGCAACGCCATGAACTTCACATTCATCTCCTGTTGCACAATCTGCTGGGTGATCCGAAAGATAGAGCTCCATAACGCCTTTGCGGATGCGATCAAGTTTTTCCGATTGTGTAGCAACTTTCATACCTTCGGCAACTGGTGTTGTACAGGATGATGGAGTGCCGTTACGACCATCGACTTGAATGACGCACAATCGACATGAACCAAAGGCCTTTAAACTATCGGTAGAACAGAGTTTTGGGATATCAATGCCGGCTTCAAGGGCTGCGCGCATAATCGAAGTTTCTGCGGGAACGGTGATTGCGCGGCCATCAATCTCAAGGTTTACACAATCGGTTCGCTCGCTGACAGGCGTGCCGAAATCTGGCTCAAAAATCATCGTCATCTGCGCACTCCATTGAAGTCGGATGGGAAGTTAAGCATGGCACTTTTTACTGGCAAAGGGGTCAAACCGCCCATGGCACACAGCGATCCATCGGTCATCACTTCACAGAGGTCGAGAAGCAACTTCTTATTCTCATCCACCCTCACGCCCTGAATAATCAGGTCGATAGTTTCAGCCCCACGTGTTGAACCAATACGACATGGTGTGCACTTGCCACAGGATTCAATGGCACAAAACTCCATAGCAAATTTCGCTTGCACCGCTAAATCAACACTCTCATCAAAGACCACGATTCCGCCGTGACCCAGCATTCCGCCTGCAGCGATGAGTGACTCATAATCCATCGACGTATCCATTTGTGCCGTTGAAAAGTATGCACCTAGCGGTCCGCCAATTTGGATTGCGCGAAGTGGCAGACCAGATAACGTGCCACCTCCATAGGTATTGACTAATTCATCAAGTGTTACTCCGAATGCCCTCTCAACAATTCCACCGCGTGCGATATTGCCAGCTAGTTGAAAGACCTGCGTTCCAAGAGATCGTCCCACTCCGCGCGCCAGATAGTCGGCTGCGCCTTCGGACAAAATCATTGGCACAGTAGATAGCGTAAGCACATTATTAATTACCGTGGGTTGACCAAAGAGAACTTCAACAGCTGGAAGTGGTGGTTTAGCTCGGACTACACCGCGCTTGCCTTCGATGCTTTCGAGCATTGCTGTCTCTTCACCACAGACATATGAACCGGCACCAACACGAATAGAAATGTCAAAGGCGTTCGTGGTTCCAAGAACTCGATTACCTAGCCAATCACTCTCTCGCGCGATATCAATCGCCTTTTGAAGCGTGGCAATCGCATACGGGTATTCTGAGCGTAAGTAAACA
>CAXNCU010000116.1:0-3421 GCA_964200985.1 Candidatus Planktophila sp.
AGATTCGATTGTTGATCAATCATTGGAATTAGTAGGGATGTCTGAATTTAAAGATCGCCCACCTCACCATCTCTCCTTCGGGCAACGCAGACGCGTGGCTGTCGCAACGGTTTTGGCTATGAAGCCTGAGATTCTCGTGCTCGATGAGCCCTCTTCAAATCTAGATCCAGCGAGCCGACGTGAGCTAGCCGATATTTTACGTGCACTAGATATCACAATGGTGATGGTTACCCATGATCTACCGTACGCATTTGAACTATGCGAAAGATCGCTCATTCTAAATTCTGGCGTGATTGTCGCAGATGATTCAACCCGTGCGATTCTTACAAATGAAGCCTTACTGCGTGAAAATCGACTTGAACTACCGGTTGGTTTTTCTATTAAATAATTTAACACGCTGTTGGCCGATTGCCGCACCGAGTAAGACAATCACTGCGCCGACTGGTTCATACCAAGCCATACTCTCTCCGAGAAAGATAATGCCAACAACAACGGCGATCACTGGTGTCACATATGTAACAGTGCTAGCAATCGCACTTCCAGCCGCCTCGATAATCTTAAAGTTCCAGATATATGCAAAACCACTACCAAATACACCAAGTGTGATCATCGCAAGGACTGGCCCTAGGCGATACTCATCCTTTGCAATTCCATCTATTAAATAGAATGGCAGGAGGGTCAGTGCTCCAGCTGAAACTTGCACCGCGGCAAGGGCTTCAGGTTGTATCTTTCTTGGAAGTACAAATTTTCGTACATACGGATATGAAAGCCCAGTAAAGGTAACGGCCAACAAAAGTGCGAGTACCGCACTAAGTGGATTGGTGCCTAAACCTTTCCAAACCCCCAATACAGTCAGAACGCCAACAAAACTAAGTAGGAGACCTATTACTTGGTATCCCTTAATTTTCTCTTCTCGAAAGACAATCAATATTGCTAATAAAGTCATCAATGGTGTTACTGCATTAATAATTCCCGCCAAGATCGAGGTTACTTCAGTTTCAGCCAGTGGAAATAAAATTCCGGGAAAAACGTTGAGCAGGAGTGAGACTACCCAGAGATGAAACCAGGTTTTCTTATCCGTTGGGAGTTGAATATTTTTATATTTTGCCCAAAATACTAGGGTTAGCGCACCCATCGATACTCGCCCAAATGCGACCCCGATTGGTGTTAAGAACTCAAGGCCTAATTTAATGAAGATAAAGGAACAGCCCCATACGACGCCTAATGCGATGTAGAGGCCGATCCAGTTTGAGTTTTTATTATGGATAGCTGACGGCAAAGGCACCCGGCAATGATGGCACAACCATCCACGCCCAAATCTTGAGGAATTAGCCGCAGATCCCGATGGTAAAGACAAGCAATAATCCACGGTAGAATTGCCGATGTTGATGCATCCGCATCAAAGAACTTCCCCCTAAGCGCCGCACATGTAGCGCTACTTGCGAGTCTTATCACCATCCTGACAGCCCATTCTGGAGCTAGTCACACCCGAGACGCGCTTGTCGTCTCGATTGGTATGCATTTCTATGTCTCTACAGCCACGTACTTCAGCGCCCGGAAAAGCCCGTCGCGCAGCATCTGTCGGAAAACCTAAGCGCACTAAGAAGGCTGCCGAATTTAAAGCAGTTGACCCAAAAGCTCGTCATACAACGGCGCAAAAGAATGCACGCAAAGGTGCAGCCGCGCTTCCTAAGTCACGTGCGGCCGCAACTACTCGTCGTTACTCCGATGCCGATCCATCAACGGTCTCTAAAAAAGAGGTCCGCTTAACAGATCGCTCAAAGCTACGCGCGCAGCGTTTTCAGGAAAAAACCGCCTCGCGTCCACGCCCAGTTGAGGCACCGGAAGAGCGCAAGGCACGTATCGAGCTTTCGCAAAAACCAGAAAGTCGTGCAAAGAAGTTTGTTGCAGAGCGCACTGAGCGTGCCAAGCGCCCAGTAGATAAGAAACCAGATTTCAAAAAGACTGAGTACAAGAAAAAAGAGTACGTCAAGCCTGAAAATAGAAAGCCTGAGTACGAGAAGCCAGAGTTTAAAAAGACTGAGTACAAGAAGACCGAGTACAAGAAATCAGAAACTCGTCCAACTAATCGCCGTGATGCAGCGGTCGCAAAGGTTTCGCGCACTGATGATGGACGCCCTAACTTTGTTCCACGTAAAGTAGAAAAGTTCGATCCAACTCGTCCGAAGAAGCGCTCTGAAGCACCAGATACACGTGCAGCTAACTTCCGTGCCGAACGTCCAGTCCGCGATCGTCGCAATGACTCACCAGCATATGCTCGTGATGATTTTAAACATTCATCGAAGACTCATACCAATGCCGCCGTTGACTTCGGTGCAGATGATAATTACATTTCAACAAACTTAGCCGATGCTAATTTAATTGACGCGACTCCATTAACAGAGATCACAACAACTTTCACTGATCTAGGAATTGCAGCACCTTTGGTTAACGCCCTTGCTAAGCAGGGAATCATGCATCCGTTTCCAATCCAGATTGCAACATTGCCAGATGCTTTAGCTGGCCATGACATCTTGGGTCGCGGACAGACTGGCTCTGGAAAGACCCTTGCCTTTGGTTTAGCGCTGCTAAACAACCTAAATGGCCGCGTTGCAAAGCCACATAAGCCACTAGCTCTTGTACTTACGCCAACACGTGAACTAGCTCAGCAGATCGATGAAGTTTTGATGCCACTAGCTCGCTCAATTGGTCATGAATCAGTAGTTGTTGCCGGCGGAATGTCATATGCAAAGCAGATCACTGCGATGCGTCGTGGAACTGCAATCTTGGTTGCTACCCCGGGCCGTTTAATTGACTTGCTCAATAAGGGTGAGGTTCAACTAGATCAGTTAGAGATAACCGTTCTTGATGAGGCCGATCAGATGGCCGACATGGGCTTCCTTCCAGTTGTTAAAGAGATCTTGGATCAAGCAAAGCTCGATGGACAGCGTCTTTTGTTCTCAGCGACTCTTGACCGTGGTGTTGATTCACTAGTTCGTCAATACTTGAAGAACCCAAAGACTCACTCGCTACAAAATGATCGTGCATCAGTTTCAACTATGGAGCACTTTGTTCTTGTTATGAACCCAGGCGATAAAGATGACATTACAAATCAGATCGCTGCCCGTAACGGTAAGACGATTATGTTTGTTAAGACACAGCGTGGCGCAGATCGTTTATCTGACAAGCTTGCTCATGCAGGCGTTGCAGTTGGCGCACTACACGGTGGATAATCACAGGCAGTTCGTACCCGAACCCTTGCACTATTCAAGGAGTCGGCAAATGCAGCACTTGTTGCAACTGATGTTGCAGCTCGTGGAATCCACGTTGATGGAATCTCATTGGTTGTTCATGTTGATGCTCCAACAGATCACAAGGATTATCTACACCGCGCAGGTCGTACTGCCCGTGCAGGTGAGGC
>CAXNCU010000117.1:0-3413 GCA_964200985.1 Candidatus Planktophila sp.
GATCGATGTGCTGCTCTCATCCCCCGCCTTTGCCCCACAAGTTGCAAAAGTCATGGCGCCCCAACCTTGGCTTCGAGTCGGCGATGTAATTTCTGCCATCGAGAAAAAGATTCAATGATGCTAACTGGTGATGTTGTTAAGTTTTCGCGCAAGAACTCAATTGTCCTTGCTCTTACCTCCGTCATAAGTGGCGCAGGTTTTCTCTGGCCGTTTTTCTATTCGGGTGAAAACTTGCCGCGGACACAGATATTTTTCTGGGTGGCAATTTCTATCGCATTGCTTTTAACGATTATTGAAATCTCAAGCTCGCGCCTCGATGCAAAATCTGTGGCACTCCTTGGAGTTCTAGCTGCCCTTGTGGCGGCCCTTCGTCCTTTAGGTGCCGGAGCTGTTGGAATAGAGCCGATGTGGTTCTTGCTTATTTTAAGCGCACGGGTCTTTGGACCATCCTTTGGTTTTCTACTAGGACTAATCGCGGTCTTTGTTTCGGCCCTTCTTACTGGCGGATTAGGCCCATGGCTGGGATATCAAATATTTGCAGCAGCCTGGATTGGTCTATTAGCTGGTCTTCTGCCGGGACGGAAGGCGCTTCGCGGCATGCGCGAAATAGCTTTGCTGATGCTCTTTGCAGTAATCGCTAGTGAGTTATTTGGAATTTTAATGGATCTTCAGTTCTGGCCTTGGGCACTTGGTACATCAACACAGTTATCTTTTATTCCAGGGGCGCCACTTAGTGAAAATCTCTCTCGTTTCTTTACATTCCACTTTCTCACCGCAATGGCATGGGATCTTCCACGTGCGATATTTACCGCTGGCCTAATTTTGATTACAGGTCAGCCAGTGCTGAATGCGCTTCGGCGCGCTTATGTGCGGGCTGCGTTTTTAACGCCAATTGAATTTAGCGAACGTGCGAAGGCACAAACGGTAATTTAACAACTTCAACTATGGACTCTCGCCCGCGGACATCAATAGTTAATTGATCCCCGACCTTGACGCCGGATTTAAGCAGGGCGAGTGCAATACCAACTTTTAACGTTGGTGAAAAAGTCCCGCTTGTGACTTCGCCCAATACAACACCTGCTGCATCCTTGACCTGCATATGTGCGCGTGGAATTCCACGGTCTAATGACTTTAGTGCGACGCTTCGAAGCGCTGGCTTATTAGCTTTTTCAGCACGTAAAACTTCACTTCCGATAAAGCCCGGCTTTTCCCAACCAATTGCCCATGACGCACTCGCTTGAACCGGAGTGATTGCTAGCGATAACTCATGACCGTGCAATGGATAGCCCATCTCTGTTCGCAACGTATCTCTGGCTCCTAGTCCGCACACCAAACCGCCAAGTGGCTCAATTGCGCTAACAAGTGCATCCCATACTCGAGAGGCGTCGGCAAGTTTTGGCAAGAGCTCGTATCCAACTTCACCTGTATAGCCAGTACGACAGAGGATTACATCGGCGCCATCAATGCTTACATGTGAAAAGGCCATGTAATCAATCTCGGTATTTATTCCGAGGAACTGCATCACCTGCGGAGCCAATGGGCCTTGAACGGCAAGGACTGCAAACTCATTGTGAAGATTCGTGACGGTGATCCCTGCTGGCGCTTTCTCTTGAAGGACTGCTACAACATCGCTGGTGTTAGATGCATTTGGAACCAAGAAGACATCATCGGCTGAATTGCGATAAGCAATCAAATCATCGATAACTCCACCCACAGGGGTACAGAGCAATGTGTACTGAGCTGATCCATCTTCGATGCGGTTGAGATCATTGGTAAAAATCTCGTTAAGAAAATCAATGGCTCCCACGCCAATCACAGAGGCCTTGCCCAAGTGCGAGACATCGAAGATTCCGACCCGCTCGCGCACGGCAGTATGTTCGGCTAAGACACCGCCGCCTGGGTACTCAATTGGCATTAACCAACCACCAAAATCGGCCATCTTTGCATTTCGGGCGATGTGCTTGTCATTGAGCGGGGAGGTTTTCATAGTGTGAATCTACCAATACATCTATTACGCTGATACCCATGAGCACTCTTAAGATCTCCAGCGGCGTACTAAAAGATGAAGTTCTCGTTTTAGGATTGGCCTCAACCAATTCCTCCGGCGGCATCGCTATCGAGTCGGGCGATTTAGCCGTGGACACCAAGGCGATTCTCGCCTCCTTGATTGAAATGGGTGCAACTGGCGCCGCCGATGAGGTCATAAAGACCCCTGGCGCAACGATTCGCATGATGGTCTTTACCGGTCTGGGTAAAAAGTCCAACACCTATACACCTGAAGTTCTTCGACGCGCAGCAGGTGCTGCCTCTCGCGCACTTGCAGGAACAAGCGCTGCAACCTTTGCACTTTCTTCTAACACAATTGAATCCGTAGCAGCAGTTGCAGAGGGAGCGGCCCTTGGTTCTTATCTCTTTAACGAGTTTCGAGGCTCGTCAAAGGCCGATCAGAAGGCGGCTTTGAAAACAATTACTGTCTATAGCAAATTCGCTGGTAAATCTGAGGCTAGTGATGCGATTGCGCGGGCTGAGATTATTGCCGACTACACATTTTTAGTTCGAGATCTGATCAATACTCCCCCAAGTCATTTAACTCCTGACACTTTTACAAAGAAAATAACAGCGGCCGTCAAAACAGCCGGCGGTTTAAAGTCTGGTCTGCGAATGAGCATTTTGGATGAGAAGGAGTTAAAGGCCCAAGGCTTTGGTGGAATCATCGGAGTCGGTCAAGGCTCGGCCAATCCTCCGCGTCTTCTTCATATTTCATACACACCAAAGGGTGTAATCAAAAAGCGTTTTGCATTTGTTGGTAAGGGCATCACATTTGATACTGGCGGCTTAGCTCTAAAACCTGCACTTGGTATGGAGGCGATGAAATCAGATATGAGCGGTGCGGCTGCAGTCTGCGCGGCAACACTCGCAATCGCTGCCTTAAAACTTCCAATCGCGATTGAGACATGGGCGCCTTTGGCTGAGAACATGCCAAGTGATACGGCAACGCGCCCAAGTGACATCATCACAATATTTGGCGGCAAAACAATTGAAGTTCTTAATCCCGATGCTGAGGGAAGACTCGTTCTTGCAGATGCACTAGTTAAGGCCCAAGCAAGTAAGAACAAACTAGATGGAATCATCGATGTTGCCACATTAACTGGGGCTCAAGTGATCGCTCTCGGAACTCGCACAAGTGCCGTAATGACTAACAACGAAGAATTCTCATCTGAATTTTTAACCGCAGCAACGAAGAGCGGTGAGCAGTTCTGGCCAATGCCTCTACCGGACGAACTTCGCGCATCACTAGATTCACCAGTTGCAGATATGGCAAATATCGGTGATAAGAGTGGTGGCATGTTGGTCGCCGGCCTCTTCTTGCGAGAGTTTATTAATCCTGAGCTCCCTTGGCTCCACTTAGATAT
>CAXNCU010000118.1:0-3405 GCA_964200985.1 Candidatus Planktophila sp.
GGTCCAAAGATCTCGTTTTGAATCATCTCATCATCTTGGAGAAGGCCTGCAACGACAGTTGCCGGGAAGAAGAAGCCGGGGCGATCAAGGGCTGTGCCACCTGCCATTACCTTTGCATGCGATGGCACGCGATCTAAGAATCCAGAGACTCTCGCTAATTGATTAGCGTTATTGACCGGCCCTAGGAATACATCCTCTTCGGGGGCACCGATAGCTATGGCCTTGGCCTGCTCGGTTAATAGGGCGACAAAATCTTCATAGACCGACTCTTCAACAATAACCCGAGTAGCCGCAGTGCAATCTTGTCCAGCGTTGAAGTAGCCGGCAATTGCAATACCTTCGGCCGCGGCAGCTAAATCTGCATCGGCAAAGACAACTACTGGTGCTTTCCCGCCGAGCTCAAGGTGAACACGCTTTAGTTGCGCAGCTGCAGATTGCGCCACTTGAATTCCAGCACCAACTGAGCCAGTAATTGAAACCATGTCGGGGCGCTTATGTTCTACAACTGCGCGTCCTGTTTCGCGCTCGCCGCAGACTACGTTAAAGACGCCATCGGGCAAGAACTCTGACATTACTTGTGCCATCCACACCGTTGATGCCGGTGTTGTATCACTTGGCTTTAAGACAACGGTATTTCCTGCAGCGATCGCTGGTGCCCATTTCCATACGGCCATCATCATTGGATAGTTCCATGGAGTTACTTGGCCAATAACACCAATTGGTTCGCGCCGAATCATCGATGTCATGCCTGGCATGTATTCACCGGCAGATTTTCCTTCGAGGTTTCTTGCAGCACCTGCAAAAAAGCGAATCTGATCGACCATCGGTGGAACTTCTTCAGATGTAGTTAATGAAATCGGCTTACCGGTGTTGCGGCATTCAATATCGATTATTTCAGATTGGCGATCTTCAATTGCATCGGCGATTTTAAGCAATGCTCGCTGGCGTTGCGATGGAGTTGAATCGCGCCACCCAGGAAATGCATTACTTGCTGCACTGAAAGCGGCATCGACATCGGCTGCATTTGATTTTGGGGCCGTTGCATATGCAGAGCCCGTTGATGGATTAATAAGTGAAGTTGTTTCGCCGGATGTGCTCTCTACGGCCTTGCCATTAATGAAGTTCTTTAACTTTTCCATAGTCATGAGCCTACCAAGAGTGTGCGAAGCTAACTAGTCTGTTCTGGTTTTTTCCGCCGCCGCCAACTGTCCGCATGCGCCATCGATTTCTCTGCCTCGGGTATCTCGAACTGTTACGGGTACGCCGTAACTTTCTAAGATTCGAACAAACTCGGCCTCGTCTTCGCGGCGCGATGCTGTCCATTTTGACCCAGGCGTGGGGTTGAGCGGAATTAAATTAACGTGGGCATTTCGATTCTTAAGTAAACGCCCTAACAAATCCGAGCGCCACGATTGATCATTTATGTCTCGAATGAGCGCATATTCGATGGAATAGCGGCGGCCCGTGCGTTTTTCATACGCATCGGCAGCGGCCAAAACCTCTCTGATATTCCAGCGAGAATTGATCGGCACTAACGTATCCCGGAGCTCATCATCGGGAGTATGAAGTGAGACGGCAAGGGTCACTGCAATCCCCTCTTCGGTGAGTTTTTCAATTCCGTTAACAAGGCCGACGGTCGATACTGTGACCGAACGCGCGCTAATGCCTAAGCCATCTGGATTTGGATCAGTGATATTTCGCACCGATCGCATTACGGCGTTGTAGTTAGCCAGGGGTTCACCCATGCCCATAAAAACAATGTTGGAAAGTCGCGTAGGGCCACCGGGTAGTTCGCCATTTGCACATGCTCGTGCAGCGGCAACAATCTGTTCAGTAATTTCACCGGCGCTCAAATTTCGTGTTAATCCAGCTTGCCCTGTTGCACAAAATGGGCAGTTCATGCCGCATCCTGCTTGTGAGGAGATGCAGACTGTTACACGGTCGGTGTATCGCATTAGAACGCTCTCAACGAGAACGCCATCGTGTAGCTTCCATAAATCCTTACGCGTCATTCCTTCATCACACGTAACTGATCTAACTAATTCAATGAGTTTTGGAGTTAACTGATCTGCAATGCTCTGGCGCATGTCGGCCGGGATATCGCTCCACGTCTGTGGGTCATTTGAAAGATGTGCAAAATAATGCGTTGCAACTTGTGTAGCCCTAAATGCAGGCAGACCCAAAGCCTTTGCTACTTCACGACGCTCTTCTGGAGAGTAATCAGCTAAGTGCTTAGGTACTTTTTTGCGCTGAACGGGCTCATCGAAAACTAAATTGATCTCGGGAATACTCATAGCCAGGCCTTGACTAACTCAAGTGCTAACCACAATGCAGGTGCCGAAATTAAAACAGAGTCCAAGCGGTCCAACATTCCACCGTGGCCGGGTAGAAGTGAACCCATATCTTTAAGCTCCAAATCACGCTTCATCGCACTTTCAATCAGATCCCCACATGTTGCGGTAAAGACAATCATTAAGCCAACAACTGCACCGATCCACCAATGCATATCCATAATGTATGTAAAGGCGAGGATGCCACCGGTTATCGTGAAGACAAGGGAGCCAATCAAGCCCTCCCAGCTCTTTTTGGGAGAGATTTTTGGCGCCAATGGGTGCTTGCCGATTAAAACGCCAACGATGTATCCAAATGTGTCATTACAGGAAACCAAGACCACGAAGGTCATTACGCGCTCAAAGCCAGTACTAGGACGGGCAAGAAGAATCAGGAATCCGCCCAAGAACGGCAGGTACAAAAGCGAGAATGTCGTAGCCGTGGCACTTGCGACAAAACCTTCGGGACCCTTAGTTAAAAGCTGAATCAAAAGAACCGGAATAGCAATTGCCGTTGCAATCGCAAGTCCAGCCACTCCACCATTCCAAGCCGAGTATGAGAGAGCAAGACTTGCGAGAATTAGCGCATTAAAAGATAGATAAATTCCACGAACTCTAAATGCCCTTACGATTTCGCGAATCCCAAGTAGCACCGCAACGCCAACTACCACCGCAAAAATTTCACGTTGGTAGGCCAGAGCAAACCAGATCAATGCAATCAAAGATAATGAGACGGCGATGGAGGGCAAAAGCTTTCGCCCGGCCCGCTTGTTTATCGCCTCATTGATCGCATGAATATCAGACATAGAGTCAATGCCCCTAGATTTCTAGGAGCTCAGCCTCCTTGTGCTTAAACATCTCATCAACCTGAGCAACGTGATCGGATGTAATTTTTTCCAACTCTTTTTCACCGCGAGAAACGTCATCTTTACCAACGTCGCCATCTTTTTCCATCTTCTCAATAGCCTCATTTGCTGCACGGCGGATATTTCGCATTGAAATCTTGGAGTCCTCCGCCTTGTTCTTTACGACTTTGATGTACTCCTTGCGTCTCTCTTCTGTTAATTGTGGAAAG
>CAXNCU010000119.1:0-3338 GCA_964200985.1 Candidatus Planktophila sp.
CACACGCGTAAAAATTACCGCCATCAGCGGCGCGAAGTAAGGGAGAGAACGTAAATGGCAAGTAAGAAGGGTGTCTCCTCGACACGTAACGGTCGCGATTCAAATCCACAGTACCTCGGCATCAAGCGCTTTGGTGGCCAGGAAGTTAATGCAGGCGAGATCTTGGTCCGTCAGCGCGGAACACATTTTCACCCAGGCAAGAACGTAGGACGCGGTAAGGATGACACGCTATTTGCACTTGCAGCAGGCGCAGTCGAATTCGGTCGCGCTCGCGGACGTCGTGTTGTGAACGTGGTTCCGGCCGCTTAATTTAGGTTTCTCATAAAAGAGCGAGCCGCGCATCGTGGCTCGCTTTTTTTATTTCAATGATAATTATTAAAGAGAGGGGTAATGCACATGGCAACTTTTGTTGATCGTGTAACCCTCTATGCCATGGCTGGAAAGGGCGGCGATGGTTGTGTCTCTGTTAAGCGCGAAAAATTCAAACCTCTCGGCGGGCCTGACGGTGGAAATGGTGGACGCGGTGGAGATGTAGTTCTCGTCGTTGATCCATCGGTTACGACACTTCTTGATTTTCATCATTCCCCACACCGTAAGGCAACATCAGGCCATCAAGGTTATGGCGATCGCAAAGATGGATATCAGGGCGATGATTTAATTCTTGGTGTTCCAAACGGCACGGTTATTTTCGATAGCAATGGTGAACAAATTGCAGATTTAATTGGCAACGGAACAGTTTTTATCGCTGCCCAAGGTGGACATGGTGGACTTGGTAATTTAGCTCTTGCTTCATCTAGGCGCCGAGCGCCAGGCTTTGCATTACTCGGCGAACCAGGGGAAGAGCGAACACTTTCATTAGAACTTAAATCTGTTGCAGATATCGCACTCGTTGGCTATCCAAGTGCAGGTAAGTCATCTTTGATTGCAGCGATTTCTGCGGCCCGACCAAAGATTGCAGATTATCCATTTACAACTCTCGTTCCAAACTTAGGTGTTGTTCAAGCGGGGGAGACTCGATTTACAGTTGCCGATGTTCCAGGATTAATTCCAGGGGCAAGCCAGGGCAAGGGACTTGGTCTAGAGTTTTTACGTCACGTTGAGCGCTGCGTTGCTTTGGTACATGTACTTGACTGCGGAACACTAGAGACTGATCGCAACCCAATTCAAGATTTAGAAACTATCGAAAATGAACTTGCGCTCTATGGTGGCCTTGAAGATCGAGTGCGAATTATCGCACTCAATAAAATCGATCTACCCGACGGTCAAGCAATGGCCGACATGGTCGCCGGCGAACTTCGCGCAAAAGGCTATGAGGTCTATCCAGTCTCTGCCGCATCCCGCGCTGGCCTTCAAGAGCTTACATATGCGATGGCCCGTTTGATTCAAAAAGACCGCGCTGCCGCTGTTGTCGAAGAGCGCACACGAATTGTTTTGCGTCCCGTTGCCGTTGATGACTCAGGCTTTGCCGTTAAGGCAAATGCCGATGGTTCATTTACTGTTCGAGGCAAAAAAGTAGAGCGCTGGGTTCGTCAGACAAACTTTAAAAATGCTGAAGCAATTGGTTACTTAGCCGATCGCTTGGCGCAATTAGGTGTTGAAAAAGAGCTCTATAAAAAGGGCGCAGTTGCCGGCAGTGAAGTTCGAATCGGCGACGGTGCAACTGAAGTTGTCTTCGATTGGGAGCCAACGATTGAGGCAGGAGCTGAACAGTTAGCTGGTCACCTGCATCGCCGAGGCGAGGATTCACGTCTTGAATCGACGTGGGCTCAAAATGAGCGAGTAGAGATAGAAGATGTGTTGAGCGAAGATGAAATCGCCAAGCAGTGGGAGTACAACGTTTCTGACCCTCGCACACCTAAACTTTCACCACCGATTACCGAGCAAGAGTCAGAGGATGGAGATGCCAAGTGAGCCGAGCGCAGATCGCCTCTGCAAAACGCATCGTCATAAAGATTGGCTCGTCCTCTCTCACCGGTAAAGCCGGCTCACAGCTAGATAAGGCTGCCGTTGAAAAACTTGTCAATGTAGTTGCATCATGTAAATCGCGCGGTTCTGAAGTTGTCATTGTTTCATCGGGTGCAATCGCTGCAGGTTTAGCACCACTTGGGCTGTCAACCCGTCCAAAGGATCTTGCTACTCAACAAGCAGCTGCATCTGTCGGGCAAGGTCTTTTGATCGCCCACTACACCCAAAGCTTTGCTAAACATTCAATTACTGCATCTCAAATTTTGATTACTACTGAAGATATTGTGCGCCGCTCACATTATCAAAATGCTCAGCGCACTCTGTATCGACTTCTCCAACTGGGGGTTGTTCCAGTCATTAATGAAAATGACACAGTGGGTACGCAAGAGATTCGCTTCGGCGATAATGATCGATTAGCGGCACTCATTGCTTTACTAATTGGCGCCGATCTCTTAGTTCTAGTCTCTGACATCGACGCTTTATACGATGCTCCACCAACGCAACCTGGAGCTCAAGCGATCCATGAAGTTGCAGATATTTCCGAGATTGAAAACGTTGTTCTCGGTGGTGCAGGCTCTGCTGGAGTGGGTAGCGGGGGAATGGTTACTAAAGTTGAAGCGGCGCGAATTTCGACCAACGCTGGTATTCCAATGCTCCTGACTTCATTAGCAGATGTTGACAAGGTTATGAATGGCGCAGAGTTCGGAACGTATTTCCATGCCCATACCAACAAAACCACTTCACGCCTTTTATGGTTGGCACACGCAACAACTACTCAGGGAAAACTTGTTTTAGATGCCGGCGCCGTCAAAGCTATTTTGGAGCGCGGAACTTCACTATTGCCGGCAGGCGTTACTGCAGTTCACGGGGATTTCATTGCAGGGGATGCCGTTGAATTAGTTGGGCCAGATGCCACAGTGATTGCACGTGGTCTAGTGGCATTTGATAGCGAAGAGATTCCACAGATGTTGGGAAGATCGACTAAAGAGTTAGCTCAATCACTAGGACCCGAGTATGAGCGCGAGCTAGTTCACAGGGATGACTTAGTTCTTCTCTGAAATTAATTTCAAGACAGGTGCAACTCGCGCGCTGCGACCATCCGAACTCGTTGGCTCATCACTGAGCTTTACGATGACGGTCTTATTTGCCGGATCCATCCAGACAAACTGACCATGCAGCCCTAACATCAAGTTGATACCGGGATACGGATGCCAGACCTGTGCGCCATAACCCCAGCCGTAATCAAGGGTAACCGCGGGCGTAGAAATCCTGGTCAGCCAGGAGCTACTAATGATTGGCGAGAGTGGAGTAATTAACGCTGTGCCAACAAGGGCGTAGTCACGAGCCGTTGCGTTAAAGCAGCAGAAGGCTTT
>CAXNCU010000120.1:0-3318 GCA_964200985.1 Candidatus Planktophila sp.
TATGGCGGGCAAAGAGTTGGATCAACTCTTCACATGTTTCGAGAAGTTCAGAGACTGGAACGGCAATATCTTCAAGTAAGGCCGTTGTTCCGGTGGGGCGGTTTCCGGCCACGGTGGCATAGAGTCCCTTGCGTATGTGCCATATCTGACTTCGAAGCATTGAATCAGTAGTCAGATTTGGGGGTTGAACCAGTGCAAGCGAGTTAAGTAGTGGTCCAACGGCTGCGATCTTGACATCAAGGAGTTCTTGAGAGGACTCTTGAAACTCAATCAGAAGTGCGGCCTGTGTATCAACAGATATCGATTGCAGCTCTGGCGTTGCTTGGGGATCACGCTGTGCAACTCGAAGACTTGTTGCATCCATTAACTCAATTGCGGCAAAGCCCGCCTTTACTAAATCAGGAAGTGCGCGCGTGGCATCGGCTAGGCTGGAAAAGATGAGAAGACCTGTTGCCATATGTGAATATGCAGGAACAGTTGTAAATCGCGCCTCTGCAATGAAGGCCAGAGTTCCTTCGCTTCCGACGATGAGGTGTTCGAGGATTTTTACGGGGGAGTCAAAATCTAGAAATGAGTTAACTGCATAACCCATGGTGTTCTTGATGCTAAATAATCTTTCGATAGTTGCAACAGAATCTGGATTAGAACGGATGCGATCTCGAAGACTTATTAAACCGGCATGAATTTCGGGGGCCTGTAACTGCAGAGAGGCATCTGCATCAGGGGCACCGGTATCGACTACGAGCCCATTGGGTAGGACGAGAACTAATGATTCGATTGTTTGATATGAGTTTTGCTCAGTACCGCAGCACATTCCACTTGAGTTATTTGCTACGACCCCACCGATAGTGCAGGCGATTTCACTTGCAGGATCAGGGCCAAGTTTTCTTCCATGCCTAGCTAAGGCAGAATTAACGGCCCTTACCGTTGCACCTGGACTTACGGTCGCGATAAGTCCATCTTTTCCAACTGCAAATGCACGAAAGTGTTTACGAGTATCGACGATCAGGCCATCCGTGACCGCTTGTCCACTCAGGCTTGTTCCGCCTGAGCGAAAAGTGACGCCTTTACGTAGTTCAGTCGCCAGTGCAAGAATCTGCGCCAACTCTTCGGGAGTCTCAGGAGTGTAAACAGCTTCTGGTTTGAGCATGTAATGCGATGCATCATGGGCATAGCTCAAGATGTCAGTTAGTCGAGTTGATTTCTTTATTGCAGCGCTCACGAGTAAATCCCAACTGGAGAGCCATTGCGATAGAGAGCCTTGATGGTCACTGTGGATACATCCTTGGGATCCACATGGAAGAGATCTTTTTCTAGAACTATAAAGTCGGCCTTCATGCCAACCTCTAGTCCGCCACGCTCTTTTTCACGAAACATTTGATGAGCAACGTTTCTTGTGTAGAAGGTCAGGGATTCTCCCATTGTAATTGCCTCGGAGGTATTCCATCCATCTTCCTTCTCACTACCCGGACTCAACCGATTAACTGGCACAGCCAATGCTCGCAATGGATCCTCACTAGTAACGGGCCAATCGCTACCAAAAGCGATGAATACTCCGTTATCTAGCATTGTTCGAAGGCGGTACTGAAGATCATTTCTCAACTGGCCAATTCGGGGCAGAATTGAATCTTTATTCATTGAATCCAAGTAACACCACAGTGGCTGAATATTGGCGATGGCGCCGAGCTTCTTAAATCGTGGCAGATCTTCTTCGCAGATTAACTGCGCATGGACTATAACTGGGCGACGATCCCACGGCGGATTAATTCGCTCCACGGCTTCGAGGGCATCTAAAGCCTGCTTAACAGCGGCATCGCCAATTGCGTGAATATGGATCTGGAACTTGAGCATGTCGAACTTTGCTAGGGCAGCTAAGAGTTCATCATCACCCCATATCTTTATTCCTGCTGAATCAGGTTTATCAAGATAGGGCTCCATTAACGCGGCAGTGCCGGCAGATAGTGCGCCATCGGCTAAGAATTTAATACTGTTAGCTTTAACTAAGTCAGAATTAGGTAACGCTGCAAACTCTTCTCGCAATGCCACATACTCGTCAATCTTTGATTGCCACGTACTCGGTGATACTAATAATGAGAGATTCATCGCGACAGTTAAATCTCCAGTTTTTGCCGCAGCAAGATAGGCAAGTGCCATATCCTTTTCAACCCATGAATCCATGGCGGCAGTAACTCCGACTCGCTCATAAGCATCACATGCGCGTTTAATCGCTGCCACGTCACTTGAAATCGAATCGGCCGGCGCCTTATCTAGTATTAAATCTATTGCGCTTGGCTCGCGCAGAGTTCCTTTTGGTGAACCATCCGAGCGGCGGGCGATTGTGCCACCGGTGGGATCTGTTGTTAGCTCGTTTATGTTCGCACGTCGCAAAGCTTCGCTATTTACCCAAATCGTATGATGGTCAACGGCATGTAAGACAACTGGGCGATCACTTACAACGCTATCCAACCAGTGAGCATCGAAATCTCCGCCAGAAATAATGCCCGCTTCATAAGCTCCACCAATAATCCAAGGCTCATCAGGATTTTCATTGGCATAGATTTTAACTACGTTAAGAATTTCATCGAGTGAGGCAAGTCCATTAATCTGTGGGCCAGCGGCCTCACGTCCACCAAAAATTGGATGCGCATGACCATCAAGAAATGCTGGTATGACAAATAGATGTTCTAGATCAACAGTTTTATCAAACTGCAAAGCATGGGCTTGGCTGCCAGTGGCGATGATGGTTCCATTTTCAACGAGGATGCCATCGAAGATTTCTTTTCCAGCGGTCCAGCACTGTGCATTGCGAAATAATGTGCGCACAGTAAGTTAAGTCAGGTTAATTAATAAGTAACTGGGCACGTCAAAGTGCGAGTAATTCCAGGAACCGCCTGCACCTTTGACAAGATAACGCGCCCGAACTCTTCCATGCTCGGCGCCTCTGCACGCATGATGACATCGTATGGGCCGGTAACACCTTCAGAGAGAGTCACACCTGCGATTGCAGAGACTGCTTTAGCAACCGAACTAGCTTTGCCGACCTCGGTCTGAATTAAAATATAGGCCTGTATTGACATCGCTTTTCCTTTCGTTGGTGGCCAAAGGCTACTTCAGAGAGGGCAATACTGGCCAGTGGATTAAGGTTAGAACTATGAACTTTGATGAGGCAGAGGTTATCGCCACCTTGGCAGAAATCTTTAACAGCCCTCGCGCTGGA
Organism: Candidatus Planktophila sp.; assembly: GCA_964200985.1. Taxonomy (GTDB): domain Bacteria; phylum Actinomycetota; class Actinomycetes; order Nanopelagicales; family Nanopelagicaceae; genus Planktophila. The sequence continues at coordinate 3,218 of CAXNCU010000120.1, forward strand.
GTTCTTCTAGGCATTGGCGATGACGGCGCGGTCGTTAAGAGCTCACCTCAATCAGTGATTACCACCGATATGGCAGTCGAGGGAACGCACTTTAATCTCGA
>CAXNCU010000121.1:0-3265 GCA_964200985.1 Candidatus Planktophila sp.
CCAGTGCAAGCATTTGCACCCCCTGAATTCAAAACAACCGCCCGTACCAGCCCACCTTTAGCTACCTCTTTGGACCATATGACCGGTGCTGCAACCACTTTATTACTTGTAAATACGGCGGCGGCGTCAAAGCGTGGGCCTTGATTTTCAATAATCGTTAAGTCAAGCGCCCCAGTGCTCTTTAAGCCTGCAGCCACTGCTCCCGCGCGAAAACCTAGAGGGAGTTTCATATGCCCAAGCCATCCAGCGATAGACCAGACTCTTCAGCCAGGCCGCATATTAAATTTGCATTCTGAATCGCCTGCCCTGCTGCACCTTTGCCAAGATTATCGATTGCAACCGAGATGATTAAACGATTTGTATGCTCGTCGACTGCTACCTGGATCTGCACTTTGTTGCTACCCGTTAGCGCACTCGTCTTTGGCATTTGACCCAAAGGAAGTACATCGACAAAAAGTTCAGAAGAATACACCTTGACATAGAGTTCATGAGCCTGCTGTGTCGTCAACGATTGATTCAACTTTGCAGTAATAGTGGAGAGAATTCCACGTGGCATCGGAGCAAGTATTGGTGTGAATGATATTTTTGCGGGTTTTTGCGCTACGGCAGATATTGCCTGCTCAATCTCAGGTGTGTGTTGGTGAACTCCCCCGAATTTGTATGATGTTAGCGAACCCATAACTTCACTTGCAATCAAATTGATTTTTGCGCTTCTGCCAGCTCCGGTTGTGCCTGATGCTGCAACCACAACGATGTCTGAAACATCGATAATCCCAACAGCGGGAGCGATTCCGAGAGAGATTGAGGTTGCATAGCAACCTGGGTTTGCCACCCTACTCTCCCTTTTGATTGCATCACGTTGACCAGATGCAAGCTCTGGTAATCCGTAGACCCAAGCCCCTGCATGTTCACCGCCGTAATACTTTTTCCACTGGCTTGCATCTTCTAATCTGAAGTCGGCACCGAGATCGACAATCTTTACATTCGATGGAATCTTTGCAATCAAGGCAGCCGACTCACCGTGTGGAAGGGCTAGGAAAACAAGTTCAATAGTTGAGAAATCTATTTCATCAACGGTAGCAAATCTGTGCCCTGCGTAACTCTGTAATTGAGGGTGAATGGAGGTGACCTGCTCCCCTGCATGTGAGTGAGCACTAGCCACAGTAACTTCAAATTGCGGATGCCCTGAGAGAAGGCGTAAAAGCTCTCCGCCTGTGTAGCCGCTTGCACCGATAACCGCTGTTCTCATGGATACAGATTAACTCAAAACCGATATTTATGCAATCTTATGCATATTTATGCGGTACGTAACACCGCGCCACATTTAGCAAAGGCCACGTCCGTTGCAGCCTCACGCATCGCTGAGACCTCATCGCCCGTCAGAGTTCGATCGGGTGCGCGGAAGGTCAGAGTGAAGGCCAACGAAATCTTTCCATCGCCAATCTTGTCGTAGCGATCAAAACAGGTAATTGATTCAAGGAGTTCTCCTGCACCTTCGCGAAGCGCCGCTTCCACAGATTGGGCGCTCACGGTTGAGTCAACGATGAGAGCGACATCTTGCAGTGCCGCCGGCATTGTTCCTACAGTGCTTGGTCGGACTAACTGCGAATGCGGTAAAGCGCTCAGAGCTACTGCAAATGCAACGGAGCGTTCTGGTAAACCATAGGCGGCCACAATTCGAGGGTGAAGCTCGCCCGCATGGGCTACTGCTTTGCCATCAATAATTAATTCAGCGCAACGGCCTGGATGCCAAGGCGCAAAATCGGAGCGCGCTACAGTCCACTCTAGATTACATAACTCTAAGATCCCTTGCGCAAAAGCAATCGCATCTGTCCAATTGTAATCGCGCGACTTACCCTGCCAATTTTCATTCTCCACTTTTCCGACCAATAGACCTGCGACGTGATAAGCCTGCGGTGGGACACTCGCAAAAATCTCTTCTATTAATTTCTGATCAGGCCGCTTTGAAAGCTGCGGAGAAATGGCTGAAACTAACTTTTTAGAACTGCGGAAAATTGAACCCATTTCAAATATTGCAAAATCCTTAGCTCCACGGTTTATATTGCGCTGGGCAACCTCGATTAAACCAGGGACTAGATGCACGCGCATCAGTGGGAACTCTTCAGACATTGGGTTAGCAACCCGATAAGTCGCAGCCCGCTCTCCAACGAAGCCCATAGAATCAATTGTCGCTTGATTAGTGAAAGGGAAAGTCTGTACTTCAGCTAAACCGCGGCTGGCAAGCATTGCAGCTACCGCTCTTCGACGCTTTTGATCTGCAGTCAATGATGCATGCAAAGGACGTGTTGGAAGTACTGAAGGAATCTTGTCGTAACCAATCATTCGCGCGACTTCTTCGGCAAAATCAGATGTTGTTAGTAGATCAGAGCGCCATGACGGTGGGTCAACGACAAAACTCTTTTCATCAACATCACAACCAATGACACGCAAAACTTGCGCAACCTTTTGAGGAGATACTTCAAAGCCAAGAATCGTTGAGATTTTCGCAGGATCTATCTCCACGACAGGCGCGTAGATAGGCTCTCCATCGACGACTGTTGCTACATGTTGAGCTGAACTATGGGCAGTTAGAAGCTGCACAAATCGAGCAGAGGCAAACTCGGCTAATGATGGATCAACACTTCGCTCTAGTCGGCGTGATGCCTCCGAGGAGAGTTTGTGACGGCGTGAATTCTTTGCAATCGAGGTTGGATCAAAACGAACCGCCTCAAGTGCAATGTCAGTTGTCGTCTCCGAGATTTCCGAAGTAGCCCCGCCCATCGTTCCAGCTAGTGCTAATGGTTTTTCATCATCGCAGACCATCAAATCATCGGGATCCAACTGGCGCACCTGGCCATCTAAAGTTGTGAAGGGTTGAGCTTTACCGGCGCGCTTAATAGTTAAGCCACCTTTAATCTTCGACTTATCGAATGCATGTAAAGGTTGACCGAGTTCGAGCATGACGTAGTTTGTAACATCGACTACTAATGAGATAGAACGCATTCCCATTTTTTCAATCCGTCGACGCATCCACAGAGGTGTGGTTGCCTTCGGATCAAAGTTAGTCAGAGTACGTAAGTAGAAAACCGATGCAGCGGAAGGATCGGCAATTTTTGCAGTGACGCCCTTGCCGGTCTCGCTGAATTTCAAAGTCCGGAGAAGATCAACGGGATCGCTAAATTTAAGACCGAGTGAACCGGCAACCTCACGAGCCATTCCTCGAATGCTGAGGGCATAACCGCGATCTGGATTGATCGCTACATCA
>CAXNCU010000122.1:0-3251 GCA_964200985.1 Candidatus Planktophila sp.
GATCACGAACCAGATTTAACGCTGATTGGCCTTCGCTTAATTCACGAACGAAATGCTTGAACCGTTAGACTCCACTCCATTATGAGCAATGAAACCCCAGCCACCGAAGAGGATTTGCCTGAGCAGCTGAGAATTCGGCGTGAAAAGCGGGCCGCCCTCATCGAAAGTGGAGTCGAGCCATATCCAGTTGCAGTGCCACGAACTAAATCCCTTCTTGAGGTACGTCAACTCCATGCTGGTTTAGATATAGATGTCGCAACTGGTGCCATTGAAAGTCTTACAGGCCGCATAATTTTCAAGCGCGATACTGGCAAACTCTGCTTTGCAACTCTGCGCGAGGGCGATGGCACTGAGCTTCAAGCCATGTTTTCGCTAGATAAAATTGGTCAGGACTCTATTGATTCTTGGAAATCTGATATTGATTTAGGTGACATTGTCTCTGTCACTGGCGAAATCATTACATCCAAGCGCGGCGAACTTTCAATTCTGGCCTCTTCATGGAAGTTAGCTTCTAAATCGTTGCGTCCTTTGCCAAATGATCACAAACCGATGTCTGAGGAGACTCGCGTTCGTATGCGCTACGTCGATCTAATTGTTCGGCCAGAAGCGCGCTCGAATGCTCGTCTACGCCCAGCAGTCATGAGCTCTTTGCGCGATACTTTTGCCAAGGATAATTTCATTGAAGTTGAAACGCCGATGCTGCAAGTTATGCATGGCGGCGCAACAGCCCGTCCGTTTAAATCTTTTTCAAATGCATACGATATGGATCTCTACCTACGTATTGCCCCAGAGCTATTTTTAAAGCGTTGCGTAGTGGGTGGTATTGAGCGGGTATTTGAAATTAACCGTAACTTCCGTAATGAAGGCGCGGATTCTTCACACTCACCTGAATTTGCAATGATCGAAAGTTATCAGGCCTATGGTGATTGGAAATCGATCGCCGAGTTAACCCGCAGGCTCGTTCAAAATGCAGCGATGGCAGTTGCTGGTTCACACATCGTTACTCACCACGATGGACGCCAAGCGGATTTAGGCGGGGATTGGCGTGAAATATCCTTATACGATGCTATTTCTGAGGGTGTTGGTCAAAGCGTTAGCGCTCTAACACCGATTGCCGAGCTAAAAACTATTGCAACCAAACTGGGTATAAAGATGGATCCAAAGTGGATTACAGGCAAGTTAGCTGAAGAAATCTTCGAGCACGTTGCTAAAGATCAGTTGATTGCCCCCACTTTCGTTATGGGTTTCCCAGTTGATACATCGCCCCTGGTTCGTGCTCATCGCGAAATACCTGGAGTTGCCGAAAAATGGGATTTATACGTTGATGGTTTTGAATTAGCAACGGGTTACTCGGAACTTATCGACCCAGTAATTCAGCGCGAACGTTTGGTTGAGCAGTCATCTCTCGGTGCCAACGGTGACCTTGAGGCGATGCAAGTCGATGAGGATTTCTTACGAGCCATGGAGTTTGGAATGCCTCCTATGGGTGGAATGGGAATGGGTGTTGATCGTTTACTTATGGCACTGACCGGCCTCGGTATCCGCGAAACAATTTTGTTCCCACTTGTTAAGCCCGAGGCAGATTAACAATGCTCGTTATTCGACCCGCCAAAACTAAAGATGTTAAATCAATCCGTAATCTTGTAGATTCTTACGCAGCACCCGGACAAATGCTTTCAAAGGAAACTGTCACGCTGTATGAAAGCGTCCAAGAGTTTATTGTCGCAGAAGACAATGGAGTATTAGTTGGTTGCGGTGCACTTCATATTCTTTGGGAAGATTTAGCCGAAGTTCGTACCGTTGCCGTGAAAGAAGATCTGCACAAGCAGGGAATTGGCCATCAAATTCTGGAGGCGATTATTCAACGCGCGCGCGAAGTTGGCGTTGAGAAAATCTTTTGCCTCACATTTCAAACCGAGTTCTTTGGTCGTCACGGATTTGAAGTTATTGAGGGCACTCCGGTAGATCCATCGGTCTATGCCGAGCTTTTGCGCTCCTACGATGCCGGTATCGCCGAATTCCTGGACCTTGAATCTGCCAAGCCAAATACTCTGGGAAATACCAGAATGTTGAAGATCCTGACCTAGATATTGGGCTAATCCGGGCATAAAAGCCCCACCCCTAGGGTTGTAAATGTCGAGCCCTATCCACCTCGCGGCCGTGTGCCCAGAGGTATTAGGCTTAATGAATCGAATAAGAAGGAGTACGCCAATGTTTGAGCGCTTTACAGACCGAGCCCGTCGTGTGGTTGTGCTGGCCCAAGAAGAGGCCCGCATGCTCAACCACAACTACATCGGTACCGAGCACATTCTGCTTGGGCTCATCCATGAAGGCGAAGGCGTCGCCGCTAAGGCACTTGAATCCCTAGGCATCTCCCTTGAAGGCGTTCGCGCACAGGTTGAAGAGATCATCGGACAAGGTCAGCAGGCACCAAGTGGCCATATTCCATTTACTCCACGTGCTAAAAAAGTCCTAGAGCTTTCACTTCGCGAGGCGCTACAACTTGGCCACAACTACATCGGCACCGAACATATTTTGCTTGGCCTCATCCGCGAAGGTGAAGGCGTTGCCGCACAGGTACTTGTAAAACTTGGAGCAGATTTAAACCGCGTACGCCAGCAAGTAATTCAGTTGCTCTCTGGTTACCAAGGTAAAGAGGCCGTTGCTCAAGGCGGACCTGCAGAAGGCACACCGTCAACGTCATTAGTTCTCGATCAATTCGGTCGCAACCTCACCCAAGCCGCCCGCGAAGGAAAGCTAGATCCAGTTATTGGTCGTGAAAATGAGATCGAGCGCGTCATGCAAGTTCTATCGCGCCGTACTAAAAATAATCCAGTTTTAATTGGCGAACCAGGCGTTGGTAAGACTGCCGTCGTTGAAGGTCTTGCCCAAGCAATTTTCAAGAACGATGTTCCAGAGACTTTAAAAGATAAGCAGCTGTACTCACTTGATTTAGGCGCACTCGTTGCCGGTAGTCGCTACCGTGGAGATTTCGAAGAGCGCTTGAAGAAAGTTCTTAAAGAGATTAAAACTCGCGGTGACATCATTCTCTTCATCGATGAGATTCATACTCTCGTCGGTGCAGGTGCGGCAGAAGGCGCAATCGATGCCGCTAGCATCTTGAAGCCAATGCTTGCCCGTGGCGAGCTCCAGACAATTGGTGCAACAACTCTTGATGAGTATCGCAAGCACGTTGAAAAGGATGCAGCCCTTGAGCGCCGCTTCCAACCAATTCAAGTTAAAGAGCCATC
>CAXNCU010000123.1:0-3230 GCA_964200985.1 Candidatus Planktophila sp.
TCAGATATGGCACATACGCAAGGGACTCTATGCCACCGTGGCCGGAAACCGCCCCACCGGAACAACGGCCTTACTTGAAGATATTGCCGTTCCAGTCTCTGAACTTCTCGAAACATGTGAAGAGTTGATCCAACTCTTTGCCCGCCATAGCTATACCGATAGTGTGATCTTTGGCCACGCCCGCGATGGAAATATTCACTTCATGCTCAATGAAGAGTTTGATAAACCCGAAAAACTTAGCCGTTACAACGCCTTCACTCTCGATATGGTCGAGTTAGTACTTAAACACGGCGGCACGTTAAAGGCCGAACATGGCACAGGTCGAATGATGGCCCCTTTTGTTCAGAGACAGTATGGCCAAGAGATTTATGATGTTATGTGCGCACTCAAAGAGCTTCTAGATCCAGCAGGAATTTTAAATCCAGGGGTAATTCTCACGCAGAATCCAAAGGCACATATTCAACATTTAAAGATCATTCCAACAATCGAAGCCGTTGCTAACTCATGCGTTGAGTGTGGATACTGCGAACCCGTATGTCCAAGTAAGAATCTCACCCTCACGCCCCGTAATCGCATCATCATGCGTCGGGAGCTCGTTTTGGCGCAGACTCGTGGAGATCGTTCAACCATAAAAGCCATAGAGAAAGAGTTCAAGTACGAAGGCCGCGATACTTGCGCAGTCGATGGCATGTGTGCAACTGCTTGCCCGCTTTCTATTAATACCGGATCTCTCGTACGTGAACTACGAAGTGAAAGTGCAAAACCGGTTTTAAATGCGCTGTGGACTTTAGCTGCTCATAACTGGTCGGCATTTACACGTATCGCGGGTGCTGCACTCAAAGTCGGTCACCTCGTCCCCGGCTTCAGGCATTACCCAACTGGAGGCAAACGGCGAAACTCAAGAAAAACTGAAAACCCCGTTGCTATCTTCTTCCCCTCATGTGTAGGAACTCTCTTTGGAACAAGTGATTCCTCCCAAGCTTTACTTACCCTCGCAGAACGTGCAGGTATTGACCTTGCAATACCAAAAGGCATTGATGCGTTGTGTTGCGGTACACCCTGGAAGTCAAAGGGCTACGGCGATGGCTATCAGGTGATGCAGAGTTCAGTTATTAAATCGCTCGTTGAAGCCTCTATCGACGGAAAGCTCTCTATAGTCACCGATGCAGCTTCGTGCTCTCATGGCCTTCAAGAGCTTCTAGCAACAGATTCTCGACTCACGGTAATCGACTCTGTCGAATTTGTAGAAAAGTTTATTCTGCCAAAACTGACCATTAAGAAGGCTCGATCTATCGCAGTTCACCCAACTTGTTCTACTACGGCTCTTGGCATCAGCAAGTCTCTGAATGCAATATCGCATGCAATTTCAGATGAGATTTTCGTGCCACAAAACTGGGGTTGTTGTGCATTTGCTGGAGACCGCGGTTTTACTTTCCCCGAGCTCACCCAATCCGCGACACAAAAGCAGGCCGCCGAAATTAATCTCCGCAACGACGATTTCCATGTTTCAGCCAACCGAACCTGCGAAATAGGTATGACACAGGCAACTGGTAAAAAGTATCGCCACATCATCGAAGTTCTCGAAGAGCTCTCCCGTTAGATCTATCTGCAACTGCGCAAACACTTGGTACTGGTTGCTTAAGAATTCGATTGGCAGCAACCCCCTACGCGAGTAGGCTTTGGAGTGGGGAGAGTTATCGTCTCTAGTTGGAGGTTGAATACATGCAGATCTGGATGTGGCTTCTTGCAGCAGGAATCTTGCTCGTTGTAGAGATGCTCACCGTTGACTTGCTCTTTGCTTCTCTTGCATTTTCAGCCCTTCTAGCCGCTGGTGCTCATGGAATGGGCTTTGGTGTTGGGGCTCAAGGAGTTGTATTTGGAGTCGGGGCTGCGGGCTCGCTTCTGTTCTTACGCCCAATTGCACTCCGCCATTTGAAAAAGAAATCTGCCGATCAGGCAACTAACGTTGATGCACTCATTGGTGCAACCGCTCTCACCCTATCGGTTATCACACAAGATGAGGGTTTAATAAAACTCAATGGTGAGACGTGGAGTGCTCGAAGCCATACGGGCCAGATTCAAGAGGGTGTTCAAGTCAAGGTTGTTGCCATTGAAGGCGCAACTGCAGTAGTTAAACAGAAAGGGTAATTACAGATGATTCAATATGGAGTATTAGCGCTACTAGTTGTAATTTTTGGTGTCATTCTTTCTCGAGCGATTAAAATTATCCCGCAGGCAAGTACAGGTTTAGTAGAACGTTTAGGTCGATACCATCGCACGATTGGTGCAGGTTTGGCAATCATTATTCCATTTGTCGATCGCTTGAAGCCATTGATTGATATGCGTGAGCGCGTAGTCTCGTTTCCACCTCAACCTGTAATTACAGAGGATAACCTTGTTGTATCAATCGACACCGTTATTTATTTTCAAGTCACTGACCCAAAATCTGCGATTTATGAGATTGAAAACTACATTCAAGGTATTGAGCAATTGACCGTGACAACACTTCGTAACGTCGTTGGCAGTTTGGATCTTGAGGCGGCGCTTACATCACGAGACTCTATTAACACCGCACTTCGAGTTGTTCTAGACGATGCAACTGGTAAATGGGGAGTGCGAGTTAACCGCGTTGAGATTAAGGCGATTGATCCACCTCCAAGTGTGCAGGAGTCAATGGAGAAGCAGATGCGCGCCGAGCGTGATAAGCGAGCTGCGATCTTGACCGCTGAAGGTGAAAAACAGAGCCAGATCCTTACCGCAGAAGGTGCTCGCCAAGCCGAGATTTTACGGGCAGAAGGCGATGCCCAGGCAGCCGTTTTGCGCGCTGAAGGTGAAGCTGCTGCGATCAAGAAAGTCTTTGGCGCAGTCCATGAGGCAAACCCTGATGAGAATGTACTGGCATATCAATATCTGCAGCAGCTTCCAGTTATTGCAAATGGTACCGCCAGCAAAATTTGGGTAATTCCCGCCGACTTAAGTGGCGGAATGGCACAGATTATGAAGGCCTTCAAAGGAAATTAATTACCAAGTACTCCATTGCTTCGCTTGAGGGCCGTGGCGATTAAGGCTGTAATCAATTCTGAATAGCCAACGCCGCTTGCGGCCATTAACTTGGGATACATAGATGTTGGAGTAAATCCAGGCATTGTATTTATCTCATTGATAATTACTTCACCTTGATCGCTATAAAAGAAATCTACTCGAGCCAGACCACTGCACCCAAGGGCTTT
>CAXNCU010000124.1:0-3131 GCA_964200985.1 Candidatus Planktophila sp.
CATCTTGCAGCCTCGCTACCGTGTACGGATGCACTAGTAAAAAGCCGAACTACTGCAATTGCATATGAGACCGTCGAAGTAAATGGTTCACTTCCTTTACTAGCCCCGATGAGCGAGGTCGCTGGACGCCTGGCAACTCAGGTCGGTGCAACCGCGCTTCAACGCCCCAATGGTGGAAGAGGCGTTCTACTTGGCGGAGTTCCAGGAGTCTCTCCAGGACGTGTTGTCGTTATTGGCGGGGGAGTCTCAGGACTTAATGCAGCTGTAATCGCCGTTGGCATGGGCGCAGATGTCACGGTCTTTGATCGCTCCATTAATCGACTTGCCTACATCGATACTGTTTATGGCGGACGCATTAAAACTCTCGTTGCATCTGCCCATGCAATTGAGCGAGAAGTACGTATGGCCGATTTAGTAATTGGCGCAGTCCTTGTCCATGGCGCTAAGGCCCCTAAATTAGTATCAAACACATTGGTCAAGTCGATGAAGAGTGGCTCAGTGTTGGTCGATATCGCAATCGATCAGGGTGGTTGTTTCGAAGATAGCCGTCCGACAACACATGCAGAGCCAACGTATATGGTTCATGGTTCAGTATTTTATTGCGTAGCCAATATGCCAGGAGCCGTTCCAGTTGCATCAACGTATGCACTTACGAATGCGACTTTGCCATATGCGCTGGCTATAGCCAATCACGGTTGGAAAGAGGCGTGCAGTAAAGATGCAAATCTTGCGAAGGGTTTGAACGTACACGATGGCAAGATTTACTATGCAGCCGTAGCAGAGGCCCATGGTTACGAGCACTCTAAACTTTGATTCAATCGCACAATCATTTCTAAATTACTGTGCGATCGAACGTGGTTTATCGGCAAATACAGTGGCGGCCTATCGCCGTGATTTAGAAAAGTTTCAGAGCTGGCTCGGATCTACCCCAGTTACAGAGATTGATACTTCAACGATCGCTGATTTTGAAGCAAACTTAAAACTTCTGAAGTTTTCGCCCTCCAGCATAAATCGAATCGAATCGACGTTACGTACATTCTTCAAGCATGTCCAACAAGAGCATGGATTGACTAATCCCACTCTAGAAATTGTGAGCGGTAAGTCCAAACGACGTTTGCCAAAAGCGTTGCAAATCGATCAGGTAATCTCTCTTATCGATGGAGCCTTTCATGAGGGCCAACCGATTACTATCCGCGATCGCACCATTATTGAGCTGCTCTATAGCAGTGGGGCACGCGTGAGCGAATTGATGGACATCAATATTTCAGACATTAACGTGGTCGCCAGCGAAGATGGCGACATCACTACAGTTAAATTGCGAGGCAAAGGTGGCAAAGAGAGAATAGTTCCGCTTGGTTCATTTGCAACGAGAGCGATTGATGATTACCTCGTTCGGGTTAGACCTATGCTCGCAGCAAAAAATGCAAAGGTCGATGGAGCCTTATTTCTCAATGCACGGGGCTCGCGTCTGACGCGACAGACGGCTTGGAACATTGTTCTGAAGGCGGCAGAGAATGCGGGTATTAGCGAGCAGGTTTCACCGCATGTTTTTAGACATTCGTATGCAACACATTTATTAGATGGTGGGGCAGATATTCGTGTCGTCCAAGAGTTATTAGGCCATGCATCGGTCACGACAACGCAGATTTACACGCTAATAACGATAGATAAAGTCAGGGAAAGCTACAGAATGGCCCATCCCCGGGCGTAGTTTAAAGAGTTATAGGCCGCGCAATCGTCTAGCCAAAATACTTTGGTCACCCTTAGCTTCAAGATCGGCAATGATGACAGCTATAGATTCACGAACGATGCGGCCCCGATCGGCGGCCAATCCTAAATCTCCGCGCAGTAGCAACCTTGCTTGATCGAGATCAAATAGTTCATCTGGTGATAGGTAGACAGTTATTTTTTCATCATGACGCTCACGCCCAGATGGAGAGCGATCCACAGTAGTTACTCGTCGGCGCGCAATTGAACGCACACCCTTTTTCACCGATGGCGCTTTTGGTGTTGCGATAGCAGGTGCCACTAGGGGAGCGGTATGTTCTTGTGTGGCAGGTACTGAAGTAAGTGCAGGAGTCGTTGATCGAAATAATTCATCTGCACCTGGAAGATTGGCTCTACGGGTCATCGGGCGCCTCCTCGGGCGATTAATTCACGGGCAAGTCTGCGGTAAGAAGCTGCTCCATCAGAAGATGATGCATACGTTGTGATTGGTTCGCCAACAACAGTTGTTTCAGGGAAACGAATTGTTTTAGCAATAATAGTTTCAAAGACATCTTCAGGGAACTGTTCGAGAATTCGCTCAAGTACCTGGCGATTGTGCGACGTTTTTTTATCGTACATCGTGGCTAAAATTCCAATAAGTCTTAGATTTGGATTGAGGAAGTTCTTCACCTTATCCAAGTTGCCTTTCAACTCTATAAAACCATGTAGAGCGAAGTACTCACACTGCAGCGGGACGATAACTTCATCGGCTGCAACGAGTGCGTTAATGGTCAGTTGTCCCATAGTTGGTTGGCAGTCGATTAAAATGACGTCGTAGTAATCTCGAAGTGATGTTAGTGCGCGCTTTAAATATTGTTGGCCGCCGATTTCGGCACCGAGTGTTGTCTCTGCCGTTCCGAGATCTCGGTTAGCTGGAAGAAAATCTAATCCGGGGACCGATGACTTTAATATGATCGTTTCAATCGATGCCGTTGGAGTCATAAGTGCGTAATAGACCGTCTGCTCAAGAGGCAGCGAGTGGGCATTAACGCCAAGGCCCAATGAGAGTCCGCCTTGAGGGTCAAAGTCGACCAGCAGAACCCGGCGACCAAATTCGGCCAATGAAGCACCCAGGTTTATCGTCGTGGTTGTCTTACCAACCCCACCTTTTTGGTTAAAGACTGCGATGACCTTGGCTGAGCCATGCTCGTTGATGGCAGTCGGAACTGGAAAGCTCTGAGCTTTTTTGCCCAGAAGCGTCGCAGTGGTTGAAACCTCTTCGCGAATTGTCGATTTAGCGCTCAAACGTCAAACCTCTTTCTAGATATACGCGGGAGCCTACGCGTTACACAGAAGTAGGGCAACTGTGAAGTAGGGTGCGCTCATGGATCTATCGATAGATGAGTCAACGGATGTCAACGCTG
>CAXNCU010000125.1:0-3119 GCA_964200985.1 Candidatus Planktophila sp.
TGCATCCCACATCACTGATTCAATTCGCTCTGCGATGGCATAAAGGGCTCTATCGCTATTATCTTCTGAGAGTTCCAGTGAGATAGCTTTAATAATTTCGTTGCGTGGATCAGAGACGGTATAGACCGGGTGGCCAAATCCAATAACAACTTCCTTGGCAGCTACACGTGCGCGAATATCGGCCTCAGCTTGATCCGGAGTTGTATAGCGCTCTTGAATTTCAAGGGCGACCTCGTTGGCGCCGCCATGTTTCGGTCCGCGCAAGGCGCCAATTGCACCGGTAATAGCTGAATACATATCTGATCCAGTTCCGGCAATTACGCGGGCAGTAAAGGTTGATGCGTTAAATTCATGTTCGGCATACAAAATCAATGACGCGTGCATTGATTGAACCCAGAGTTCGCTTTGTGGCGCTCCGTGCAAAAGGTGCAAGAAGTGTCCGCCTACAGAATCATCATCGGTTTCAACCGTGATGCGCTTGCCGGAGTTGGCAAAGTGATACCAATACAAAAGCATCGAGTTGAGGCAGGCGATTAACTTGTCGGCAATCTCTCTTGCGCCTTCTTCTGAGTGCGCACCGCCTTCAGGGGTTACGCATCCAAGGGCAGAGACGCCTGTGCGCATGACATCCATTGGATGAGCGCTAGATGGAATCTGCTCAAGAATCGCTTTGACTTGATCAGGCAGACCACGAAGGCCTTTGAGCCTAGTTTTATAGGCATTTAACTGGCTTTGCGTGGGAAGAGTTCCGTGGATTAAAAGATATGCAACCTCTTCGAACTCACAATGAGCAGCTAAATCAGCGATGTCGTATCCGCGATAGTGAAGATCGTTTCCGCTTTTACCAACACTGCAGAGCGCGGTATTGCCAGCCGGTACTCCAGAGAGAGCTACTGATTTCTTGGGCTTGAATTCGACCATTTATTCTTTCTCCAGATACTTATCGAGGGCTTTTTCATACTCGTAGTAATTAATTCGCTCATATAACTCTTCGCGTGTCTGCATTGTGTCAATTACGTTGGCCTGAGTGCCGTCGCGGCGAATCGCTTCATAGACATTTTCTGCCGCTTTGTTCATCGCACGAAAGGCAGATAGCGGATACAGAATCATCGATACTCCGTTAGCGCCAAGCTCATCGCGATTAAATAGCGGCGTTAGACCAAACTCAGTGATGTTAGCCAAGATTGGCGTTGAAACTGCGGCGCTAAATTTCTTGTAGTCCTGAAGAGTGCGAATTGCCTCTGGGAAAATTAAATCGGCACCGGCGGCAATGTAGGCCTGTACGCGTTCGATTGCCGCGTCGATTCCTTCGATTGCAATGGCATCGGTACGGGCCATGATTGAGAAATTATCATCAGTACGTGCATCAACTGCCGCCTTAATGCGATCGACCATTTCACTTGTTGAAACAACTTCCTTGTTTGGGCGATGCCCACAGCGCTTTGCGCCAACCTGGTCTTCAATGTGCATCGCAGCTGCGCCGGCTTTAATTAAATCTTTAACGGTGCGCGCAATATTAAAGGCAGATGTTCCAAATCCTGTATCGGCATCGACTAACAATGGCGTATCGCAGACATTGGTTATGCGGCGGACATCGGTAAGAACATCCTCTAGCGTGGTTATCCCAAGGTCTGGAATACCCATCGACCCAGCGGCAACTCCCCCGCCTGAAAGGTAGATGGCGCGGTAGCCGGCACGCTTAGCCAAGAGGGCGTGATTAGCGTTGATTGTGCCGATGATTTGAAGTGGGGCCTCTTCACCTAGAGCTTGTTTAAAACGTGCACCAGGTGAGGATGTGGTCATGCAGTGAGTCTAACCAGCGTGAGGTGCGATGCAACTCTCGTTGCATTTATGACGCTCGTCAAGGGGATGGCAGGTGGATAGTAGTTGAACTTTCAACTACTATCCAGTACCGTTGGCTCATGAACACAATGCCGGCTCTCTACATTGGGCATGGTGCACCGATGTTGCTCGATGATGCGTTGTGGTCATCGCAACTTCGCGGTATTTCGAAAAGTATTCAAAAACCTAAAGCGATTGTGATCGTCAGTGCCCACTGGGAATCAGAACCTGTCACTTTGAGCAATCCGGCGGCCAATACTCCCCTCGTCTATGACTTTGGCGGCTTTGATAAAAAGTTTTATGAGATGACATATGACAGCCCTGATGCAACAGATATTTCAAATCTAGTCGCATCGATGATGCCCGATAACGAACCCATACATCAATCAGATCGCGGCTTAGATCATGGCGCATGGGTTCCGCTGAAAGTCATGTATCCAGAGGCTGATATTCCCGTTGTGCAGATGTCCATGCCAACTAGTGATCCAGTAAAACTTCTAGAGCTTGGCAAACGTTTACAACCATTGCGCGATCAAGGTGTCCTCATCATCGGCTCTGGATTCATGACACATGGTCTGCGCTATTTACGTGACTGGACCACCGATGCCATCGCGCCAAGTTGGTCCAGTGAATTCGATGCTTGGGCAGGTGGCGCTCTCGCCAGTGGTGATATCGATACGCTCTCAAACTTCCGTGAATTAGCCCCTGGTATGCCATATGCCCACCCAACCGTTGAACACTTCACGCCACTCTTTATCACTTTAGGTGCGGCAACAGCTCTAGACGCAGCGCCAGAAACTCTTATAGATGGCTACTTTATGGGCCTGAGCAAGCGCAGCATTCTCGTCGCATAAAAGAAGAAACTCCCCCGGTGATTTCACCGAGGGAGTTTCTACGTTAACTCTTTAGCGCTTAAAGGCTGCTAAGTGATTAACAGATCCCCTCATGAGGTTATCAAGTGCTAGCTTCATATCTGCAGGCATTGATGACTTAAGCATCTTCGCTAAATCTGAGATATCGAGCCCCTCGATTGCAACCCCTACGCCCATTGCAGATGCATAGTCAACAGATCCCTTTGCAATCAGATCATTGTAGAGAGCTTGGAGTTTGGCATCTCTAAATACGCCTGGTGCGCGAGTAAGAGTCGGGTTGAAAAAGTTGTAAGTCTTTAAAACCGCAGCAATCTGATCCATATGGGTCTGTTCGGACTTGGTTATATTTGAAAACTTCTGAGTTGTTACGTTAGTTGCCAAGTATGCATATACATCTCGGGCTAA
>CAXNCU010000126.1:0-3100 GCA_964200985.1 Candidatus Planktophila sp.
GTCGCTGTTTTTCCTGCCTTTACCCATCCTCGATCAACCCAAAAGGATTTTCCATCGATTGATGTAAAAAGCGTCAAGATTTCGAAACCGTAGACACCCTCCGAGTATCGATTGCGCAGCAGAATCTGTTCATTGGGATTGAACTTTCCTGAGGTTGTGACCATTCGCCATTCATATTTCGTTGGATCTGAAGCAACCTTTTGTAGGGGAACCAGTGAGCTGAACGCGATGTGTTCATTAATCATTGAATTGCGAGCATGTCGATCCACGCCGCGTTGATACTGCCATTGAGCAGCCAATAAACATAAGAGAATAATTGCGAGGGCTACCGCTGATTTGAAAATAGCCCAAGGCTCTTTTTGCATGGCTCTACTTTAGATTAAGAAAGTGAGCGAGGATTCTCGTCATGTACGTTTGCCCCACGAGTAAAGGTCTCACGTCCAGCATTTGCAATAACAACGGCAAAGTAAGGCAAAGCTACCGCGCCCAGAAGGGCAACCCACCTATATGGACTGGGTAATATGACGGTCAAAATGAAACAGGCAGTTCTAATCATCATCGAAATGAAGTAGCGTTTTTGTCGTGATGCTTGATCGGCGCTTAACCCTTTAGGCGCGCTGGTGATATCAAAGATTTCCTTTTCATCGGCCATGAGAGTAAGCCTATTGGCAGCCACGCACCGCTGCATCTTTTGAATACTAATCAGTACCCACTAGATTTACATTCATGAGTTCATTAGCCCTTGTTACCGGTGGCAATCGTGGAATCGGTTTGGCTATCGCTCACGCTCTTAAAGCCGCCGGTCACGATGTTGTTGTGACCTACCGTGCAGGCGTGGCTCCAGCCGATTTTAACTCGGTTGTGATGGATGTGACCTCGACCGAGAGTGTTGATTCCGCCTTTGACTCCATTGAGGCCCAGTGGGGTTTGCCAGAAATAATCGTAGCCAATGCCGGTATCACTAAAGATGGCCTAGTCATGCGAATGAGTGATGCCGACTTTGAAGATGTGATTAACGCAAATTTAACGGGCGCATTTCGAGTTGCACGGCGAGCAACCAAGGGATTACTAAAGTTAAAACGCGGTCGTTTAATATTTGTTGGTTCAGTTGTCGCAACAACAGGATCTGCAGGGCAGGTGAACTACGCATCCAGCAAATCGGGATTGGTAGGAATGGCCAGATCTTTTGCCCGCGAAATTGGCAGCCGAGGTATTACTTCCAATGTAATTGCACCTGGATTTGTCGAGACCGATATGACTTCTGGATTAGATGAAAAGCGTCGTAATGAAATTGCCGCGTCAGTACCGCTGGGGCGTTTTTGCACAGCACGAGAGATAGCCGAAGTAGTTGCATTCATCGCATCACCACAAGCAAGCTATATAACTGGGGCTTTAATCCCAGTTGATGGCGGATTAGGCATGGGACACTAAATGGGAATACTTGAAGGCAAAAAAATACTTGTTACCGGAGTATTAACTGACGCGTCGATTGCTTTTCATATTGCGCGAATTGCCCAAGAACAAGGAGCCGAAGTAGTCCTCTCCTCCTATGGTCGAGTACTCTCTTTAACAACTCGTATCGCAGGACGTTTACCAAAGCCTGCACCAATCGTTCAGTTAGATGTGACAAACACTGACGATCTCGCTGCACTCGAATCTCGTGTACGTGAGCATTTTCCAGATGGTCTTGACGGTGTTGTGCACTCAATTGGTTTTGCACCAGAGGCTGCCCTTGGCGGGAATTTTCTAAATACCTCATGGGAGGATGTTTCAACGGCGCTGCATGTTTCAGCTTTTTCGCTTAAAGCGCTAACGATGGCTGCGCGTCCACTCTTTAACGGCGGTGGATCAGTAGTTGGTCTAGATTTCGACGCTGCAGTTGCCTGGCCAAAGTATGACTGGATGGGTGTTGCCAAGGCCGCTCTTGAATCGACATCTCGTTACCTTGCGCGAGATTTAGGCGCAGAGAACATACGAGTTAATTTAGTTGCCGCTGGACCAATTCGTACGATGGCAGCGAAATCAATCCCCGGCTTTGAAGAGTTTGAGAAAGTATGGAATGAGCGTTCACCACTGTTCTGGGATGTGACCGATCCGATTCCGGCGGCACAGGCAACGGTCGCTCTTCTATCTGACTGGTTTCCCAAGACAACGGCTGAAATTATCCATGTCGATGGCGGTCTGCATGCGATGGGTGCCTAAAAACCCGCTCGATTTCGCGCTTTCACCCCCCTCGGGTATCCTTTCCCACAGACCAGTGGCCTAACAGCTCACTGCAAGAGGAGTTACCGCTCCCACCTTCTTCGCCACTAGTGCGAGCTGGTTCGTCGGATGAGATGAGTTTATCCATCCTTGCGGTTTTCTTTTTAGCAGATGCTGTAACACCAAAGCGTTTGACTTAACCGAAGGAGCACACAGTCAGCACTGAACCACGCATTAATGATCGAATTCGCACACCCCAAATCCGTTTGATCGGACATACCGGCGAACAAGTAGGGGTTGTAGATATCGATACCGCGTTAAGAATGGCAGATGAGGTAGGTCTGGACTTAGTCGAGATCGCAGCAGAGGCCAATCCACCCGTATGCAAGATTATGGACTTCGGAAAATATAAGTACGAAGTCGCACAAAAGGCACGCGAGGCGCGACAGAACCAGACCCACATTGTGGTGAAGGAAGTGCGTTTAACACCAAAGATCGAGACCCATGATTACGAAACCAAACGTAATCAAGTTGAGAAGTTTCTCAAGGGTGGCGACAAGGTGAAGGTGACGATGAAGTTCCGCGGTCGCGAGCAAACGAGGCCAGAGCTTGGATACAAAATGCTGCAACGTTTGGCAACAGACATCGCAGAGTTTGGATTCATTGAATTCGCCCCAAAGCAAGAGGGACGAAATATGACAATGGTTATTGGACCGACGAAAAAGAAAACGGAAGCAGTTGCGGAAGCAAAGGCGGCACGTAAAGCCAAAGCAGATGCAGCGGCAGAGACAATGGATGGAGCATAAAGATGCCAAAGATGAAAACGCACAGCGGAGCTAAGAAGACTTTCCGCGTTACAGGTACCGGAAAGATCATGCACGAGCGCGCTGGAAAGCGA
>CAXNCU010000127.1:0-3044 GCA_964200985.1 Candidatus Planktophila sp.
CATGGTCGGCGCTTTTAGCCGGAAAAAGTGGTGTGCGTTTACTAACTGAGGATTGGGCACAAACTATTCCTGTCCACTTTGCCGCACGCGTTGCCGTCGAGCCAAGTGAGCAGATGGAGCGCGTAGAAATGCGCCGCTTAGATAGATCAGAGCAGTTCGCCCTCATCGCATCACGTGAAGCCTGGAAAGGTGCAGGCTCTCCTGAAATGGATAAGGAGCGTTTAGGTGTTGTCATAGCTTCGGGCATCGGCGGAGTAACAACGTTGCTCGATCAATACGACATTCTGCGTGAAAAAGGCGCACGTTTTGTAAGCCCTCACACAGTCCCTATGTTGATGCCAAATGGTCCAGCGGCAAATGTTGGACTTGAATTACAGGCAAGAGCAGGTGTTCATACACCGGTCAGCGCTTGCGCATCAGGGGCTGAGGCAATTGGTTATGCACTAGACATGATTCGAAATAATCGCGCCGATGTCGTTGTAAGCGGCGGCGTTGAGGCTGCAGTTCATGCAATGCCAATGTCTGGTTTTGCTGCAATGAAGGCGCTTTCAACTCGAAACGATGATCCAGCTCGCGCATCTCGTCCATATGATTTAAATCGCGATGGCTTTGTACTTGGTGAAGGTGGCGGAATTCTCGTTCTTGAAGAGTACGAACATGCACGCGCACGAGGCGCCAAGATTTACTGTGAAATCGTCGGACAAGGCTTAACATCTGATGGTTATCACATTGCAGCCCCAGATCCAGATGGCGCCGGCGTACAACGCGCCCTTAAATTTGCACTGCGCGATGCGGGTTTAACGACGAAAGACATTGTTCATTTAAATGCTCATGCGACCTCCACACCTGCTGGTGATGTTGCCGAAGCAAATGCTCTGCGCGCAGCCCTTGGCGCTGACGCAGATCATGTTGCAGTCTCTGCAACTAAATCCATGACCGGCCATTTATTAGGAGGCGCCGGTGCAATTGAATCGGTATTTATTGTAAAAACTCTGCAAGATCGTCTTGCTCCACCAACGATTAATATCGATGATCTAGATCCAGCCGTCACTGTTGATGTTGTGCGCGATAAACCACGAGCTTTGCCAGCCGGAGATATTGCAGCGCTCAATGACTCATTTGGCTTCGGTGGTCACAACGTCGTATTGGTCTTTAAGAGCATATAGATGCCGACGCCGGTAACTGATCCCCGTGATCCAGAACTACGCATCGCTCGTTTAGTCGATGATGGAAAATTTGAATTCCTAATCCCCCGCACTAATTGCGGAATGGTTGCAGTGACGGGATTAATCAAAGGGAACAAAGTAGTAATTTTCGCATCAGATGCGACGATAAAAAGTGGCGCACTCGGAGTCGATGGATCAAAAGTGATCGTTACGGCCTATAAAGCCGCTATGGGTGCACAAGTTCCTGTCATTGGTATTTGGCACTCAGGTGGTGCTCGTTTAAGCGATGGTGTCGCCTCCCTTGATGCATTCGGTGAAGTCTTTCAATCAATGATTTCTGCGAGTGGTCGAATTCCGCAACTCTCATTAGTACTTGGGCCAACTGCAGGTGGCGGCGCATATGGACCGGCCCTGACCGATGTTGTAGTTCTTGCACCTGAAGGTCGCATCTTTGTAACTGGTCCAGACGTTGTTAAAAGCGTTACTGGCGAAGATATCGACATGGCACTTCTTGGTGGCCCTGAGGCACACAAGAAAAATAGCGGACTTGCACACATCATCGCCCCAAATGAACAAGAGGCATTTGATGATATTCGTGACTTAACTGCCCTCTTCGCAAATCAAGGTTTTATGAGGCCAGATGTAGTAGATATTGATCTCTCGCGCTTTGTCCCAGATTCAAAGATTCGCACGTATGAAGTCCATCCTTTAATCAATGCAATTTTAGATACAGAGACTGAACACATTGAACTTCTTTCAATGTGGGCGCCGAATATGACGACAATAATTGGGCGATTGGGTGGCGCCACTGTTGGCGTTCTAGCAAATAATCCAGCACACCTTGCCGGTGTATTAGATGCTGCAGCTGGCGAAAAAGCCGCGCGCTTTGTTCGCACATGCGATGCCTTTGGAATCCCGCTCATTGTGATCGCCGATGTGCAGGGATTTTTACCAGGAGCAGGTCAAGAGTGGGAAGGCGCGGTCAGACGTGGCGCGAAGTTGCTACATGCATTTGGTGAATCAGTTGTCCCTCGCGTCACATTAATTACTCGCCGTGCATATGGCGGGGCATATGTTGCGATGAACTCAAAGGCCTTGGGTGCTACGAGAGTATTTGCGTGGCCACAAGCTGAGGTTTCAGTAATGGGCGCAGTTGCCGCAGTGCGAGTACTGCACCGAAGAATATTGGCAGATCTGCCTGCAGAACAACGCGAATCGATGGAGTTAGAACTTGCCGCCGAACATGAAAAGATTTCAGGGGGCGTCATCCGTGCAATCGAAATCGGCGCAGTCGATGAAATGGTTGAACCTGCGTTAACTCGAAGCGCTTTGGCTAAAACAATTGCCGATGCACCTCATCGCCGTGGAAGCCACGGCAATATTCCGCTTTAATTTTTTTATCAGCCAGTTTTAAAGGTAACCGAAACAGTTGCCGTAACTGTCTTTTCAATAGTAGATGTGTCGTAGGCACCGTAATCAGCTGTCATCGTTGAATCAGGTGTTGTGATTTGAATTGGTCCAGCTTTTACATTTACGAGAGAACCAAGTTCGCTGCCCACGGCCTTTGTAAGTGCCTCAGCACGAACCTTTGCATCCTTCATCGCATCGCTCATTAACGCTGGGCGAAGCTCTGGCAAGTTTGAGATGTAGTACTGGGGACCATAGTTATTGACGTTGATTCCAGTTTCTAGAAGTGAGCCGATCCCCTGGCTGAGCATTGAGACTAGTGCAACATCTTTTGTGCGCACTGTTACATCACGATTTGCGCGGTATGAAAGTATGCGCCCTGTTGAATTTCCATTGACGTACTCTTCGTTGGCATATGTTGATACTGCGCCAAGTGTGAGTGCATCTGCTGGGATTCCACCATTAGTTAAA
>CAXNCU010000128.1:0-3036 GCA_964200985.1 Candidatus Planktophila sp.
CTGCAAAGGGTCTGAAGGATGTCATCTCAGGAGCACGCAAGCTTGCACCAGCTCCAAAGCCAGAGCCAAAGCCAGTTGTTAAGGCAAAGCCAGTAGTAGCCAAGAAGGCTGCTAAGAAGGCTCCAGCTAAGAAGAAGGTTGCAGCCAAGAAGGCTCCAGCTAAGAAGAAGGTTGCAGCCAAGAAGGCTAAGAAGAAGTAATTCTTTTTAACTCTTAATTGGAGGCGGGGCCGGCACATGCTGGCCCCGTTTTCTTTTTATCAGCACTATTATTGAGGCCATGAAGGAGTACAAAGTCTCTTATGCTCCACCAAGCGGTAAACCCCTTGGAACAAACCTGGCATTTAAGATCGGCACAACAGTTGTTATCCCCTTACTTAATTTAGTTGGCAAGAAAAAGTGGCGAGGCGCCGATAATATTCCGAAAACTGGACGAGTAATAGTTGCCAGCAACCACGTTTCGTATTTAGATGTTTTATTCCTTACTCACTTTCTCTACCGAAGTGGTCGTGCGCCTCGTTATATCGGCAAAGAGGGCGTCTTTAAAGTTCCAGTGATCGGCGCAATTGTTCTAGCGGCCGGGCAGATTCCAGTTATACGTGAGGGTAAAGATGCCGCCAAGGCTCTTGAACATGCGGTCAAGGTTTTGCAGGCCGGCCACCTTTTAGGCGTCTATCCAGAGGGCACGTTAACGCGCGACCCTAATGGCTGGCCGATGATTGCAAAGACGGGGCTTGCTCGTCTTGCCATAACCACACAGACCCCAGTAATTCCGATTGCCAAGTGGGGTTCTCAGATTGTCATGCCGACCTATGAAAAGAAGATTAAGTTTTTTCCCCGCACGCCAATCAAGATTCTGGTTGGCGAGCCTTTGGATTTATCGCCTTGGTATGGAAAGGAAAACGACCCAGTAGCTCTCACTGAAGCTACGGCATTTGTGATGCGTGCTATTACCGATTTATTAGAAGAGCTGCGGGGAGAGAAAAGACCTGTAGAAATCTTTGATCCGCACAATTCAGATTTACCACGCACTGGAAACTTTAAAAAGAAGCGATGAGTAAAGTAACCGTCTTTGGTACGGGGCAGTGGGGCTGCACAATGGCTCAAGTACTCTCCGATGCCGGGAATCATGTTTTAATGTGGGGTCGCAATCAAGAGGTTGTCGATGAGATAAATGAAAAACACATTAACTCTCGATACCTTGGAAACAGCTCGTTGCCGGCGGGCTTAAGAGCAACCTCGGATTTAGTACAGGCTTTTGATTACTCCTCCATTTATGTGCTAGCCATTCCAGCTCAAACTCTTCGTGAGAACCTAAATTCTTGGAAACACTTAGCCGCGTCAAATGCCTTATACATAAGCACTTTGAAGGGTATAGAAGTAGGCACATCACTTCGCATGTCGCAGATTATTGAAGATGTAATGGCAACTGAGAATGTCGCAATCATCACTGGACCTAACTTAGCTAGTGAATTAATTCTGCGGCAACCAGCCGGAGCCGTTGTTGCAGCTCACACGATGATAGTGGCTCAAAAAGTAGTGCAAATGTTTGCAACTCCTTACTATCGCGTCTATACGTCAACGGATATTTTGGGTTGTGAATTTGCAGGTGCGATTAAATCTGTCATCGCTCTGGCCGTTGGCATGTCGATTGGTATGGGCTTTGGCGAAAACACTCAAGCGATGGTCATTACTCGAGGTTTAAATGAAGTCGCACGGCTATCGGCCGCACATGGCGCCGACCCTCTGAGCGCTGCAGGACTAGCCGGTATGGGCGATTTGGTTGCAAGTTGTGGCTCACCTCTGTCTCGCAATCGCACCTTTGGCGAGGCATTGGGTCGCTCAGGATCAATGGCAATCGCGCGCGAAGAAGTGCCCAAGACCGTTGAGGGCGTAGCCTCATCCAGTGCAGTTGTTGAAATCGCCCGTCGAGTGGGTATCGAGGTCCCAGTGATCGAAGCCGTTGCCGATGTCTGCGCAGGCACACTTACGCCCATGCAGGCCTTTGATCGCTTGATGGAGATAACTACTCATGGAGAGAATTTTATTCGATGAGTAAGACAACCGTTGCAATTATCTGCGGAGGTCGCAGCAGCGAACATGAAATCTCCTGTCTCTCTGCAGGGGGAGTCCTTGCCGGTTTAGATGCAGCAAAGTTTGATGCAGTTTTGATGGGCATCACCAAGGAAGGTAATTGGGTATTACTGCCTACCAACTACCCGTTATCGATTTTCAATGGCGTACTTCCATCCGTTGATGAAGGAGCCAAACCACTTGTCGCCGATGTTCATGGCTTTTCCATTGATGGAATAGCTCTAGATATTGACGTTGTTTTTCCTGTCCTTCATGGTCCATTCGGTGAAGATGGCACGATTCAAGGCTTTCTTGAAATCGCCGATATTGCCTACGTTGGTAGCGGAGTAATGGCATCGGCTGCTGCGATGGATAAATCATTTTCCAAGACCGTCTTTGCCGCCGCGGGCATGAGCGTTGCAGATGGCGTCGTTGTTACTAGCGCAGATTGGAAGTCGAAGATCGCGAATCTTTCATATCCGGTCTTTGTTAAGCCCGCTCGTGGTGGCTCTAGTCGAGGAACAAGCAAAGTTAAATCGGCCGATCGATTAGAGGCTGCGCTTAAAGAAGCATTTATTTTTGATCGCAAAGTAATGATTGAAACCGCGATAGTAGGCCGAGAAATCGAGTGTGCAGTACTTGAAAGCAAAGGCACAGTGCAGGCATCGTTTGTAGGCGAGATTGTGATTGATAGTAAATTCGAGTTCTATGACTTTGAAGCCAAGTATTTAGATGGAGCAACCACAGTAAATCTTCCAGCCGCTATTCCAGAGACTGCGAGTGATGAGATTCGCGCAAAGGCCATACAAGCTTTTAAAGCCCTTGGGTGCAGTGGTCTGGCTCGAGTAGATTTCTTTTATAGCGATCAAGGTGAAGTAATTATCAATGAGATAAATACAATGCCTGGATTTACTCCAACATCTATGTATCCCAAGTTAATGGCCGCAAGCGGCGTTGGCTATTC